>JAZRMT010000152.1:0-24583 GCA_045647805.1 Eubacteriales bacterium | reverse complement strand
GGGAGGTAACTCGATACCTCCTGCTGAAACGCTTATCCAGCTTGCCACCATTTTCGAAGTTGCACTGGATGAGCTGTTTGAAGAATCGTCGGTGGCACAATATTTTCTTGGAATTGACGGCGGTGCGACAAAGACTACCTTCGCTCTTGCCGATAAAAACGGTGTTATCCTTAATAAGATAGTTCTCGGCCCATCCAATCCCTTTGACATAGGCTTTGCCGAGGCATGCTCGGTGCTTGAAAGCGGAATAAACCAGGTTAGTGCAAATATACAGAAGAGAAAGATCTCGCTCTTTGCAGGTATTTCCGGCGGCGGTATTAAGGAAATGCGTGAGAGAATAGGGGCTTTCCTTAATAAGTTCGATTTTCTTGCCACCTCAAACGACAGTGATGCAATTAACATTATCAGTGCAGGTCTTGGCAAGGAGGACGGAATCGTTGTTATAATGGGTACCGGCTCATCCTGCTTCAAGAGAATTTCCGGCAAGGTATCCCGTCTCGGCGGCTACGGTTATCTCTTCGATCACGCGGGAGGTGGCTATGACCTGGCTAATGCTGCGATCAGCCTTTCCTGTAAGGCAGAGGATGGAAGAGGAGAGGACACTGCAATGAGAAGATTCCTATGCGAGGAGCTTGGCACGCAGACTGTTTCTGAGAATATTTCTCACTTCTATCGAATCGGTAAGTCGGGTATCGCATCCTATGCACCGATAGTTTTCAAGGCATACAGTGAGGGCGATTCTGTTGCAGAAGGAGTTCTCCGTGAAAACATGCGTTACGTCGCAGAGCTTATCAATGCGGCAGGCAGAGATTTCCCACATAAGGGTGACAAAATCAAGGTGGTCTGCGTTGGCGGTCTGACTAAGAAAAGCGATATTCTTTTCCCGATGATAAGCGAGGCACTTGACGAGCTCGGATCAAAGGATAAATTCGACGTTTCCGTCTTTGACGGTGACGTTGTAGTCGGAGCACTTATGCAGGCGGGCGCAAGTATAAAATAAAAAGAGACCGGTTCATTTTGACATGACCGAATAAAAAACGGTAGTGGCTCATTACGAGTCATTACCGTTAATATTTTAGCTTTGCAGAGAGAAAATCAAGCTGAAAAACCTATGTTTTTTTCTTTTTTGCTAAAATTTTTAATTCATCTCGGGCTTATCCATAAGCTCCAAGAAGGTGAGTAAAATCGAGGTTTCGCACCAACAGCTTACGTTAAATACTCCGCCTACGCACTTGTCATATTCCCAATCGCTTGTATTGACACGCTCACAAATATAACCGTTGGGAAGTCTTCCTTCCGGATCGCCATGCTTATGATCCCAATCGTATATGGGATGCTCGTCAGTAGATACGCACTGCGGCATAAAGTAGGCAATATCCTTGATAAGCTCAAGATATTCTTTATTTCCGGTAAATTTGTAAAGCTTGTAAATTGCGTCTCCCGAGAACGTGCATATTCCGGGGGCGGAATGCTTGTTTTGCACGTTTGCAAATACGCTTCCGACGGTATTTATGCCCTGAATGCCGAATTCGGTATTTTCGGGGAAATTATAAGCATAAGTCATTACCCACGAGGAGAACAAATGAGTTGCGACCTTTGCGTATTCAAGCCACTTCGTCTGCCTCGTTGCTTCGTAAAGAAGAACGTAACTCTCGATAAACGCATAGGAGCTTTCGCTATCGTTGGCTGTAAGCGCATCCCCGGGACCGCCGGTAGAAATACCGAGAGAAACGAAGTTATCGTAGTAAAATTGCCCCGCCTTTTTTGCTATCTTTAGATATTCCTCACATCCGAAATAATCTGCCGCCATAACGAGACCGCCTATCAAGGATGCTCCGGATGCCGTACCCTTTACCATAAGTTCTCCCGTATCGTAATGAACGTACTGTCCGAAGGTGCCGTTTTCCTTAAAGACCTTAACAAATGAATCGGCGAGCTTTTTTGCAAGCTTTACCCAGCGCTCCTTTATAGGCATACCGCACTTGAATTGCTTTATGAGGAAGATAAGCACATCTCCGCTTCTTCTGACAAGGTGAGCCCCCTTCATAAAGGCGTATTCTTTAAATTCACCGTACTTGGTTATAGATTTGCTATCGTCCCTTAGCTGATTAAAATCGTAAACTGCGTATGGAAATCCTAAGGGCGAGGTATGATCAGCGAGGAAGTCGAGGGTGTCGATAGCCCGCTCTTTTGTTATCTCGTCGCCGTAGATATATAGGGGATAGGAGGACATTCCGCCTCCGCACCATCCCGGCTGCCAGGTTATCCAAAGCGTGTTGCCGTAATATTTTCCGCTAAAGTTATGATCATTGAAGTGATCTATCATAGTTTTCAGAAGCTTGCCGTTATAGCCGTTTTCGGGACGGGGATCGCTTAAAAGAAGCTTTCTGATGCTGAAGAATATCTCGTAAAACTCGGCGATATCCTTGCAGGAAAAACAGCGGATAAGTACCCTTGAGGAAAGCCGCTCTCCGGGATCAACCGAGATTCCCTTGTCAGGACGGTGATCGGGTGTATTGGCAAAGCGGTATGCATTTTCCCTGTCAACAGGGAATTGAACGGTGATCCTACCGTTTTGAATACTGTAACCGATATTTTTGTTTTTTACCTGTTGCTCGGTGAAGAGGAAAAAGGCTTCTTTTGAATGACGGTTGAAAATGCCGATTATGGGAGATGAGGCATCTGCAACAGAACATTCAAGCTTTCCCTTTCCGTCACTTCCGAGAGAGGGAATGCCTCGTAAAATCAACGCCCTTTCGTTTTCGCCAACGTCACTTTGGTGATACATAGGTGGGTATTTTCTTGTTGCATAGTCTGCACGGTTACCGTCGTAAGCACAGGCGGGAATAAGAAGATAGCAATCTTCTTCCCAATTTTCAAAGCAAACGTCGAAGAAAAATCTTGCATCATCAGTGAGATGATTTGCGACAAAATGTACAGTCTCGTTTACATATTCGCAGTTTCCAAAATCACTTCTTGCGTTGACAGTATATTTCATAAGTTGCTCCAATCTTTAATTCATAACAGAAAATATATCTTTCAGCGTCGGGTACAGTTGCTTGAAGATGCGGTATTTTCTTTCGTATTTTTCGGCAATCCGCTTGTCATAAGCAATAGTATCATTAAGCTTTACCGTAGCCCTCGCACACTCGCACACGTCGGCATATTCTCCTGCGCCTACCATTGACAGCATTGCTGCACCGAAGGCGGGACCTTCCTCTGTTTTGACTGTGGAAATAGGCATGGCCAGAACGTTTGCTATTATTTTTCTCCAGACAGTACTCCTTGCGCCACCGCCGCAGATCCTTGACTCACGGATGTCAATACCGTCAGCCCTTGCCGCCTCGATACAGTCACGCAGAGCGAAAGCAACGCCCTCCATTACCGCAAGGTTCATTTTTCTTCTGTCCGTGTTCGCATGCATTCCGATAAACGCACCCCTGGCTTTAACGTCGTTGTGAGGAGAACGCTCTCCCATAAGGTAGGGAAGAAAGATGACCTCATTTTCGCCCATAATCAGATCGAGCCCCTTCTGCTCCCCGTCGTAATCCTTTGTGGAAAGTATCTCCGTCAGCCACCATTTATTACAGGATGCGGCTGATAATATGCACGCCATCAAGTGGAATTTTCCGCTTGCGTGGCAGAAAGAATGAAGAGAGCCTGACGGGTCGGGGATAAAGCTGTCGCCCGAGACAAATATGGTTCCGCTTGTGCCGAGAGAAATATTACATTCTCCGTTTTTTATCACCCCCGAGCCGATTGCTGCGGCAGCGTTGTCTGCTGCCCCTGCTGTGACTATTGCGTTGGGAAGACCGTATTCGGGAAGTGGTTTACCTATCACCTCATAGCTTTCGTACAACCTAGGCAACCACTCTTTTTTTACGGAACAGATATTAAGCATATCCTCCGACCAACGCTTATTTTTAACATCGAGCATAAGCGTACCCGAGGCATCCGAAAAGTCGGTTGAATGTACTCCGGTGAGCATATATGCTATATAGTCCTTCGGAAGCATAATTTTCGCTATTTTTTTGAAATTTTCAGGCTCGTTTTCCTTTAACCAAAGCAACTTTGGCGCGGTGAAGCCGGCAAAAGCTATGTTTGCGGTATATTCGGTCAGGCGAGCCTTTCCGATAATGTTGTTGAGATACTCGGTCTCCTTTTCGGTACGGCCGTCGTTCCAGAGTATCGCCGGACGAATTCCCCTATCTTGATCGTCGAGAATAACCAAGCCGTGCATCTGACCGCCGAAGGAAAGCCCTTTTATGCTTTCCCGATCTATTTCGTAAAGAAGCTCGTCAAGCCCCGAATTGACAGCGGTGAGCCAATCCAGGGGAGACTGCTCGCTCCAGCCAGGGGTTGGGTAGCTTATAGGATATTCTCTGTTAGCCGACCGCAGTATCCCACCTTTTGAGTCTACAAGTAAAAGCTTTACCGAAGAAGTTCCGAGATCTATCCCGATATAGGTGTTCATTGCTTCCCTCCGAAAATAACAGCGTTAATAATACTCTCAAGTCTCTCCTGCTTTCCGCTGGGAGGAAGTGGTGCCGATCCCAGATTCAACGCATATTCCGAAAGCTCCTCAAGGCTTATGCTGTCGGAAAGTATTCTCTTACCAAGCTCGGTTTCGTAAAAACCGGAATACTTTTCCTTGATGAAGGCGTCTATCCTTCCGTCGCTTATGATCTTTTCCGCATTCAGAAGTCCAAGGGCAAGGGTATCCATACCGAGTATGAAGCCCTCTGCTGTATCCTCAGCGGTGTATGAGGGACGGCGGTTCTTGGCGTCGAAATTAAAGCCGCCGGTAAGACCGCCTGCCTTTATTACCTCAAGCATACACATGGTTGCTGAGTAAACGTCGAAGGGGAACTCGTCCGTATCCCATCCAAGAAGAAGATCGCCTTGATTTGCGTCAATAGAGCCGAGCATACCGTTTATTGAAGAGATGCGAAGCTCGTGCTCAAAGCTGTGTCCTGCGAGGGTTGCGTGATTTGCCTCGATATTAAGCTTGAAGTCCTTGTCAAGACCGTATTTTCTAAGGAAGCCTATTGAGGTTGCCGCATCGAAGTCGTACTGATGCTTCATAGGCTCTTTGGGCTTCGGCTCGATGTAGAAATCTCCCTTGAAACCGATGGATCTGCCGTAGCTTACCGCCATTTTCATAAGTCTTGCGATATTCTCTTCCTCAAATTTGAGGTCGGTATTAAGTAAGGTCTCGTAGCCCTCTCTGCCACCCCAGAAAACGTAGCCTCTGCCACCAAGCTTCACCGTCAGGTCCAGAGCTTTCTTTATTTGCGCTGCCGCAAAGGCGTAGACTGTCGGAGAACAGGTAGAGCCTGCTCCTGCAAGGTACCTGGGGTTTGAAAACATATTCGCCGTTCCCCATAGGCATTTTATTCCGGTCTCCTTCATTTTTTCAAGGATATAGTCGGTTATCTCGTCGAGCTGTTTGTTCGTTTCATTTATATCATCTGCCTCGGGCACAAGATCAACGTCGTGGAAGCAGAAGTACTCTATTCCAAGCTTTTCCATAAGCTCAAAGCCTGCATTGACCTTTGCGTAGGCGTGAGCCATACTGCCCCTCTCGCACCCGAAGGATTTATCTGCCGTTTCTCTGCCGAACATATCACTTCCTGCGGCACAAAGGCTATGCCACCAGGCAAGCGCAAAGGGAAGATGCTCTCGCATAGGCTTGCCGAGCACTATTCTTTCCGCGTCATAGAATTTGAACGAGAAGGGATTTTTACTGTTCGCTCCCTCGTATTTTATTTTTGGAAGGCTTGTGAAGTATTCCATGGTAGATTCCTTTCGATTTGTTTTCTTTAATTATGATTTTAACATAGGAAATAGACTGTAACAAGATGTTTTTGACTGTGAAAAGGGTAAAATTGTTCAATTTTTACACAAAATTATAGACTTTTGCTTATTTGTGATATATAATGATTATATATGAGGAGGGCGTATGAGAACTTCATTTGATCTTGAAAAGCTTTTTGCGTTTTTAAAAAGCTTTTACACTGTGACAGGAATAAAAATATCGGTCTTTGACGACCAGTACAACAATATAACCGAGTATCCCGACAGAATAATAGAGTATTGTACCTTGATACGTCGCAGCGAAGAGGGGCACGAGGGGTGCAGAAAATGTGATATTGCCGCCTTTAAAGAGGCATATAAAAGAAAAGGTCTATACATTTATACCTGTCATGCGGGGATGACCGAGGTCGTTTCTCCTATAATGGTCGGTGAGGGCGTATTGGGTTACGTTATTCTTTCACATATGCTCCCTTCCGAAACCTATGAAAAATCGGTCGAATATGCACTCATGCGGGCCTTTAATTACGGAGTCAAAAGGGAGGAAGCCTTGCCTGCAATAAAGAAGGTGACACCCACCGATTACGAAAAGATAGAGGCGGCGTCAAGATTGCTTGACGCTATAACCACCTATCTTCGTGTCAGAAATCTTGTAGGCAGAAGGGGAGAGGAGCTTTCTTCTGCCATATCCGAGTATATTGACGAAAATCTGGGGGCGAAGCTGAATACCGAGCTTCTTTGCCGCATCTTTTTTATATCCAGGACTAAGCTTCATCAAATATCTAACTCGGCGTTTGGCGTAAGCATTACAAGGTATATATTGGATAAGAGAATGAAAAGAGCCGAGGAGCTTTTACGCCTCGGGATGTCGGTCGAGCAGGTTGCGGAGGCGGTAGGCTTTTCCTCTGCGAACTATTTTACTAAGGTTTTTCACAAGAAAAACGGCTCTACCCCGAGGAGCGTGAAGAAGGAAAGCAAAGCCGCCACAAAAAGCCATTGATAAAAAACGGTTGCAAACGCAACCGTTTTTATGGTCTTATTCAAAAAATAAGGTAACAGTCTCGTAAGGAACGAGATTGTAAATCTTTATTGTCAATTCATTGTCATTTATTGCATCTGCGGTAAATTCTACATCGTTTCTTCTCGTGCCCATTATGCTGATATTCTTTCCCTTTGGGGCTCTTACTATGAGCAGAAGATCCTCTATACCGCTTTGTGAGGCGGCGGAAAGGGTAACTGCACTGACCTTATTTTCCTTATCCACGGAGGGAACGATAACACAAGGCTCCTCGGTGAGAAGTCTTACGGGCATTTTTGCGATTGCGTCAAGTGCTCCGACTATCTGATTTCGCTTTGCCGAGCTGACAATATCGTGCCAGACACTGTAACCGAATATCGCCCATTTTCCTTCGCAGGCAGTCTCGGTTATAAGAGTGCAGTCACCGATATATTTTCCGTCGTCCAGGTGATAACCGTTACGCATAACGCCAAGCACCTCGCTTCTTTCATCAAGTCCTTTAAAGACGTATCTCTGCATCGGCTTACCTGCGGCATAAGGATTCTCGTTATAGAAGCCACCGCCCGGGCGAGTGTGGATCTCTTTACCGCTTGCATCGTAAAGTGCACCGAGAATATGCTCGTCGTTTGGCCCGAGATAGTTGTGCTCGTGTTCATATTCCAAACCAAAGGCGGTGTCGGGAGAAACCTCGAGAATAGCCTTGCAAGCACCGTAGGTGAAATCATAGATACCGCCTCTTATGAAGTCGATGTATTTTCTTCTGAAAGAGAGGTCGCCGTAGTTAATCTCGTGAACAAGCTCTTTACGTGTGAAGCTAACAGAATGCTGCTTGTTAAACTCGGAAATACACCTATCACAGTAGCAGGAGAATTTATTGGGCTTATGATTGTGGGCTCGGAGATCATCGTCGAACCACAGTCTGTCAGGCTTAAGAAGCCTTGAATAAATCGCAACGACGGAATTTATATATTTTCTGAAGCTCTTGCTTCTTGGACAGAAGCAGCTTTTGTTTTTTATACCGTCGGGCCCCACGAGATAAGGATCGTCGTCATCATCGGATATCATGCCTTGAGCGAAAAGATCCTTTTTCTCGGGATCGAGCTGAGCCCACTCCGCGTGCCCCAAGGTATTCGCTATTTGTATGGAAACCTTGATGCCGGCATCCTTATAGATAGGTAGGACCTTTGCCCACTCCTTAGCATATTGCTCGTGTTTCCAAAGTGGGGGATAGTATCCCATGGTGGTAAACCAGACTGTATCGCAAGAGCCGGGGTTACGCTTTACCGCCGTGGCAAATTCTTTTGCTCTTTTTTCTTCGTACTGAAATAACCCAAGTCTGTATGTAATCATTTTTCTGTTCTCTCCCTTAACCTGCTTATATAAATAATACCGTTCCGACAATACAAAGAATAACCCCGAAAAGCCCTCTCTTTGATAGCTTTTCCTTGAAGAACAACGCCGCAAAAAGACCTGTAAGTCCAACGGTTCCGCCGGTAATTATCGGGTACAACATGCTTGCCGGGAGGTTCTTTGCGCTTTCAAGCTGCATAAGGCTTGAGAAAACTCCGATGATACCGTAAACTGCAACGAGAAGTAATGCTTTGTAATTAAACCTGCTATTTTGAGAACAATTATTTACATTTTCTATATTTTTTCTATTGTTTTTTTCTCTTGCGCAAGCGAATATCAAAAGCCCGAGAGAGGTGATAAGCGATGCCACAGTACCGATAATGGCATAGCCTGTGGTGGATACCGCATTGTATTCTGTACAGGTCTGATGCAGCTTTGACAGAATACTAACGCAGCCGTTCAGCAGAAATACTCCGGAGCACATCAGGATAACCTTAGGCTTTGGACGGCTTTCCCCGAGATTTGAGAGTACGATAGCAAAAATAATTATGAAAACTCCTAAAAGATGCAAAAGCTTTATAGATTCCGAAAGAAACAGCCAGCCGTATATAGCAGGCAGAAGCATTCCACCGGTCATAAGAAACATCATGTAATAGGCAACGCTACCTTCACGCATTATCTTAAAGCCGATAATGGTATATGCAAGTCCGCATATCGCTTTCAGAGTGGCGTTTATAACCGAGTAAGCGGTTATTTTAAAAGCAAACCCGTTCATTACTATTAAGTACACGATGGAGAATACGCTGCTTAGCACACTGAATATCGAACTGCTTTTTGTCGTTGAATCTGTGCTTTTTTGGTAAAGCTTCTGTATGATAAAGTTCAGTGCAAGTAATAAAACCGAGCCGAAGGCCAAAAGGTAATCCGTCATTTTGTTTTCCGTTCTGCCGCCTGTGTCTGCTGCACAAATTTTTATTGAATTTTAACACCGCCACGCTATTGACAGGATTGGTAGTGTATGGTACAATTATAGCACACATTTATGCGTAAAAATAGGCTAAATAAATCTGGTTTTATGCGATTACGTTCAAAAAAGGAGCTGTTTTATGACCTATCAACCTAAGCTCTGTGAGAAACTGGTTTCCTTTGGCAGATTGGATTTTTGCATCAGCCATAGCTGCGATTACGTAGACGTTGCTTATCAGCCCGTGGACGGTACACATATCCATGGGTGCTACGAGGTTTATTTTAATCTTTCGGGCGACGTATCATTTTTGCACGGAGCATCGGTCTTTCGTGTGCTGCCCGGTGACGTTATTCTTTCCTTTCCCGGTGACGTTCACTGCTGTATATACAACACTCCAACCACTCACGACCATTTTTGTCTTTGGTTTGATGAGGGAACGGTGGGAGAGTATCTTATCCGTTGCGGAGCGAGAGGGCTTATACGTCTTTCCAGGGAGCAAAAGGAAAGATTAAAGACTCTTGTTTTCAGAATTGATGGAAGCGAAACCGATCCCTTCGTCCGTTCGGCGTGCTTTTCGGAGCTTATATCTCTTTTGGGGCAGAGAGAGTCCGAGAGGGAAGAAAGTACCGAAATACCCGAGAAGCTGAATAGCATCCTTGCTTACGTTGACGAGAGATTTGTCAGCATTTCAACAAGTCGGGAAATAGCCGAAAAATTCTTCATCTCCGAGCCG
This sequence comes from Eubacteriales bacterium, assembly GCA_045647805.1. Taxonomy (GTDB): domain Bacteria; phylum Bacillota; class Clostridia; order Oscillospirales; family CAG-272; genus UBA1740. Next base: position 14,701 of record JAZRMT010000152.1, on the reverse strand, counting down.
ACGCTTAATCGACTGTTCCGAAAATACGTAGGACTTTCGGTTCATAAGCTTATCGAAGCCAAACGTCTTTCCTTTGCGGAAAATCTCATCAAGGAGGGCAGAAGCGTTACCGAAGCCTGCTACAGAGCGGGCTTTACCGATTGCTCTCGCTTCATTTCCCGCTTCAAGGAAAAATTCGGTGTTACCCCACTGAAATACAAATTTGCTTTTTTAAACAAAATACCTGACTAAAATTGTCAAATCTATTGAATTTATTAATTTATTGTGATACAATATATTATTATATAATTATCTCAATGGAGAAAAACTATGAAAAGAGAACTCATAAGACAAATTTATTCCACCCCTGAGGCATTCGGTAATAAGACGGTTACCGTAGGCGGCTGGGTTAGAAACCTCAGAGACTCCAAGGCATTCGGCTTTATCGACCTTAACGACGGCTCCTACTTCAAGAGTGTTCAGGTCGTTTTTGAGCGTGAGGTTATAGATAATTACGATGAGATCGCAGGTATGAACGTTGGTGCGGCTCTTGTTGTTACCGGCACTGTTGCTCTTACTCCCGGTGCTAAGCAGCCCTTTGAGCTTAAGGCAACCAAGATCGAGGTAGAGGGAACCTCCACACCCGATTATCCTCTCCAGCCTAAGCGTCATACGGTTGAGTTCCTTCGTGAGCAGGCATACCTTCGTCCCAGAACCAATCTTTTCTCTGCGGTGTTCAGAGTAAGAAGCGAGGTTGCCTTTGCTATTCACTCCTTCTTTAACGAGAGGGGCTTTGTTTACGTTCATACTCCTATTATCACCGCCTCCGATTGCGAGGGTGCAGGTGAGATGTTCAGAGTTACCACTCTTGATATGGAGAATCCTCCCAAGGATGAGAACGGCAACGTGGATTATACCCAGGACTTCTTTGGTAAGAGTGCAAACCTCACCGTGTCCGGTCAGCTTGAGGGTGAGACCTACGCTATGGCGTTCGGCAATATCTACACCTTTGGTCCTACCTTCCGTGCGGAGAATTCCAACACCGCCCGCCATGCGGCAGAGTTCTGGATGATCGAGCCCGAGATCGCTTTCGCAGACCTTAACGACGATATGGAGCTTGCGTGGGATATGATCAAGTATATAATCAACCACGTAATGGACAAGTGTGAGGTAGAGCTTAATTTCTTCAATCAGTTCGTTGATAAAACTCTTCTTGAAAGGCTTACCGCTCTTCGTAACGCAGATTACGCAAAGGTTACCTACACAGAGGCGATAGACGTTCTTCTCAAGTCGGGCGAGAGCTTCAAGTATCCTGTATACTGGGGCGTTGATCTTCAGACCGAGCACGAGAGATACCTTACTGAGCAGGTTTACAAAAAGCCCATCTTCCTTATCGACTATCCCAAGGACATCAAGGCGTTCTATATGCGTCAGAACGACGACGGCAAGACCGTTGCCGCAATGGACCTTCTCGTTCCCGGTGTCGGTGAGATCATCGGCGGCTCTCAGAGAGAGGAAAGACTTGACGTCCTTAAGGCTCGTATGAACGAGCTCGGACTTAAGGAAGAGGATTATTGGTGGTATCTCAACCTCCGTAAGTACGGCGGCACAAAGCACGCAGGCTTCGGTCTCGGCTTCGAGAGAATCATCATGTACCTCACCGGTGTGTCGAATATCAGAGACGTTCTTCCTTATCCCAGAACCGTCGGCAATGCGGAGTATTAATTAAGTTCAATATAAAGCGAGGTTCGGGTTTTCGAATCTCGCTTTTTGTATGAAAACGCATTTTTTGTACTCCAAAAAAGAAAAGAGGAAAGACAGAATGAAGAAAACCATATTTGAGTTGCTTGCTATTATTATCATCTTAACATTTAGTTCGGTTACACTTTTTGCTTGCAGTGAAGATAATGAAGAAGGGGAAGATTATAACAGTGTCGAGCAAGGCGGTGGTGCTGAGCAAGGCGGAGATACCGAGCAAGGCGGAGATACCGAGCAAGGCGGTGGTGCTGAGCAGGGCGGAGATACCGAGCAAGGTGGTGGTGCTGAGCAGGGCGGAGATACCGAGCAAGGCGGTGGTGCTGAGCAGGGCGGTGGTAATGAATATTCACAGGGACTGGAATATTCATTAAACGGTGATAAACAGGGGTATACGGTTACGGATATCGGTACGTTTAAAGGAGAAAATCTAATTATTCCGGATATGTATAATAACCTGCCTGTTACTCATATTGATTCTTCGGCATTCTGGGGAAATAAGAATTTACTAACAGTAGTTATTTCTAAGAATGTCAATGATATCGGTAAATATGCATTTCGTTATTGCTCAAGTATTAAATCAATAGAATTATCAGGGAGCATTAAAAGGATTGACGAGGGAGCGTTTGAAGGTTGTTCAAGCCTTACTTCTGTGATCATTCCAAATGGCGTAAATATAATAGGTGAAGAGGCTTTTAGAGATTGTTCAAGCCTTACTTCTGTGACTGTTTCTGAAAGTGTTAATGAGATAGGTCATAATTCTTTTTCTGGCTGTAGTTCTATGGAAACCATAACTATTCCGTTTGTGGGGAAAAGTAGAGATGCAACAGGTTATTATGCGTTGTTGGGATATATTTTTGGAAATTATGTTTATCAAGGAGGCAGTTCGTGTAGGCAGTATTATGCCGATGGAGAGTATGTGGATTTCATAATTCCGGCATCGTTGAGATCTGTAACTGTAACAGGAGGAGAATATTTATTTTACGGAGCTTTTTCAGGATGCTATCAACTTACCAACATTTCTATACCTGAAAGTATTAATAATATCAGTGATTATGCATTCATGAGGTGTGAAAGTCTCGAAAGTATAAAAATACCGGAAAAGGTTACAAGTATCGGTTATAGAGCATTTGAAGATTGCTCAAGTCTCACTGATATAATAATAGGAAACAACGTTACTCATATTGCTGACTCTGCCTTTAGCTGTTGTTCAAAGCTCAAGCGTGTTGTGCTTGGAAGGAGTGTAACTACTATAGAAGAATATGCGTTTGAGCTATGTAAGAATTTATTAATAATAGTTAACAATAGTGATTTATCCTTAACATTTGGAAGCTATGAAAACGGATGTCTAGCCGAAAATGCGATTGTAATAATTGACAAGAGCGGTAAAAAGAATTATGTAGATGATGGACGCTATATTTATGACGATGGTGGCTTTTTGTTTGAAAGGCATGATGATACTTACAGACTGGTTGAGTGTTTTGTTGACGAAGAAATAGTTGTTTTTCCAAGAAGTATTAGTGTTGACGGCGAGGAGTATGATTATGAAATATACTGCATGCGCGACTTGGTCAACGTAGTTATTCCCAGTGGTGTAACCCAAATAGATGATTATGCGTTTTCCGGTTGCTCAACATTGGTTTCGATAACGATTCCGGATACCGTCACACGCATCGGCTCACATGCGTTCTCAGAATGCAAAAGTTTGTCATCTATAGTGATTCCTGATAGAGTAACAACTATTGATTCAAATGCATTCTACGGTTGTAGGAGTCTTACTTCTATAGTGATTCCTAACAGTGTAAAAACAATAGGTTCGTTGGCATTTTGCAATTGCTCGGGCCTTACGGACATAGTGATTGGAGAAGGCGTCACTTCGATTCATTCGCATTCATTTTCAGGATGCGATTCGTTAATAAAAGTCGAAAATGGAGTTCATTACATAGACAGATGGGTTGTAAAATGCGACGATGGCATAACTTCTGCAACATTAAGACTTGATACCGTAGGAATTGCTGAGTCTGCATTTGCTTCTTGTGACAGGTTGACCAACATTCACATTCCGAATAGAGTCAATTACATTGGAAATTATGCATTTTATGGGTGTACCAATCTAAAAACAATCGTGTTACCTGATGGTGTAGAACGCATAGAAGACGAAGTTTTTTATAATTGTACCCGACTTGAAAGTATTGTTATTCCCGATAGTGTAAAGTACATTGGTACAGAAGCGTTCGAGTATTGTCTTTTACTTTCGTCTGTATATTATAAAGGACTCGATTCTGATTGGGAAAAGATAAGAATAGGTTCATATAACGAGTGGCTTAAATACGCTCAAAGATATTATTATTCGGATACCGAACCCGAATCAGGCGATAAGCTATGGCGATTTGGTGGTAACGGTGAAATTGTTATTTGGGGAACAACAAAAACTCACACCGTGACATTTTACAATTACGATGGAAGTGTTTTGGAAATACAAAAATATATTCCGGAAGGAACGGCGGCCATTGCTCCAGCAATTCCCAGGCGTGAAGGGTACACTTTTGCCGGATGGGATAAAGCCTTAGACGGTATTACTTCCAATTTGATTGTAACAGCAACTTATGTTTTGGGCGAAACCTATAACTGCTCGCATGAACAAACAAAAACGGATTTGAAGGCGATAGTTTACGATAATCTACTCAAAAATATTTCTTCGCACAGCGGGTATTATATCTATAGTTTGATATGCGAAACTTGCGGCATAGCATTTGAAAGTAAAAAAATAGACTTTGAGGCTAAATCACATGATTTAAACAGTAAAGGTTATTGTGAATGCGGCTACATTGATACTGGCGATTATGCGAAGTGGACATCGTCCAACAATACGAAAAATAGAGTTATAGTATATCAAACTCCGGAATCTGTTCAAAAGCATGGGCATATTTACGATGGAGAGTCATTCACAGTTTTAGGTGAAAAATGTGGAAGGTATTTAATAGAGTATTCATTGGATAACAGCACAGAAAACAAACAAGGCTATGTAGATATTTGTGATCTTGATGGCAGCAGATCTGTTTATTCATTCTATGTAGAGCATGATTACTTTATTGATGCCGAGAATACTTATTTGCTTGCCGAGGTCGGTTCTTCTTTACATATATTTATTAAAAATAACTTAACCGATGAGTTAATAAGCTGTGAAACCGAAGGATTTTCTTGTAGCTCTTCCGATGAAACAATTGCTACGGTTAATGCAATTGGTGTAGTAGATGTAAAATCTGCTGGAGGTGTCGTTCTACAGTTGATTTTTGACGGAGAAGTTGTCGATGTTATGACGCTTTACGGTTGTACCGAATATACACGAATAACAAACTATTCCGTTACAAAAGATTCTGAACTGTACAAGGATGGGTTCGCTCCAAACTGTAGATTAAAAGTATTTAATTATCAAAGCGTGTTTGTAAGTGATGATGAGTATAAAGGAGGAGGGTATTACAAGGTAACATTCGATGTGTATAATTGTGTACCTACAATATTCTGCGTTGCAGCCTTTGACAGAAACGGAAATTTGGAAGAGCAACATTTGATTCAAGGATATTCAGCCGGGATGACCGAGCAAATGCTAAGTGCTTTTCTTAACATAAAAGATACGTTCAACGGGAATCTGATAAAAGGTGAATCAACGGCATATCAAACATTGACACCCGTAGAATTAAAAGTGCCTCTTGGGGGATATGTTGACTTCTTGTGCTTGGGCAATTCCGATTATATGATATACGCTAATGTTCTAAGCGGTATAGTGGTATCAGCAATGGAAACATCAGATGCTTGGATAGAGTTTGTAAAGGTTGCATCAACGGATATTAATCTCGATGAAATAAAATTCGCAGAGATGCTTATTAAGAAAATGAGCGAAAAGTCCAACATGACAATCGAGCAGATTATTACAAGTGTATTGAAAATTATAAAGAATAAGAAAACATATGCGGCTTTGGTTGCGGATATAATGGCGTTTATAGGAGACTGTGAAATCACAATGACAAATCTGTTTGAGACGCTCGTTTTGTGTTGTGATTCGTCTGTGGCCTCAACAATAAACACTATTCTTGATAATTCGGTGGATAGGGCTTTAATGAGTGTCCCACCAGCAAGGCTGATTAAAAAAGTGACCGATGCATTAGTTTCTTCATTGCAATATGCAGTTGTTATAAAGGATATTGCAACTATGGCATATGAAGAAGGTGATTATTTAATTATATTCTACCCAATGTCTTGCATTGAGTAATAAAAAGGGCTGAGCCAATTTGCTTAATTAAAGCTTGGTTCAGCCCCTTCTTACTTTGTCTACTTTGAAATAATGATGCCTAAGCCTGCACCCGTTTTTCCGCCTTTTTTAAGATGCTCGATATAAGCGCGTCTCACAGAGCTGTTGGCGGGAAGTCTGTCGGGATTCTTTTCGTCGGTGTCGAAAAGCCGCCAAAGATTCTCCCCGTTCTTGTTGTGAGCCGAGTAGATAATTTCGAACCTTTTCATGAATTTATAAATATTTGTGTGAGGGGGAAGGATTTTTTCGTTATCGGGATAGAGCAGCCAACTAAAGCATACAAAAATCGGATCCTCTCCTACCTCTTTCTTGTAGAATTCTCTCGCAAGCATAAACGCCTCGTCTACGCTCTCCGGAGAGAGGGGAAGACCGCTTCTCGGAATATGTACGTTGATAACCTTTTTATCAAGAGGAATGCCCCTGTCCTCCTTCTTGTAATAATCTCCGAAGAGAATTATCTCGAACTGAAGCCTTCCGAGGGCGAACCTCGTCATATCGAAGAAGCCGTTGAACCAGCTTGCCGCGAAGTATCCTTTAACGCCCTTAATGATCTTACCTTCCTCAAGATTGTATCTTAAGTTAAGCATCGTGTGGCGATAAAGCTCGTCCGAAAGTCCCTTTTCCTTATATCTTTCTCTGAGCTTCGGGAGAAAACAGAAATAGATAAGCCACTCGGTGGTGTACGTGTTTAAATATAGCTTTTCCGCAACCTCATCCGCTATGGAAATAATCTTGGTGTAGTCGCATTTTTCTTCTCTCTCGTACAGCTCGATAGCACTTCTCCATAAATCGGAAGATTCTTTGTCGCTCTGAATTTTACTGTAAACCGACAAAAAGAAATCCGCATCCTCTTTTTCGTATTCAAAAAAATCAAAATATTCCTTTAATTTTTCCATAAAATTACCCTCACATAATTAATTATTTCTTAAATATCCTTTGGAAAAAGTTCTTTTTCTCGTACTCGTCATAAGTAATTTCAAGTACCTTATATCCGTTTTTCTCGATCGTTTCTTTAACGAGTGCCTCGTCAACCGATTCTGCTATAATCACCGTTTCGCCATCCTCGTGTGAAGAGGACACGTTCTTCACCTTCATAGCATTCCTGATAGCCTCGTTTGTGTGTGCCTCGCACATAGGACACATCATTCCTTCAACCTTAACGGTAAGCTTAATCATTTTAATCTCTCCTTCAAAAAAGAATTTACGTTATCGTATAGAGCCTCTGCCCAAATTCTGCATCCCTCGGAATTGGGATGACCGCCGTACTTCGACTTTTCCGGGAACTCCTTTGAGAGCATGAGGTACGGTACGTTATCAAATACGCAATCGACTTCTTCGGACAGCTCCTCTTTGATGATTCTATTAAGCTCAAACCATGTTTCTTTTCGATCTCCTTCACGATCGAAAGGAGGAGCGGTTTGCAGAATAATAGAGCAATTTGCCAACTTTAGCTTACATATAACGCTCTTAAGTGCATTGAAAATGGATTTTGCACCGCCGCTGTCGTGAGCAACATCGTTTGTGCCAAGACAAAGAAATACAACGTCGCACCCCTTCGCTCTCGTAAGCCACGCACCGTCCGATGCCGCATCGGCAGCTCTTGCATATCCGATGCCGAGATTATAATGAGAGTACTCGTCGCCTATCATATCTGCAAGTCTTGCACACCAATGCAGATAGGTGTTATAGCCGGCACCGATGCCCTGAGTGATCGAATCTCCGAGATATCCGATTCTTCCCTTAACCTCTCGGTCACAGCCGATCATGAGCGGCAGTGGCATATCCGTCGAATATTCATATCCGTATTCTGTTTTGTTGTAAAGCGGAAGCATACTTTCGGGGTGATGAGGAACTTTTTTCCCCAAATAGGTTATCTCCACGGCTATGTAATCGCCCTTTTCAAAGTACAGCATTGCAGGATCGCTACTGCAGCTTTCTCCTTCTGCGATCTTTACGCATTCCTTGCCGTTGAAGCTGAGTGTCACAACGCCCTCAAGGGGAATTTTGTCAGGATTGGCTTTTTTAATTTCACTGTACGGAAAGCTTCTGCATCTTCCGACCTTAAGTGAATGGATGGTCCAGCCACCGAGCGTCATGTTCGCTCGGCTTTTGCTACCGTCGGCGTAGGTGGAGTCGATAACGTCGGAAAATAGTAGGGAATAGGCGAATTTTCCGCTTGCGGCTATTTTGAAAAATGCAAGTCCGGTTCTTACCTCGCCCTCTTTCATTTCGAAAAAGCTCTGGTTTGCTCCGGCGCCGATCGTGTTGGACGAAAATTGTTTAAAGTACGTCATTAGCCTTCCTCAATTCTTGTAATTGTAAGTCTGTCTTCACTAACCTTGAAGAATATCTCGATTTCTCCGTACCGCATACCGTATTCACGCTCGGAATCCTCTTGATACTGAGGGCGGGGATCTCCTTCAAGAATACTAATGAGAGCGGCTTTGGTATCCTCTGTGAGAGCTCTGAGCGCTTCTGCATTCGTTATTGTCAGCTTGTAGTCGAATTTCTCGTCTGCAAAGCCGCCTGAGGCATCAGGATGACTGTCGGTGAATGGAAGATATGGCTTTATATCGTAAATCGGCGTTCCGTCGAGAAGATCTGCTCCGAGCACTTTAAGCACAATACCTAACCTCTCGTCCTCTATGATTTCGGCAAGTCTGACGGATGACAGTCCGATGGAATTAGGCCTGTAAGGCGATCTCGTCGCAAATACTCCCATACGCTTGTTTCCGCCAAGCCTCGGCGGTCTTACCGTAGGCGACCAATCCTTTTTCTTAGCCTCGGAAAAATCCCAGATAATCCATATGTGAGAATATCCCTCAAGTCCTCTAAAGGCTTCCTTAACTCTGTATTTCGGCTCAAAAATTATATAAGCGACCGAGCTTTCGGCAAGCCCTGATTGTCTTGGAATTCCGAACTTTTCCTTAAAGTCGCTCTTGATTCTAGCAATAATCTCCACGTCACCCCTCCGTTACTGTCTTCTATTTTACCACGCTCGCTCGAATTTTGCAAGATGCAATCGGCTAAAATTTAAAAACGCCAAAATGAAGTGTGATCTCCTTTCGGATTTCGCTTCAAGCGGCGTTTTTATTGCTTTATTCGGCTTTTGCAGTTACGCCGCTTTCCTCACGAGCAATTCTCGTCTTCCATTCGAGCAAAAGCTTTTCTATGCGGAAGATCAGATAGGATGCTCCGGTGAAGAGAATTGCATACAAGGGGAGCATAAGCCAACCGGAGATGTGCTCCTGGATTTCTGAGAAAACCGGAAGAATACCCTCGTAAAACGGACTTATATAAAACATATTGAAGTCGTCGGTTATTCCGTTTGCCGTAAAGATCAGGTAGAAGACAATGTTGAGCGTCATAGCCACGGTGAGGAATCCGTAAAATACCGCAATGCCTTTTTTCAGAAATCCGAGCTCGTACTTACTTCTGAATCTCTTTGCGATAAAGATAGCGATAAGCACCTGCAGTCCGTGGTGAAGCATAGACTGTATGCTTATTCCGATCACCTTTGTCAATACGTTGCCGGGATAGACCATAACGGCAAGTCCTCCAAATAAGGAGAAAATGGCGAGAAATGCCGCAAATCCGTCTCGAAGTCGTCCCTCGGGAAGAAAAATTACAAAGGGGAGAGCATAAAGCGGAGAGGAGCATAGCTGGAACGGGAACTGATACCATGCGTAATCCCATACTGCCACACCGTCCTCAAACTCGAGAGCATAGCATATTTCACGGTAGACCTCGCATACCAGCATAGTGATCCATATGGCGAGCATTATTCTTCTGAAGCCTCTGTCGGAGTTCCCTTTATACTTCATACAGGCGGTAACAGCACAGCCGATAATTAAAACCAGAGCACAGATGTGAAAGAGCCCGAAGGTGGCGGGTGCCTCTTCTATTTCATAATAAAGAAAATTGTATATTTTTTCCATAATGACCTCTTTTCTTTTCCAGACAAAAGTATATCATTTTTTAAGCTCAACATCAAGGTCAAATAAATATTTTTAATAAGAATTAATTTATTAATTAAGTGTTAACATATAATAAAAGGCACAAATCAACTTGACAAAATTCGACCTCGGTGATAAAATGTTCTTGGTTAAAAAAAGGAAGTGTAAAAATGCAGACAAACAGAGAATTATTTGAAAAAACACCGGTTCCGAAAGCCCTTTTGGCACTTGCGATTCCAACTATAATCAGCCAGCTTATCACTATGGTGTATAACCTTGCTGACACTGTTTTTATCGGACTAACCAACGATCCGTCAAAGATAGCAGCCTCATCCGTCGCCTTCGTGCTGGTCTTTATGATGAACTGCCTTTCTAACCTTTTCGGAGTGGGCGGTGGAAGCCTTATTTCACGTCTTCTCGGGGAAAAGCGTGACGGAGAAGCCAAGAGCGTTGCATCCTTCTCCTTCTGGGGATCATTTCTGATATCCTTGATCTACTCGATCGTAGTATTAATCTTTATGGAGCCATTCCTAAGGTTCCTCGGTGCTACCGACGGCTCGATTGATTATGCAACTGACTATGCCCTTTACGTAGTAGTTATCGGAGCGGTTCCTTCCACACTTGCTATGACCATGTCCCACCTTCTCAGGAGCGAGGGATATGCCAAGCATGCAAGCGTCGGACTGGGAGCCGGCGGAATACTTAATATCCTTCTTGATCCTTTGTTTATGTTCGTAATTCTCGATGAGGGTGAGGAGGTTGCAGGCGCGGCAATAGCTACCCTTATTTCCAACGTTGTTGTTCTGATCTATTTCCTTGTTGTTTACTATCTCATCAGAAAAAAGACGGTGCTTTCCATAGATCCCAGAATAATGATTCCGAAAAAGCATTATATCACTTCGGTTTTTGCCGTAGGCTTCCCCTCGGCGCTGGGTTCCTTCCTTGCCTGTCTCTCCGGCATAATGATAAATAATCTTGCCTCCGGTTACAGCGATATCTACGGTGACGTACCCGTGGCTGCCATAGGCATTGCCAAAAAGATAGATATGCTGCCTATGAACGTAGGAATGGGGCTTTGTCAGGGTATGATGCCTCTGGTTGCCTATAACTACTCAGCAGGGAATTATAAGCGGATGAAGTCATTTACAAGCTGGGCGAGAGGTCTGGGTATAGCCTTTTCTCTCGTTTGTATACTTGCCTTTGAGATATTCACTGAGCCTATCGTAAGAATATTTATAAACGAGCAGGCAACCGTTGATATGTCGGTCAGATTTCTTCGTATAATGTGTCTTGCCGTACCGCTTATGATAACGAATTTCCAATTTTCCTTCACCTTCCAGGCAATGGGCAAGGGCAAGGAATCCTTGATACTTTCTTCGCTTCGTCAGGGTGTGGTCAATATTCCGCTTCTTTTCCTTATGAACAGTCTTTTTGCCCTTGACGGCCTTGTATGGACTCAGCTTATATCCGATGCTGTTACTACGGCAATATCCTTCTTTGTTTATCACAGGACTTATAAAGCACTGAACAATCCGGACGTGGCGAATTTGGTCGAGTAAATTCGAAAAACTTCTCGATGATATTTTCTTGACAAATTATCGGAGTTTGTATATAATTAACTTGAAATATAAACTATAATTGACAAAGCGAGGTAAAAACTATGTCGAATTACATTTCTGCCAACTCGACCATCGGCTCTACCGACTCTGAGAGCATTAAGGCAGCAATAGCCCTTGCAAAGGAGCAGGGAACCAACAAGGTCGTAATTCCCAGGATAAATGAGAGAACCGGAGAGGAAAGTTGGATAATCGACGATACCATAGAGCTTCCCTCCGATATCGAGATCCTTATCGACGATGCTCATCTTGTTCTTGCTTCGGGTAAATATCTTAATATGTTCAAGGCTGTGGCTAAGACGGGAGAGAATGGCTCCACCGTTGCCGACACTATTAAGAATATCGCTATTCGCGGTAAGGGAAGAGCAACTCTTGACGGCGGTGAGTACAACGGACTCGGTGAGAAAAATGCCCGTGCCCTCGGACTTGATATTTATTACAACACCACCCTTCTTTTCTTCAACGTTGACGGTCTTTCCGTTGAAAACCTTTCCATAGTTAATCAGAGGTGGTGGGGTGTTACCAACGTTTACGTGCGTAATGCAACCTATCGCAATATCCGCTTTAATGCCGATTTTTCGCGAATTGATGAGAACGGAGTACATCATCCCGATCAGTATCCCGAGAAGTACGACGAGGTGTACGTTAAGAATGCCGACGGTATTGATCTTCGTATCGGCTGTAACAATTTCCTTATCGAGAATATCACAGGCTTTACCGAGGACGACTCGGTCGCTCTTACCGCCCTTGGTAATGGAGAAATAAAGCGCGGCTACTTTGTTCCCGAGCTTGAAAGTGCTATCCATGACGTAAAGATCAAGAACGTTGTTACCGATTCCTTCTGTGCCAACGTCCGCCTTCTTAACGGTAACGGGCATAAGCTCTATAACATTGAGCTGGACGGAATTGCAAGCCTTCTTTCGGATAAGCGTACCGCTGATCACGGATTCAAGGACAGAAATAACAGCACCGTAAGAATCGGAGATATGAGCTACACCGCTGATTATCCCGATCCCGACCAGGTGAATAATATCACTATTCGCAACGTTTCCTCTGAGGCAGCCTGTGCTATTACCCTCTGTAACGGTATCTCCGATCTTACTATTGAGAACGTTACCGTTCACGGCGGCTATGCGGCAATAGGCAGCTTCAAGAAGCGTGCGCAGGATGATTTTTTCAAGGCAACTCTTAAGAACTTCAAGTACAGTAACATCAACCTTGCCTGTGAGGGTGCGGTTGAATTTATGAATGATAATATCACGGTAATTGACTGATAACCCGAAAACCGAAAAAACACCCCGGGAGTCGGGAGTGAAGTGAACCCAAAAGTTTAGACAAAAATAAATATTAAATTGTTTGCGAATGAGCTCGGTACACCACCGGGCTCATTCCTTTTAGTTTTAAAGAAATTCTTTCGTTGTTGTGGTAATGTATGTATTCTTCCAACTTCTCAATGAATCCCTAGGCGATTCGAATTTTTCGCCGTAATACATCTCAACTTTCAGCCAGCATCGCTTGCTGACAAAAAAGAAAGAACCGACGAAAAAGTCGGCTCTTCCTAAGAACAATATTTGTTGTTTTTTGTGCAAAAATATACGTAAATATAAACTAATGTTTACTTTATATCTAGTTTGGGCGGGGTATCCAGTTCGGTTGAAACGTATACACCGTTCTTTTTTCTCTGCCTAACGCATTCCGAGAGCAGATATTCGATTTGTCCGTTCACGGAACGGAAGTCATCCTCCGCCCATGCGGCAATTGCCGAATAAAGCTTTTCGGAAAGCCTTAAGGGAATCTGCTTTTTTTCCATTACCGAAACCTCTTAATAAAGGCTTCCCGAGTTGACTATGGGCTGAGCATCCTTGTTTCCGCAGAGTACAACGAGAAGATTGGATACCATTGCTGCCTTTCTTTCCTCGTCCAGCTTTACGGTATCGTTCTGGGCAAGTCTTTCAAGAGCCATCTCAACCATTCCCACAGCACCGTCAACGATCATCTTTCTCGCATCTATTATAGCCGATGCCTGCTGTCTTTGAAGCATTACTGCCGCAATCTCGGTAGCATACGCAAGGTAGGTTATACGAGCCTCGATTATCTCAATTCCCGCCTCGGTAACTCTTTCCTGAATTTCGTTCTTTATTCTGGAAGCAACGATCTCGGAGGAGCCGCGAAGGCTGCCATCGTCGGCAATTCCGTCGCCCGTAGTGTCAATTCCGGGGGCAACGTCATAGGGGTAAAGCCTTACGATGTTACGAAGCGAGGAGTCACACTGTAAGGAAAGGAATTCTTTGTAATTATCAACGTTAAATACAGCCTTTGCAGTATCAACTATTCTCCAGGTTACGGCTATTCCTATTTCTATCGGGTTGCCGAGGCAGTCGTTGATCTTCTGCTTGTTGTTGCTGAGAGTCATAATTTTAAGCGATATTTTATTGCTGGTCACGTCTATGCTTATGCCTTGCTTGCCGCCTACGGTCACGGTTTCGACCGTATTAACGTCGCCGCTTTGATTAAGCTTGGTCTTTGCCGCAGGATTTACCGAGGAGCAGAAGGGATTTACAAAGTAGAAGCCCTCGCCCTTTATAGTGCCTATGTATTTACCGAACAAAGTAAGAACCAATGCCTCCTGGGGCTTGAGAACTCTGAGTCCGACAAAGGGAATCCAGGAAACGAACATCCAGATCAGACCGATGACCAAAAGCGGAGTACCGTATCCCTTTTCGGTCACAAGTCCGATAGCTCCTATGATCACCAATCCTAATGAGAGAACAACTCCGAGCAGTGTGAGAAGAAGAACCTGCATACCCTTCTTCTTATTTTCCAAAATTTTTTCAGTCATAATAAAATTCCTCCGTTTTATATTTGGTATATCAATGATATCATAAAGATATCGATTTGTCAATAGCTTTTTTAAAAAAAACGGAGGAATTAGCGTGAAATCTTTGTACCATCTGACTTGTCGGTCAGTTCGTTTCACGCCTCAAATTTTCGCATTTTGGAGCCTTATTCCAAAATGCCGCCTAAAGGGCGGTGCCGAAAATTAGTTATAAATTTGTGCGGTCGCCCGACAGGCGACGGAATGGAGA
>JAZRMT010000151.1:0-3254 GCA_045647805.1 Eubacteriales bacterium | reverse complement strand
TATTTTGTCTTCCTAAGACCGCTTGGCCTCCGACTTGGATAATTCCGCCAACGGTAGCCGAAATTTCGGGGGATTTCAGGGGGAAGCGCTTGTCCGAGCGCTTGGCATCCACCTTAAAGGTACGCTTGCCCGAAAGCTTCTCGGGAAGATACTCTCTTGCCAAAGCCTTTATGCTTTCCATATCCTTGTCACAAACGGCGGCACGGTTAACTCCAACGATTCCAAACACCTTTTTTGCGGTGTCGTACATTCCATCCATATCACAGAATTCATCCTGCGGCTCAACGTAGACTGTACTCTGCTTAAAATAAATTTTGAATATGCCGTGGGGCGATGCTCTTCTGCGAAGCTCCTTGATAAGGCTTGATTCAAAGTTCTGACGGTTAGATCCCTTAAGAACAACCTCTCCGAACTTACAAAGAATTACTTCTCTGATATTCATTTAACTGCTCCAAAATCTTTTTTAAATTATTATACCCCATCACGGCAAATAAGTCAAGAGCGGCGTGATATAATTTTCCTCAATAGCTCCTCCGCCCTATCGGCATCCTCCATAGTAGAATAGGCTACGATATTTCCGCTTCTGATCAAAACATTATTCCTCTTATCGGCACAGACGAGCTTCATACGTTCAAGGCACATTTCAACAACCCCCGCACGCTCATCCTCGTCCTTGCAGACGAATACGGCACATTCCGAGCCCTTATGGCTGTGAGAATTAAGATAAATAGCAAAATTTTCGGGCAACTTTCCTTCGTACCTGTATATTTTTTCAAACAGCCCCTCAGGAACGTACCCCTCCTCGCCAAGCTCGGAAAATGAGGAGTAGGCCGCCCCCTCTGCACCGTAAGCATTAATGAATTCATTAAGAATTATTTCCGCATTAGCCTCCTCTTCGCATGATGATAGCGAAACCAGGGCAATTAAAAGCATAAAAAGCGATATACATTTTTTCATTTTTTCTCCTCCTTTTTCTATAATATGAAAAAACTCCCGCTTTTATAACGGGAGCAAAAAATGTAATTTATTAAAGAAAAAAGTATGAAAATACGTAAAAAACGGGTATTTTTGCAGTTATATTATTCCGTTGTGACATTTTTTCGCAATTATTTTAATTTTGCCTCTCTGTCTATGTAGTTCTGCAAAATAATTTGTGCCGAGAGCGTATCAACAGCCGCCTTACGTTTCTTACCAAAGGTTCCTGTTTCACCGAGGAAACGGTATGCAACCATGGTGGTCATTCGCTCGTCATAAAAGTCGATCTCTATATCGGTATATTCCGAAACCAATGCGGCAAAGGCCTTTATTACCTCTGTACGCTCGCCAAGAGAGCCGTCCATATTCTTAGGCAGACCTATAATTATTTTTTTACAGGAACGGGAAGCGGCTTCATTGGCAACTCGCTGTGCGGTTTTTCTCATTCCGCCCTCGGAAATAGTGCCTATACCCGATGCGATCATTCCAAAAGCGTCACACTCTGCAAGCCCCGTCCTTTTATCGCCATAATCGACGCCGAGATATTTACCGTGTGCCAGGTCCATATTATCCGTCCTTTCTGTATAGAAGAATCCTAAAATGTGCCGATACAGAAATACTATCCAGAGATAGGATCCTTTCAGCGTTTTCCTTTTTTGTTCTGTATGCGTAGGGTGTCATTTTGAAAAGCGACACGACGTCCTCGCCGCTTTTAATCTCCATTGTGTAATGAAGAGGCTCATCAGAAACAAGCTCAAAGCCCGAAAGTGCCGTGTTTTCAACCGTATTTTTATAAGGAGTGTCGTATATCCTCGCCTTAAGTTCAAAAAGATGCTCCTCATCCGGTATCGCCATTATAAATACACCGCCCGGCTTTAAAACTCTCTTAACTTCATCCAAGGCAAGTGGCGAAAATACATTATATATTAAATCAAAGCAATTATTTGAAAAGGGCTGACGGTAGGCACTCGCAACGGCACAATTCAACCGTTTATTCAGCTTCGACGACGCCTTTACCGCATCTTTTGAAATATCAAAGGCATAAAAATCCGAGTTTCCGTCTCTTTCAAAGACAGCACCTTCGATAATATTTGTATAATAGCCCTCGCCGGAGCCGCAATCCAATACCGACGGCATAAAGGAGGTATACGAAAGGATTTTTTCACACAGCTTATCGGCAAGAGGCCGGTAATAGCCTTTTGAAAGAAAAGCTCGTCTTGCCAGCACCATATCCTTGTTATCTCCGTGGACTCCTCCGTTACCGAGAAGAAGATTATAATACCCTTCCCTTGCTTTATCATAAGAATGACCTGCCGTACAGAGTAAACGGACGCCGTCGCTATTCAATTTTTCTCCGCATTTCGGGCAGATAAAAAGCATTTTACGTATCCTTTCATTTTCTCTTTGTAGTTTAACATATTTCTACGGTTCTGTCAAGAAAGGACTTAAAAAATCGTTAACAAAATCGTTAAGAGCAAAAATATTGTGATTTCTGCATTCATTATTGCTATTTCGTTAATTATTTCACATTGTTTACTAGTTTTTTCGAAAATATATTGATTTTTTTATTTTATTATGGTATAATAACCGTTGCGAAACTGTGAAAGAGTTTTTTTCACGGATTTTGCTTAAAGTTGTTTTAAAAAATTTTAATATATTGGAGGACATTTAAAAAATGGCAAAGAAGTATTGTTATCTCTTCTCCGAGGGTAACGCAACCATGCGTGAGATCCTTGGCGGTAAGGGAGCTAACCTCGCAGAGATGACCAACATTGGTCTTCCCGTTCCCCAGGGCTTCACTATTTCTACCAAGGCCTGCACTCAGTACTACGAGGACGGTCGTCAGATCAATGACGCAATCATGGCAGAGATCATGGAGTACATCACCAAGATGGAGGGCGTTACCGGTAAGAAGTTCGGTGACCTTGAGAATCCCCTTCTTGTTTCGGTTCGTTCCGGTGCTCGTGCATCCATGCCCGGTATGATGGATACCATTCTTAACCTCGGTCTTAACGAAGAGGTTGTTGAAGTTATGGCAAAGAAGTCCGGTAACCCCAGATGGGCTTACGACTGCTACAGAAGATTCATCCAGATGTACTCCGACGTTGTTATGGAAGTCGGAAAGAAGTACTTCGAGGAGCTTATCGACAAGATGAAGGAGGAGAAGGGCGTTAAGCTTGACGTTGAGCTTACCGCTGACGATCTCAAGGAGCTTGCAAACCAGTTCAAGGCTGAGTACAAGGCTAAGATCGGTGTTGACTTCCCCTCTGATCCCAAGG
>JAZRMT010000150.1:0-2460 GCA_045647805.1 Eubacteriales bacterium | reverse complement strand
ATGGTGTTTGATATGTCTATTATCGAGGCAAACCTTGAGAACTTCGACAGCGAGGTGTTCTATATGTTCTACGTTCAGTCGAGAAAGAAGATTACCATTTTCGGTAGCGAGCACCCCGTACACGCAACGCTGAAAAAGTTTATGCAGGAGTCCTACGACGAGTATTCCGAGAAGGAGATCTGCTACAAGCTCCCGATCAGAGCTAATATATATCAGATGATGACTGCGCTTTTGCGTTATTACTGCGGTACTAAGAACGAGCTCGACAGAATGATATATCATAACGTGCTGCGTCTGCGCCCCGTCATCAGCTATATCGACGAGCATTATAAGGAGAAGATCTACATAGAGGAGCTCTCCGCTATGATCAACGTGTCTCCCGACTACTTCACCAAGATGTTCAAGGATTCCATAGGCAAAACTCCCATTGATTACATAAACGGCATCCGCATCAACAAGGCTCTTGAGCTTCTCAGTGCAGATACAGTTCCCGTAAACGAGATAGCCGAGATTATCGGATTTTCAAATCCTAATTACTTCCATAAAATTTTCAAGCAGTATATGAATACAAGTCCTCTTGCGTATAGAAAAAGCTCTGTAAAGTGAACTTTTGAGCCTTCCACCGGGAGGAAAGAGAATAAGAAAACTCCCCGTAGCCGATGGTTACGGGGAGAATTTTTATTAAGATGAATTTTGGAGCCTTTTTGAATAATCCTTTATTCAAAAAGCTTTATATGAAAGGCTCCTCTGTGTACATTGGCTTATCCTCCTTATACTTTCGCTTTCAGGCTGAATTATTTTTCGGAGTCAATGCCTCTTTTAATATTTTTCATTTTCGGATGTATATTTAATTTTTTGAACGCGGTCTCTTTGACCTGATTGTTAAAATAACCGATTACCCGTATTTTCTTTTAAGTAAATGTACTTTTCTCCTGCGATCTCGACGGATTCGCCATATAATTATTTACAGTGTTATCAGTTATCAGCCGAAGAACCTATCACCATGCACAAAATCCGCGCTATTTTGCCATTCTCACGGCGATAGGAATCAAAATGGAAAGGTTCCTCGAAATTCTGCATTGGCAGGTCCTCCTTTTCTAAGCTTTTCCTTGAAGTTTTTATTTCCTTCTTGCACTTACATGATAGCATATATTTTTCCGCTTGTCAATAGGAAAATTCAAAAATATCCAAAAAAACGAAAAAATATTTTTTCTTATTGTGCAATGTGCACAAAACTGCTGTATAAAAAATATTTTCCTTGACCAAAAACGGGTGCAAAAAACTCCCGAAGCATAGTACCTCGGGAGAAATTATTATTTAATTATCTGTTTTTTCGGCTAGCTCGGGGGTAGTATTTTCGGAAATCTCTGCTTTAATTACGGTAAGCTCCTCGCTTCCTTTTACAAATCCCTCGGTAACTATCACCTTTTTTACGCCCTCCTCGGAGGGAAGCTCGAACATAGGACGCATCATAAGTCCCTCGATGATAGAACGCAGACCTCTTGCGCCTGTTTCTCTTTCAATTGCCATGTGAGCAATAGCCTTGAAAGCCGACTCCTCGAACACAAGCTCTATTCCGTCAAGCTCAAAGAGCCTTACGTACTCCTTGTAGATCGCATTTTTAGGCTCTCTTATGATTCTGACGAGTGCTGTTTCGTCCAGATTGTCAAGAGCTACGATAACAGGAAGTCTTCCAACGATCTCGGGAATAAGACCGTACTTTACTACGTCGTGGGCAATAACGTCCTTGTATACGCCACGCTCCACCTTTTCGGCCTTAGTTTTCTTTTCGGTGTTAAAGCCGATCTGCTGGTTGCCCTTTCTTTGCTCGATAATAGACTCAATTCCTTCAAACGCACCGCCGCAAATAAACAGAATATTTTTCGTGTTTATTTGTATAAATTCCTGGTTGGGATGCTTTCTTCCTCCCTGAGGCGGTACGTTTGCCACAGTACCCTCAAGAATCTTGAGAAGTGCCTGCTGAACGCCTTCGCCCGAAACGTCACGTGTAATAGAGCGGTTTTCGCTTTTTCTTGCGATCTTGTCTATTTCGTCAATATAAATGATTCCTCTCTCGGCCTTTTCAATGTCGAAATCTGCCGCCTGAATCAGTCTGAGAAGAATATTCTCGACGTCCTCGCCAACGTATCCCGCTTCGGTAAGGGTGGTTGCATCGGCTATTGCGAAGGGAACCTTAAAGCTTTTTGCAAGGGTTTGGGCTATATAAGTCTTACCAACACCGGTAGGGCCGAGCAGAAGCACGTTTGACTTCTGAATCTCGATCTCGTCCTCGTTTGTAACATCCTTCTTTTTCTTACGGCCTTTTCTGTCGGTTTCCTCTTCCTTTAAGGTGAGAATTCTCTTATAGTGGTTATATACCGCCACTGATAGGGCGAGCTTTGCCTCTTCCTGACCGATATCGTGGCGGTCAAGCATCTCCTTGATCTCCTTGGGGCGGGG
>JAZRMT010000149.1:0-21530 GCA_045647805.1 Eubacteriales bacterium | reverse complement strand
TCGATCTGAATCTTGGTATAATCCTGACGATGACCGATCTTCTTCTTTTCGTTCTTCTTAGCCTTGTACTTGATTACGTCGATCTTCTTCGACTTACCGTTCTTAAGCACGCTTGCAACAACAGTAGCGCCTTCAACGTAGGGAGCACCTACGGAAAGGGTCTCGCCGCCAGTGCAAAGAACCTTGTCAAAAGTAACCTTCTCGCCTTCAGCTACACCAAGCTTTTCAACGAAGATAACGTCGCCCTCGGCAACCTTGTACTGCTTTCCGCCCGTTACGAAAATAGCGAACATGAAATAGCACCTCACTTTCGTGTTTAATCGCTATCATAGGCGTTGGCAAACAGCCAAACTTATGAGCCTATCAATAAGCGTCGTTATATTATAACACTAACGTCTTTGTTTGTCAAGTGGTTTTTAATTTATTTTTTTATTTTTTTGTGTATTTTTTACAAAAATGTCAGAAAAGCTTTTTGCAAGTCGCCAATAAATGTTTTTTCGGAATTTTCTCATTGAAAAAGGCAAACGTATAGTTTATAATAACTATAACCAATATTTTTCGAGGTATCTTATGTCTTACTCAATTTCAAGAAAAGCAATAAATGCTTTTATCGGTGAGGTTTTCGCTGTCTATCTTATCTCTGATAATAACGAAATCCCCTCACAGGTCAAATGGGAGAGCGACTCTGAATCTTTGAAGATCAGAAAATTTAATACAGGTGACGAATACGGAACCGAGGCAGGAATCGTTGCCGTCGCAACGAATGCAGGCTGCTACACTGTCAAGGCAACTATTGGCGGTGAGGAGTACGTATGCCGGATCACCGCAAGACAGATGAAGACATACGATGGGAAAACGCCTCTAAACTATTACCGCGGCGATATGCACGTACATACATCCATGGATCACTGCCGAGAGACCTTTGCGAAAAGGGACGGTGAGTCGCCATACGATATGTTAAAGACGGTAAAGGACGAGGGAACGCTTGATTTTACCGTGATTTCCGACCACGGTGACGTACTCTGTGAAAAGGAATTCCTCAAAGGATTTATTGATGCCGAGAGAATTGAGCCTATTGATACGGTCATCTTCCCCGGCTCGGAATCCGAGGCAAATGTATATGTAACCGACCGTTTCGGCACCATACACAAGCACTCGGGCGAGGTCGTAATGATAAATACGATGGGATATTCCGGTTCGGTGGAGTGGGACGGTTTCCTTCTTGATCACAAGGAATCTCCTGCTCCGGTTGGCGTTTTTGCTCATCCGCAGGTGGTCGGCTCGGACGGTAGCTTGGGACTGTGGAACAATGATTATGCAAGGATAAAGGATAACGGACTTGACCGCTTTATGAGGCTGGTCGAAATCGGTAACGGAGAGGACAGAGGCGAAAATCTTATTCACGAGTATTCCTACACAGATGCCCTGGATGCAGGCTTCAAGGTTTCGGTTTCGGTTGGATCCGACTCTCACGGTCCCGTCTACGGAAGCAAGGTCTGCACGGGAAAGACGGTTATTATGGCAACCGAAAAGACTAAGGAAGCTATGCTCGACGCACTTCTTTCAAACCGTGCCTACGCAACCGAGTCGGGCAACGTGATGCTTTCCTACTCTGTTAACGGACAGAATGCCCCTGCAACTCTTGAGTCTGCGACTGCATATTATTTTAAGGTTGATATTTCTTATTTTGAAGAGGATTGCAACTCCGAAATAGTAAAATGTCAGGTTATCTCGGATTACGGTAACAAGCTAATCACCATTCCCGTCGAGGGCTGCTCTTCCCTGTCTTTTAGCATTTGTTCGAATACGGCAAGATACTTTTACCTAAGACTAGTAGACCGCCTCGGAAGAAAAACCTGGTCGATGCCGATATGGACCGGACGTGAGTTTGACAAATACAGGGAGAAAAGTTATGATCTGATCCCCTATGACAATTACAAGGCTTACGACGAAGTTGGCAACGACCTTTCCGTGATCAAGAACGACAATATCTGGAGAGATCATATTTTCGATGGTAAATCAGCCTCGGTAATTCTCGAATTGAACGAGGATACCGCCCTTTGTGCTTTGGGAATCACTCACAAAAAGCTCAGCTGGGCAGATATGCGGGCAAAGGGCGAAAAAACCGCCGATTATCTCCAAGGCTTCGTGAGCAAATACAGAATTTCCGTAAGCTCGGACGGTAAAGAGTACAAGGAAGTAAAAAGGGGCGTTATCAAGGTCTTTGGAGACGAGGTGATTCTTGATTTTGCTCCTACTTCGGCAAAATTCATAAAATTCGAGGCTCTTTCCACAGTAGGTTACGAATCGGATTTCCCGAAGTATCTCGATGCAAACGTGAGGATAGCGAATATTTCAATTTACAATTAAATTTAAAGTATTAAGGACGGATCAGGTCGATCCGTCCTCATTTTTTTCTCTTTTTCGCCAGGCGGCGGGAGAAATTCCGTGATATTTCTTGAATGTTCTGGAAAAATACTCCACGTCGGCAAATCCCGACATTCCCGCAATTTCACGCAGAGGGCTGTCGGTGGATATCAGCAGACTTTCGGCAAGGCTCATCCGCTTTTTTGTAACGTAGTCGATTATTGTGATACCGAACTCTTCCTTAAAACGCTCGGTGAGAGTAACTGTGGAGCAATGAAGCTCTCTTGCTATATCGTTAAGGGTAATTTTGGAAGAAAGATTATTCTTAATATACCTTTTTATTAAAGCTCCGATGCTTTCGTTACCGAAGAGGTGAGCGTCGGAATTTCCTATATGCTCCGCAAGCAGCCTTAGCATAGAAAGATATGCCGATATTTCGTTATCACTTAAAACACGCATTTCGGCTGATAATCGTTCAATACTCGAATTTCCAACTTTTTTCAGAGATTCGTTGGAAAGAAGAGCCTCCAGACATTCGCCGTAAGTATCCTTTTTAAAGCCGACGGTTGAAAACACGTAACCGCATATTCCGTCCTGGCTGAAAATAGGAATTATTGCTTCGGTAATGCCGTAGGGACAAGAGTAAACAAGCGGCTCCCTGCTCTGCCTGACAACCGTGAGCTTTTCAATATCAGACGCCTTGCACAAGCTACCCGCGCCCTCGGCTCTGTGTATCAGTGAGCAAATATTTTTTTGGGGAGCTCTCGCCATTGCGACGGTATGAAAATCGACATCGAGAACAGAGGTTTCCATACCCGATACGGTATAAAAATCAGCTAAAAGTGCGTCGAGGGCTGTTTTGTTCATCACTATTCTCCATTTATTGATTTTTCATATCAATTATATCAGCAAATTTTGGATTTTTCAATAGTTTTCGGTGTTTTCGGAAGATTTTTTTATTTATTTTTCATACTTTTGTTATTGATTTATCATTCACAAAGCATAACATATGTGTTAAAATAAAGGTATCATTAATATTTCTGAAAGGATATTTTAAAATGAAGATTGAAAAGTTAGTTGTCGGCGTTATCGGTCTTGGAATGGGCAGAGCTCATCTTGAAGGTGCTGTTAAATACGGTGCCGAGATCGGTCTTATCTGCGATCTTCTGGACTCTAAGTTAAAGGAGTTTGGTGACAAGTACGGAATTCCCGAGGAAAGACGTACCAAGGATTGGCACGACATAGTTAATAACAAGGACATTAATACTGTTATTATCGCTACTCCCGACCAGCAGCACAGAGAGCAGATCGAGGCTTGTCTTGCGGCAGGCAAACACATCATGTGCGAGAAGCCCCTTGCTCTTACCAGAGAGGATATTGACGCTATCGTTAAGGCTGTTGAGGCTCATCCCGAGTGCAAGTTCATGGTAGGTCAGATCTGCCGCTTCACTCCCGCATTCGTTAAGGCAAAGAAGATCATTGAGTCGGGCGCTATCGGTGACATCTACTTTGTAGAGAGTGAATACGCTCACGACTATCAGCATATGTTTGAGGGTGGTAAAAAGCACTGGAGAGCTGATCCCGTTCGTAACGGTGTTGTTGGCGGCGGATGCCACGCTGTTGACCTTATCCGTTGGCTCATCGGTGACGATCCTATTGAGATCTACGCTCACGGTACTCACAAGCTTCTTCCCGAGGTTCCCTATCATGATGCTAACCTTGGTATCATGAAGTTCCCGAATGAGATCATGGCTAAGGTATTCGTTTCCACCGGCTGTAAGCGTGACTACACTATGCGTACTCTCGTTTACGGTACCAAGGGTACTCTTATCTTTGATAACAGAAACGACACTATGCAGGGCTTCTTCGCTGACGAGAAGGGTCACGGAGCAAGCGGCAAGCCCGTTATCATTCCTATCGAGATCAACAACCACAACGCAACCGCAGAGTTCAAGGAGTTTGCTGATTGCCTTGTAAACGATACTCCCGTTTCCACCACCGTTTACGAAGGTGCTAAAACCATCGTTGCCTGCCTTGGAATCGTTGAATCCTCCAATACCGGTAAGATCATCAATCCCGATTACAGCTTCAAGTAATACATAATTTAACAAAATTGCGAGAATAGAAGGTTTATCATTCCTTTTACTCTCGCATTTTATTTTTATAACTAAGATATTCAACAGAGTCAAAGCCGAGCAAACAGGTATGCTCTGCGGCATACTCAATTCCTCTCTCAATTTTGTCTTTTCAAAAGAAATTATAATTTGAAAGCTTCATTTTAATCTCTATTATACCGTCTGTGACGGCCGTACAAAATCAGTGCTTTTTTGCCCCGGGAGATTTGATACCGATATCGGTATCCAAAAACGAGCCCGACATAATTGATGAAATTCCGAACTTCTGCCTTATATTTTCTACCGTTTCTTCCCTTTTTCGGTTTTTGTCACGTATTTGTTCGGAGTTATCGTCGAAGAATGACATCTGCTCGGTAACCTCGTCCTTGTGTATGAGATTCTGTGCGGTCACGGTAAGCATTCTGATCGGCTTTTCCTCACTCCACTCTCTTTTCAGAAGCGTGAAGGCACATTCGGATATCTCCCTTGCAATATCGGTGGGAGGATCTATCGGCATCTGACGCTGTATTACACGCAGATACTCATCCTTGATCGTAAGCTGAACGGTTGAGCATTTCATTCCTATTCTGCGAAGCCGTTTGCCGACCTCCTCGGAAAGATAGTCTATCCCCACCCTGCACTCCTCTCGGCCTACGATATCTCTTTTGAAGGTATATCCCGAGCCGACGCTTTTGGTTTCATCAGCCATTTCGGGAGGAGTTACGGGACTGTTATCCTCACCTCTTGCGTAAATGCTGAGCATCTCACCCGCCTTACCAAGCTTCATTTTAAGAATTCCCTCGCTTGCTTCGGCAAGGGCGCCGATGGTGCGTATGCCCATTCTCGAAAGCTCCTCAGCGGTCCTCTTACCTACAAAAAGAAGGTCGGACACCGGGAGAGGGTATACTATTTTCTTAAAATTACTTTCATCAATGACTGTTACGGCATCGGGCTTTTTGTAATCCGAGCCGAGCTTAGCAAAGACCTTATTAAATGAAACACCTATTGAAACGGTGATACCGATCTTTTGCTTGACCTCTTCTCTTATCCTCTCGGCTATTTCATAGCCCGAGCCAAAGAGCCTTTCGCTGGCAGTTACGTCAAGCCAGCTTTCGTCAATGCCGAAGGGTTCGACAAGATCGGTATATTTTGCGTATATTTCGTTTACTCTTTTTGAAAATTTCAGATATTCATCATGATGCGGCTCTGCTATTACGAGCCCGGGACATTTCTTCTTTGCCGACCATACGGTCTCTGCGGTGACTATCCCGTATTTCTTGGCGAGCTCATTTTTTGCAAGAACTATTCCGTGGCGGTTCTCCTCACTTCCGCAAACCGCCATGGGAACGTTACGGTAGGACGGATTAAGAACAGTTTCCACCGATGCAAAAAAGCTGTTACAGTCGCAGTGCAGTATTACTCTTGACAAATCAGCCCTCCGTAAGCTCTTCGTAAAAGGGCTTTCTTCTCTGGGAGGGCGCTGCCTCCTTAAGCGTGAAGAAGAACTCGGTGCTTTCGCCCTCAACAGACTCTATCCAGATGTCTTCCTCATGAGCATCAATAATGGTTTTGGAAATATAAAGTCCCAAACCTACACCGTTTTTATCCAGACCTCTGCTCTTGTCGGTCTTGTAGAAGCGGTCAAACAAAAGCTTTGCATCCTCGTGACTGACGCTCTCTCCCTCGTCGAATACGGCAATTTTTATTTTACCGCCCGGAATTCTGGAGATAGAAATTCTGAAACGGCCCTCTTCCCTTGCAAACTTGATCGCATTATGACAGAGATTGTATATAACCTGATAGATCGCATCCTTATCGGCTACGGCAAGCATCTCGTCGTCCTCGGCGTCAAACTCAACGTCGAGCCTCTTATCCTCGATCTTCTGCTCGAAGGAAATGAGAATGATTCTTGCAACCTCGGCAACGTCAAAGGGGGCAAAGGTAAACTTTCTCTCACCCGACTCAAGCCTTGATATATCAAGAAGCTGAGTAACGAGCCTGGAAAGCCTATGTACCTCTGCGGAAATAACTCCGAGATAGTACTCATGCTTCTCGGGCGGAATAGCACCCGAGGTAATTCCGTCGATAAAGCCTAAGATAGTAGTCATGGGAGTTCTCAGATCGTGAGAAACGTTGGCAAGGAAGGAGTTACGCATTTTTTCAAGCGAATCAAGAGAATCCGCCATATTATTAAACGCACGTCCAAGCTCTGCTACCTCATCCTTACCGAAAACGGTAACCCTTGCCGAGAAATCACCCTTAGCAAACTTCTTCGATGCACTCGTCATTGATTTCAGCGGATGAACGATCCTCTCGGTAATGAAATATGCCGCTATGACCGAGGCAAGCATTACCCATATTGAGCCGTTTATTACAACGCTGCGTGTAAGGGCTACAAGTTTATCCTCGTATGAGGTAGAGGAAAGCGTGCAGACGTAGGCTCTGATTTCGCCCTTTACAACGACCTCCTTGGCATAAACCACAGAGGATTCGGGAAGAAATCCGTCAAGATTACCTCTGTGCACGAAAAATCCGTCGCCCGATTCGGTCTTTTCATAACTGAAATCGGAAAAATCAATAGTGGTAAAACCGCCTCGAAGATCGGTCTTTACGTTCTTGGTGCCGTCCTCGTTGACACAACCCTCGCCAACCGAGGTGAGAAGCACGTTTCCGCCGGGATCTGACACGAGAACATCATATCTTGTATCAAAATTAATTATCGGGCTGACAACGGCAGACAGCTCGTCCATAAAATTATATGCGGCAATGTTTTCAACACCCGAGCCCTCGAGATAATCAACCACCAAGGTGGAGGTCAGCTCTAATTTTTCCTCTACCTCGGAGGTGACGTAGCTTCGTATCACCGAGGTTATTATTCCCGAAAGAATAAAGAAGGCAATAAAAATTATAAGCACGAAGGCGGTGAGATATTTAGCAAAGGTAGACTTAAGCAATCTATTCATCTCCCGTCAAATTATTCTTTAATTATTGTATCACATTTTACCACAGAATGTCAAACATTTTTAGCTATTTGCATTGACTAAATATAAATTTTATGTTAAAATACAAGGGTAAATGAAATTTAGGAGAAAAAATATGACAGTAACGAGATTTGCACCCAGCCCTACCGGTTATATGCACATCGGTAATCTTCGTACGGCACTTTATTCCTTCCTTGTAGCCAAGCACGACGGCGGTAAGTTTATTCTCAGAATAGAGGACACCGACAGAGAGAGACTTGTTGAGGGAGCAACCGACGTAATAAAATCCACTCTTAAGATGACAGGCCTTAATTACGACGAAGGCCCCGACGTTGGAGGAGATCACGGTCCCTACGTTCAGTCCGAGCGTAAGGAAATATATATGGAATACGCAAAGAAACTTGTGGATATGGGCTATGCCTACTACTGCTTCTGCACCAAAGACAGACTTGACAAGCTCCATGAGGAGGATGCGACCGGCGGCTACGACCGTCATTGCCGCGACCTTTCAAAGGAGGAGATAGAGGCTAATCTCAAGGCGGGCATCCCCTTCGTCATCAGACAGAAAATGCCTCTCGAGGGCGTAACGAGCTACACCGACTCTGTTTTCGGTGAGATCTCTATGAACAATTCCGAGCTTCAGGACCAGATCCTAATGAAAGCAGACGGATATCCTACCTACAACTTCTGCCACGTTATAGACGATCATCTTATGGGCATTACCCACGTTGTACGTGGATCGGAGTATCTTACCTCGACTCCCAAGTACGTTCTTCTTTACGATGCTTACGGCTGGGAAAGACCTGTTTACGTTCACCTTCCCCTTCTTATGGGTAAGAACGAGGACGGAAGCGTCTCCAAGCTCTCAAAGCGTCACGGAGCGGTCTCATTCCAGGATCTTGTGCTTGACGGTTATCTTCCCGAGGCAATTCTTAACTACATTGCCCTTCTCGGCTGGTGTCCTAAGAATTCCGAGACCGAGTTCTTCACTCTTGAGGAGCTCAAGGCGGCGTTCACAATCGACGGAGTTTCAAAATCTCCCGCCGTATTTGATTTCGAAAAGCTGCTTTGGTTCAACGGTGAATACATTCACAAGCTCGAGGACAGTGAGTTTGAAAAGCTCATTTCCGGATTCATAAAGAGTGATATTCCCGAAAATATTAACAAAAACAAGATGCTCGGACTTCTTAAAACGAGAATTTCCAAGCTCTCCGAGATCGACGAGAGAATGGCGTTCTTCATCACTCTGCCCGAGTATGAAAAGGAGCTTTTCCTTAATAAGAAGAATAAAATTGCCGATTTTGAGATAGTAAAGACGGTGCTTACCGAAGCAAAGGCTATTCTTGCAGAGGTTGAAAGCTACGATAACGATACTCTCTTCGCTTCTCTTATGCCTATCGCTGAAAAACTCGGCATCAAGACGGGTACGCTTATGTGGTGCATCAGAATCGCTGTCTCCGGCATGGCGGCAACACCCGGCGGAGCTACCGAAATAATGGAGGTTATCGGCAAGGACGAGAGCCTTAAGAGAATAGACGCAGCCCTCGCTAAACTTTAATAAAAAGGAAAACGACAAGTTTTGATCGACTTGTCGTTTTTACTACATAAACGAATTCAATTATCCTTGATATACTCCATAATATCGCAAAGATCACATCCCAAAACAGAGCAGATTCTGTCTAAAATATAGCTATCGTACCTTACGACCTTATTCTTGTAATAACGGTCAATCGTTTGAAACTTAACCTCTGTTCGCTTCGCCAACTCATACCTCGTAATTCCGTGTTTATCTAAATACTTGTCAATAGTAAGTTTTACCATTTGAAAGCCCTCCTTTTATGTATATATTCTAACGAATATATTCACAACTTGACAATTACCCAGATTTGGTATATACTTATATAGGTATATATGTAATTGAGGAGAGTTTATAAAATGAAATTAATGATTGCCGGATCGAGAAGTATTACAAAGTTTGATTTATCAAAATACGTGCCATTGGAGGTCGACACGATAATCAGCGGTGGCGCAAACGGAATTGATACTTTGGCAGAGAAATACGCTGACGAACATAGACTTTCAAAATTCATATTGCGTCCTCGTTACGATATTTACGGTCGAGCCGCACCACTCAAGCGTAACGAAGAAATGGTTAATATTGCTGACACGGTTCTTGTTATTTGGGATGGAAAATCAAGGGGAGCTGAGTACACGATAAAATATACAAAGAAAACAAATAAGCCTTTAATCCTTATTCAACCTTAAAAATAAAAACGACAAGTTTTGATCGACTTGTCGTTTTTTCGGCATAACTGTCTAACCCCTCCAGTTTGGGTTAAATTCCGACATATTGCTGCCGTCGAGCATTAGAGTTCTGTATCTGTTTACGGTGTAATACTCTTCTCCTCTGCCAACTGTCGCGTGCATTTCCGCCACGTCGAGAAGCAGGTGATTTGTATTCCAGGAAAGGAAGTCGGTTATACCGATCTCACGAAGTGCCGCCTTGTATTCTTCAATTTTCGAGTAAGAACATTTGTGCGGCCACGGAAGAGTCGCAAGGTACTTTACATTGGTTCCGTCAAGTTCTGCCTTGTATTTTCTGCTGCCTTCGAGAGCTTTTTCAATACTCGTACCGTGAAAACGTCTTATTACAGGCTCGCTCTTAAGCTTATTTTCATAGGCTTTAAGGTCAATAAGACCTTTCTCGTCAAGAACACCGTCAAGCTCCTCGTAGGTCTCCATAATTCCCTGCATTACCCTATCTATGAGGCCAAGCCGAGCCCACTCACCTACATCCAGACCAAAGTTCTTTGAGGTTTTCGGAGTGTAGTCGGTTATAACGTTGATAAGAAGTCTGCCGCGGCCAAGTCCGTCAAGCGCCAAACGAAGCTCCTTCATAAACTCGGTCATAAAGCTACGCCATACTCCATTGAGCCTTTCATCGGTCACGGGAAGGGTGTGAGGATCGAGTTCGGGATATATCCTTGAAAACTCGAGAAGCACCGGCTCCTCAAAGCCGATATGCAGTCCTCTGTGCAGAATGAGTGTTACACCGTCGAAGCCGTATTTCATCATTTCGACGAATCGGTCAATAACGTATTTTCTCACCTCGGGGTAAGCATAGGAGCAGACCTTGACAGGCTCGCCGAGCCTTGTTTTGCAGTAAAACTCCGGGTGAAAGTCAACAAAGCCAAGCTTTGTCCAGTGAGAATTTGAATATGGGGCAGTAAAGGTTGCAACCGACATACGGTTCGTCGCAAAGACCTTAATTCCCTTTCCGTGAAGGTAGTCAACACGCTTTTTGTACGCCTTATCCTTAATTTTGATAAACCTTGAATCCCCTCTTTGCCAGGCGGCATCCTGATAAAGAATATGTGAATTATCCGCATTTTCATTATCGTAATCGAAGGAGAATTCAAGCGACATTTCACGAAGATCGCCACCTGTAAGCTGAGGATATCTTGTCAGAATATCATAATCCGAATTAAGTGTATCCTCACCGTTGGGATCCTCGTCAAAGTGACCGTGAATCAAGTCCCCCTTCGTTTCGGAAATTTTTAAATATTCCTCGTTTGTCACGGGAACACACCTCAAAAACGCAAGAGCGCAGCCGTTATTCCACATACACTCGGGCTTTCTCAAAATCAAGTCCTCGTCCGTGAGGTTTGCGCATTTCCAGAAGAATTCCTCAAAATATTCGGGCGGTGTCCACTGATATTGTGACTCCATAGTCGGAGACGACATTGCAGAAAACCCCTCGTCGGAGGACAAACGAAGATTAAAGAGGTTCTTCGATTTCATATTCACGGTTCCGACGAAAATCTTGTAAAAGCCCGAAAGACCGAGCTTTAGTCTAACGTCCTTCGCCTTGGTAAGCTCGCCCGCAAAAAGCAGTCTGCCCGAAATATCGCCGCATCTGTAAGGCATTACTTGCCACTTGTCGGCAGATGTCCGCTCGGAAAGCTCGGAGCGTTCCAAAACCAACTCGTCAAGCTTAGAAAACAAAATACCTTCCATTTATTCCTCGCAATCTCTTTTTAACTATAACGCAAATTTACTGCTATATAAATATTATTAGTCAAGCTCTTTAAGGCCTGTATAGAGCTCGTAATATCTGCCCTTCATTTTTAGAAGGTCGTCGTGATCGCCTCGCTCGATTATCTCACCACGCTCAAGCACCATAATAGCGTTGGAATTACGGACGGTGGAGAGTCTATGAGCGATAACAAAGGTTGTTCTGTCCTTCATAAGTCTGTCCATACCGTGCTCGATGTGTCTTTCGGTTCTGGTATCGACAGAAGAGGTTGCCTCGTCAAGAACGAGTATCGGAGCCTTGGAAAGGGCGGCTCTTGCGATATTGAGAAGCTGTCTTTGACCTTGTGAAAGGTTTGCTCCGTCGCCCTCAAGGACGGTATCATAGCCCTTATCAAGTCTCATTATGAAGCTGTGAGCACTTGCGGTCTTTGCCGCCGCGATAACCTCATCGTCTGTGGCGTCAAGCCTTCCGTAGCGGATATTCTCCATTACGGTACCGGTAAAGAGATGGGTATCCTGGAGAACCATTGCAATGTTCTTTCTGAGGAACTCTCTCTTATAGGACTTAATGGGCTTGCCGTCGATGGTTATACTTCCCTCATCGATATCGTAGAAGCGGTTAAGAAGATTGGTGATCGTGGTTTTACCGGCTCCAGTCGAGCCGACAAAGGCTATCTTTTGTCCGGGCTTCGCATAAAGAGAGATATTCTTAAGAACCGTCTTGTCGGGAGTGTAACCAAAGCTTACGTTCTCCATTACTACGTGACCGACAATAGGCTCATCGGTTGCGTCCGGCTCGTCAAGAGCCTCGGGGCCCTCATCCATTACCTTAAATACTCTCTCCGCGCCGGCAAGAGCCGCAAACAAAGTGGACACCTGCATCGAAAGCATATTTATAGGCATTGAGAACTGCTTGGAATAGTTGGCAAAGGCTGTTAATTCACCGGGAGTGAACCCTCTTGTGCAAATGAGAATTCCTCCGACGCCGAGTGTTACGGCATAGGAAATAAGAGAAATATTGTGCATAATAGGTCCGGTTACTCCGCCCCAGAACTGTGCCTTTTCCTGCTTCTCTCGCAGATCCTCGTTAAGAAGATTCATCTCCTCAACGCATTCGTCCTCGTGATTGAATACCTTGATAACCTTCTGTCCCGAGATGGTTTCCTCGATGTAGCCGTTGACCGCACCGATCGCCGCCTGCTGTGCTCCGTAGTACTTGGAGGAATTCTTTGCGATAACTCCCGCGGCGTACATAAGGATCGGAATAAATACGACGGTAACGATCGTCAGCCAGATATTGGTCGTCAGCATGAAAACGAAGGTTCCGGTAAGAGAGATCACTCCGCTTACGATAGAGGTGAGAGAATTGTTGAGCATTACGTCGATATTATCAACGTCGTTGGTAAACCTACTCATTATCTCACCCGTAGGATGGCTGTCAAAGTAGCTTACCGGAAGATCCTGAAGCTTTTTGAAGAGGTCATCTCTTATACACTTGATGGAATTCTGCGAAACAGAAAGCATCAGTCTTGACTGAATATAGCTGCCAAACGCAGAAAGGAAGTAGACCGTACCAAGTATTATAAGAGCCGCAAAAACGTAAACAGTAACAGCCGCCCAGGTCTCCTTCATAAGAGCCTCGATAAGCGGGGTTTCGACAAAGCTTTCTATTACATTATCCGCAAGCTTTGCAATTTTACTCGGCTCAAGCTCTGCCGAAGGATTTATCGCAAGGGTGATTCTGTTGATAATGGGAACGATAAGATAACCGCCGATAAGAGAGGTCAGGGTTGTCATTATCATACAAAGGAGAATGAGAATAAGTCTGAACTTATATTTACCGACGTAGGAAAGCAGTCTTTTTACGGTAGCTCCGAGATTTTTGGGCTTACCCTTCGCTCTCGGTCCCGGTCCCGGTCCTCTTCCCGGGCCGCCTCCTCTAAGGGAAACGCCGTGAGAGACACTGTTATAACGTTCTCTTAATTCATTTAACGATCTTGCCATCTCTTACGCCCCCTTTCCGTCTGTTTGTGAATAGTAGATCTCGTTATACTCGGCATTATTCTCAAGAAGATATTCGTGAGTACCAATACCGGTAATTTTTCCGTCGTTCATAACGACGATACTGTCAGCATCCTTTACAGAGCTGATTCTCTGAGCGATTATGATCTTTGTGCAGTCGGGCAGATCCTCGGCAAACGCCTTACGTATCTGCGCCTCGGTTGCGGTATCAACCGCGCTTGTGGAGTCGTCAAGAATAAGTATCTTCGGCTTCTTGACAAGAGCTCTCGCAATGCAAAGTCTCTGCTTCTGTCCGCCCGAAAGGTTCATTCCTCCCTTTTCGAGCATGGTATCGTATCCATCGGCAAAGGTCGAAACGAATTTATCAGCCGCAGAATGCTTTGATGCGGTTATAATCGCTTCATCCGTTGCATTGCTGTCGCCCCAAAGCAGATTCTCCTTAATGCTTCCCGAGAACAGAAGATTCTTCTGAAGCACCATACCTATACCGTCACGAAGCCGCTCGAGCTTATAATCCTTAACGTTTACTCCGTCGATAACGACCTCGCCCTCATCTGTGTCATAAAGTCTCGGTATCATCGATATAAGAGTCGTTTTACCGCATCCCGTCGAGCCGATTATTCCAACAGTGCTTCCCGGCTCAATAGTAAGATTGATGTCCGAGAGAACCGCCTCCTCACTGTTCTTATAATAACGGTAGGAAACGTTTTTAAACTCTATTTTTCCCTCGGTAACCTGTGCATCGGAGGCATTTGCATAGTCCTCGATATCTATCTTCTCGTCAAGAACCTCGCAAATTCTTCTACCCGAGGCAAGCGCACGCGATGAGGTCATAAACAGCATGGTTACCATCATAAGCGAGGAGAGTATCTGTGTAGTATAGGTTATAAATGCCGAAAGATCTCCTATCTGCATTCCGCCGACGAGGGCATGCTCGTCAAGAACTATACCGTGACCGATCCAGATTACCGTGATGACGGTCATATACATAAACAGGTTCATCACAGGGCCCATATAGATCATGACCTTGACCGCTCTCATACCCGAATTTTTAAGCTCGGAGTTGTGCTCCTCAAACTTCTCGATCTCGTGATCCTCTCTTACAAAGGACTTTACGACACGAACGTTGGTAACGTTTTCACGGATCGTGGAGTTGAGCTTATCTATTTTCTTCTGAACAAGGGCAAAGCGGGGGAAGCCTATTCTGATAAGAGTAAAAATAACGATAAACATCAGAGGAATTGTAACTGCCAAAACCACAGAGAGGCTGGGCTTCAGATAGATTGCCATAATAATACCGCCGATAAGCATTCCGGGTGAACGGAGTGCCATACGAAGAAGCATATTTACAAAGTTCTGTATCTGTGTTACGTCGTTGGTCATTCTCGTAACGAGAGAGCCTGCCGAATATTTGTCAATATTCGAGAATGAATACTTCTGAACCTTGGCGTAAACGTCACGTCTCAGGTCTGCGGCAAAGTTGACCGATGCCTTCGAGCCGAAGTATGCTCCGAAAACTCCTCCCGTCATCATAAGCAGGACAATTCCGATAAGTATTGCCGAAATTCCCACGCTCTTCCAGGGGGTAAGCGTTCCCGCCTCACCGCTGTTGATAATAATTGCGAGAAGAAGAGGCATAAACATCTCTCCAATGACCTCGACGATCATTCCTGCGGGGCCGAGAATAAAGGATTTCAAATAAGGTCTTACATATTTAAGCCATCTTTTCATTACCTTGTCTCCTTTCCTTTCATTTCAATAATTCTGTTCATATTTTCTTGCATTTTTTCAAGAGCCTTTATATATGCGTCAAGCTCTTCCGAGGTAAAGGAAACGAAAAGCGACCTGTCGGTCTTTGAAAAGGCGTCTCTTGTTTTGCTTACCAAGGCTCTTCCCTTTTCGGTTATCATTATCTCGTTAAATCTGTTATCCTGACCAAGACTGCGCTCAATGTATCCGTCACGCTCCAGCTTCTTAAGCGAAAGAGTTACCGCAGCGGCGGTTATATTCAGATGCTCGGCAAGCTCCTTTTGTGAGGGGAGAAGCTTGTGCCTCGCAAGATGCATAAGAATTCTGTGCTGAGTATGCTGAACTCCGATATCCTTTACGCAGGAGTCAATAAGATGCCTGTGCATATGATCGGTTCGAATCATCATCTCAATAGCTCGATTAAGCCTATCTTCGGACATATAAAACCTCCTTTTTTAGTTTAACACTTAATAATTAAGCACTTAATCATTTTATTCCTTTCACTAAAAAATGTCAATAGTATTCCTATACATTTAACAGAATATACACAAAAATATTTAAATACTTGAAATCCTACGAAAAAAGTGGTAAAATAAAGCAAAAGGAGTAGAAAAAATGCTGAACACCACCTTAACTTATATAGAAAAAGACGGAGCATATCTTATGCTCCACAGAATAAAAAAGAAAAACGACGTAAATCACGATAAATGGATAGGCGTCGGCGGAAAATTCGAGGCCGGAGAATCCCCCTTCGACTGTGCAAGACGTGAGATTCTTGAGGAATGCGGTGTCATGGTCAAAAATCCCGCCTACCGTGGCATCGTCACATTTGTGTCTGACGAATACGGAACCGAATATATGCACCTTTTTACAGCAACCGAATATGAGGGCGAGATTAACTACGCCTGCGACGAGGGCAGACTCGAATGGGTAAAAAAGGAGAACGTTCAGGCTCTTCCCATTTGGGAGGGTGACAAGATTTTCCTTGATTTACTTGACAAAGAAAAAAGATTCTTCTCCCTAAAGCTTTGCTACAAGAAGGACAAGCTTATAAGTCACACCATCGAGTTCTGAAAAAAGCATAACGGTTGTTTTTCCTATATCTTCATTACAAAAGTGGCTAGCCAAGTTTTTTTCAGCTTGAATAGCCACTTAAATTATTTTAACAATGCTTTTCTTTGCTTATAATCGGGTAAGATCTTTTCGACTATTGCGTAAAATCTCTTTGAATGATTCATCTCCAAAAGATGAGCAAGCTCGTGTACCACAACGTAATCAATTGCCGCCTCCGGATAAAGCATAAGACGGTAGGAATAGGAAATATTCCCCTTCGACGTGCATGAGCCAAAACGGGTTTTTGCACTCGTTATCGTTATTCTGCCGTATTTTAAGCCCATAATTTTAGAAAAGTTCTCGGTTTTCTCGGTTAAGACACGGCGCGCGGTCTTGCGAAGCTCACGAATTCTTTCCTCGGTAAGCTCGGGGAATCTTTCGGCTTTAATTTTCTGCTTTTCGATCTGCTTTTCTATCCACTCACGGTGAGAAAGAAGGCTCTTCTCTATCCTATCGCTTGATACCCCGTAGGGAGAACGGACGATCACTCGTCCGTCCTTGATGGCAATGGCAAGCGTTCTTCTTCCGGAATAAACGATTTCGTAATCCATTTGTCCGACCTTTTTTATTTACATTTTATCACAGTCGGAAGTAAAAATCAATAGCTATCGGTGATTTGGGCAGGCTCGGTTGAACTGTCTTTTTTTATTTGATATTCCCGAGTATTCCCCCTCGGGCAGACTGTGATAGAAGTAAGGCATATCATCATCCTTTAAAATCCCACCGGGCTCTTTTATATTTTTGTAAACAAACTCGGCATCGGTTATATACACCTCGAGGGGGAAGCTTCTGTCCTCTGCCTTAATAAGCGAAACCTTGGTAACATCCTCCCCCGGGCATTTCCCGAGAGAGATGCCCTTTGTAATCTGATCATAGGAAACGAGAACGTGAACCGAACAATCCCCTTTCGGTGCATTGTCCTTCTTGAACCATCCGAACTCCATTCTTGTTCCTCGGGGATCGTATAGACAGTTTTCCGAATATATTTCACCCGAATCCATACAATATGGAGAATATACAAGTCCCTCGGTTTTAAAGGCTTTTTGCTCGTCGAAGCTCAACAGAGCTTCGTGCAGGCGTATCATTATCTCATCCCAAACAGACAGAACGCTCGGTGCAAGTCCAAAAACCGAGGCGGAATTGCTTCCGCACCATATTCCTGCCGTGTAGTACGGTGTATATCCAACGAATATCTTATCTCGGTTGCCCGAGGAGGTTCCGGTCTTACCCGCCGTATCTACGATTTCCTTGAGTCTTAGTGATGATGCGGTTCCCTCGTCAACCACAAGTGAGAGGAGCCGGTTCATCACCCTTGCCGTTTCGGGCGAGAATATCTTTTGCGAGTTATTTTTTGGAGATAGAACTACTCTTCCCTCATAATCCTTAAGCTCTGTATAGCACCTTGAATTATGAAGGATACCGTCCGAGGGGAAAGTAGTATAGCATTCGGTGAGCTTTTTTAGACTTATTCCCCTTGTAAGCTGACCGAGTGCCATCGGCGCAAGACCTATATCAGAGTAGGTTCTTCCGTTCTTTTTTTCCTCTCTTACCAAGGAATCAATGCCGAATTTCTCTGATAAAATCTCGAATACCCGCTCGGCTCCCACAGATCTGCATAGTTTAATTGCCACGGTATTTTTGGATAACCTTATTGCGTCCTTTACCGTTGTAAGTCCGCTGTAAACATCGGGAGAATTCCTAGGATAGGCTCTCATTCCCTCATCACTCTCGGTAAAGCCTATCGGTGTATCGTCTATGACGGTAGACCAGCTTATCAGATTTTCATCAATGAGGGGTGCATAGATTGCAATCGGCTTCAAGGATGATGCGGGGATATGAGGAACAAGGGCGTTATTTAAAAGTCGGTTTCCCTGCTTTTTTCCCGCAGAGCCGATAATTGCAACCAGATCTGCCGTTTCGGAGTCCAGCACGACCATAGAATAATCTGCTCCGATAGCCTCGGCACGCCGAAATCTTTCGTCATTTTCAAAATACTCCTCGAGAATCCTTTGTGCGGTTATATCCATTGTCGTATATACCGAATAACCTCCGCCGAGCAGCATCAATCTTGCGGCACCGCTCTTTATGCCGTATTTTTCGGAAAGATCTCTGCAAAGCTCGTCTATGACCGTTTCGGTAAACCAAGAATCAAGTCCGCGTTGCCTCTCCCCCTCGGGAATGACTTCAAGCGGGGCGGCTTTTGCCTCGGCAAGCTCAAAATCATCTATTACGCCCTCTGAATGCAAAATATTAAGGATAGAATTACGCTTTTCAAGGCATTTTGTCGGATTCGAATAAGGACTGTACGCCGTCGGCGCGTTGGTAATTCCTATCAGCACGGCACATTCCGAGGCAGTCAGCTCCTTCGGCTCTTTACCGAAAAATCTGTCGGAGGCTTCGGCTACTCCGAAAATATTTCCGCCCATCGGAATCACGTTCAGGTATAGCTCGAGAATTTCTTCCTTTGTAAATATTTTTTCTATATGACGAGCCCTAAGAATCTCGGAAAGCTTACGGCTGGGTGTCGGTTGATTATCTCCGCTTATATTTTTTATTACCTGCTGCGTTATTGTCGAGGCACCGAACCGTCGTTCCTTTCCGACAATGTAATTTAAGGCTGCATAAGCAGTTCTTTTGTAATCTACACCGGAATGCTCGTAAAATCCTCTGTCCTCAACTGCGATAAAGCCTTTTATAAGGGTGTCGGGTATTTCGGAAAGCTCTATACACGCCTTTTCGAGAATTCCCGAGGTTTCTGCCTTTACGGGAATATAACTGCCGTCACCGCAAAGCTCTCTTCCGTAAAAAACAGTTGATTCAAAGGAGCCTGCTCGTCTGAAAAGCTCCTCGTCGGCAGAGTAATCTATATTTTTTCTGACGTATAAGTAACACACGCCAAAGCCGACTGCGGCAAGAAACGTAATAATTACAATTGTTAAGGAAACAATTATTAATGGCTTATATCGTTTTTTCATAAAAAAACCTCCGAGTGACATCAAGAAAATAATGCCTCACGGAGATTTTTTTATTATAACAAAACCTTAGAATTAATGGAATTAATAGGAGACACGGTTGAGATACAGACCTTCGGGCGGAGCGGTCATTCCTGCTAAAGCTCTGTTGCCCGATTCAATGATCAAGGTAATATCCTCGGGCTCCTTTCTGCCAAAAGCAACGTCGAGAAGCGTTCCCACGATTATCCTTACCATATTATATAAAAAACCGTCTGCCGAGATCTTTATTTCAACAAGTCCCGAATGCTTCTCAACCGAAAGAGCGGTTATAGTTCTGACCGTATCGATGACATCGGAGCCTTCGGACATAAAGGCAGAAAAATCCTTTTTTCCTATAAAATAGCCAGTAGCTTTCTGCATTCTTTCAAGCTCGGTATCTCCTATCGTCCAAGGAACAAAATAGGCTCTGCCGTACTCAAAGGGATCGTAGATCCTGGAATTAATAATTCTGTAAAGGTACTCTTTTTCCTTTACGTCGTAGCGAACGTGGAAGGCTTCAGAGCATTCTTCTGCGTAAAACAAGGACAAATCCTCGGGCAGAAATCTTGAAACGGCGATAGGAAGCTTTTCCGGCGGAACGGTTGCCCCCTCGGCGTCAATGGTTATACAGAACTCGTTTGCGTGAACTCCCCTATCGGTTCTCGAGCATCCCGTGACCTTCACAGGGCACTTAAGAGCTTCGGGCAGAGCCTCGCACAGAACACCTTGAACGGTTCGCTCCGAGGGCTGCACCTGAAAGCCGTGAAAAGCGGTTCCAAGATACTTTATCTTAGCAAAATATCTCATATACTATCCTCATATTTTGTAGAAGAGAATATCATAAAGAATTCCCGGAGAATTAATCTTATAAGGAAGTATCGACAGCGTTATTATAAGTGCAAGAGCAACTGCGAACATCACCATAAATACAAAGTCCTGTGCTTTATACTGAAGCTTTACAAGCTTGGTTCTGTTCTTATCACCTCGGTAGCATCTGCACTCCATGGCAGTTGCAAGCTCCTCCGCCCTCTTAAATGAGGAAACGAAGAGCGGAACAAGAATGGGAATAAGAGCCTTTGCTCTCTTGATAAGTCCACCCGAGGAGAAATCCGCTCCCCTCGACTTCTGAGCATTCATGATCTTCTCGGTCTCCTCGACCAGGGTGGGAATAAATCGGAGTGCTATTGACATCATCATTGCGAATGTGTGTACGGGAACCTTAATAAGCTTCAACGGAGAAAGAAGGCTCTCAAGTCCGTCTGTAAGCGATATGGGAGAGGTGGTATAGGTCAAAAGAATGCTCGAGCCGATTATAAGAAGTATTACCCTCAGTGCCATAAGAACGGCTCTTGCAATGCCCTCGGTGTAGATCTCTATTATCCAGAAATCAACAAGCGGATCACCCGATCCCTTTGTCATAAACAGATTAAGGATAGCCGTGAATATTAAAATGAAAATAATAGGCTTGATTCCCTTGAACACAACGGTAAAGGAAATACGGCTTATGGCGACCATAGCCATTGTAAATGCAGTCAAAAGAAGGAATGAAAAGGGATTTTTCGCAAAGAATACGGTGACGATAAACAGAACTGCAAGGATGATCTTGGTTCTGGGATCGAGCTTATGAATTCTTGAATATCCCGGGAAAAACTGACCTAATGTGATATCGGATATCATAGCCGCTCTCCCTTCATATAACGAAGTATTGCCTGCTTTGCTCCCTCTACCGTGTAAAGCTCGCCCTCAAGGTGAATACCGCGTTTTTTAAGATCCTCGCAAATCTTGGAGATAAGCGGAACATCAAGTCCTACCTCGGAAAGGCTCTCGGACTCGGAGAATATCTCATTGACGCTTCCCGACTTATGAACCTTGCCTTTGTTCATAACTATTACGCTGTCGCAATAGTGAGCCATATCCTCCATTGAATGGCTTACAAGAATTACCGACGCATTCATTCGCTCGGCATAGTCACGAAGGCTACCGAGAATCTCGCGTCTGCCTCTGGGATCAAGCCCTGCTGCAGGCTCGTCAAGAACGAGAACATCGGGACGCATTGCAATAATGCCTGCAATCGCTACGCGTCGCTTCTGTCCGCCCGAAAGCTCGAAAGGAGACTTATCAAGCAGATCTTCACCAACACCCGCAAAGTGGGCAGC
>JAZRMT010000148.1:0-28385 GCA_045647805.1 Eubacteriales bacterium | reverse complement strand
GCATCTCCGATAAGTTCAACGAGCCTGCAGGTGTTCCGATTTCTGCAATCGTATTCGGCGGCAGACGTGCAAAGACCGCTCCCCTCGTATATCAGTCTACCTCTTGGCAGCACGGTACCTTCGTTGGCTCGATCATGGCTTCGGAGACCACCGCGGCAGCAGCAGGTGCTGTTGGCGTAGTTCGTCGCGATCCTATGGCTATGCGTCCCTTCGTAGGTTACGATATGGGTGACTATTGGGCACATTGGCTCAATATGGGTAAGAGAATTACCAATGCTCCCAAGATCTTCCACGTTAACTGGTTCAGAACCGATGACGAAGGTCACTTCATCTGGCCCGGCTTCGGTGACAATATGAGAGTCCTTATGTGGATCCTTGCTCGTTGTGAGGGTAAGGTTGACGCAGTGGAGACTCCTATCGGTTACGTTCCCAACGCAGAGGATATCGACCTCACAGGTCTTGATATCAGCGTTGATACCGTAAAGGATCTTCTCAGCGTAGATAAGGAGCTTTGGCTCGAGGATTGCAAGGCTATCCGTGAGTTCTATCTTCAGGTTGGCGAGAGAGTTCCCGCAGAGCTTTACGCAGAGCTCGAGGCTCTTGAGGCAAGACTTGCTAAGTAATTTATAAAATAAATATTTGTTTGACAAAGGCTTCTCGTTTTTTCGGGAAGCCTTTGTTTTTTGTCGCAATGAAGCATTATTGAGATATAAATAACATTGTTGCTGTAAAAGAATAATAATATTAAAAAACAAAAAATAACAGTAAAAAAGAAATAACGAAAGAGATAACACCTTCGATAAATTTTATAAGCAAATATTTCTTACGTGAAATATCCGTTGGCAAAAAACTAAAAGCTTGAAGATGAACCGAAAAGCCGGAAAAAGCAAGTGCAAAACCGCAAAGTCCAAAACTGATTTTTGTCGAAAATCCTGTGGATGAGGTAAGTAATAAGGCTCCGTTTCCAATCTCTAAAAGCATTGCGACAATAGCAAGAGCATCTTTGTAAGTAATAATTTTTTTAACTATTCCGATAATTGCGGAAAAGAAAACAATAAATGACGAAACGCTTACGGATGACCATCCGGCATTCTTTATAGACTCGGAAATTGAGAAACTCTGCCTATAATTAAAATCGCAAAATTCGATTTTCTCACATTTTTGTTTAAATATTATACCTGTTATAAATGTGGATGCGAGAACCGATATATACAGTAACACTCCGAGGAAAATATCCTTAAGCATAGATGCTCCCACAACCGAAATGACAAACGCCAATGA
The DNA here is from genome assembly GCA_045647805.1 of Eubacteriales bacterium. Taxonomy (GTDB): domain Bacteria; phylum Bacillota; class Clostridia; order Oscillospirales; family CAG-272; genus UBA1740. The sequence goes on along the minus strand of JAZRMT010000148.1, from coordinate 27,104 downwards.
TGGGTTGTTTGAAATTGCACATAGCCTCTCGCACTCCTCTTTTGAAAGACATCCGTTTTTGTATAGCTCTGCGGCACATCGTACCCCCAGAGGGAAGCCGCATAGATTACCGAGAATGAAAGCGTATAAGCCCTGTTTAGGTATTCCGAAGCATCTCTCGAAAACAGAAGCCGCAATCCCCGTATTACCGTAATCTATGTTCTTAGATAGGTAATCGGAAATCACAAAAAACGGGAATAATGACGGAATTACCGAGCCTGCCGCAAGCTTTATTCCAAAGCGTATAGATTCGTTTAGTTCGTTTCTGAAAGCTATACATATAAAACAACAAAGGACAAAAATTATCAGTGCTTGATTATTTCTTTTATTCGGCTTGATGCTATCTGTCATTTTAAATTATCTCCGTCATACAATTTATTAAAGTCTTATGACGGAAGGGGAAAAATAATGACAGAAAAAGCAGCTTTAAAATCACATACGAAGATGTCATCGCCACCCTCGTCTTTCCGATTGGAGGCACAAAGGGGTAGGCGAGGGATGTCGTTGCTGTTTTGCGGAATAGTTACAGTTGAAGAATTTTCTGATGTCAGCGTGATCTTGAAAAGTCGCGGTGGAAGGATACTGATCGGCGGAGAGCGTCTGGATATAACCGTTTTTGAAAACAACAGTCTTGAAATAACGGGAAAGGTGAAGGAGATAGCTTTTAGATATGGTAAAAATTGATTTTCTTATACTCGGTTATAGGCAAATTTCAATACCGTCCGATAAGCTCAGCGATGTGACGAGTATTCTCTTGCGGGCTAAAATTCCATCAAAAATCAATAATAACGGTACCATTTCGGTCAGAGAACGTGATTTTTTACGTGTCAGCAAGCTACTTTCGGATAAAATAGAGTACAAAGCAACCGAGCCAAAGGGGTTGTACGGTCTTATCAAACGGACTGAGCATAAAAAGTCGATACTTTTCGGTTCTTTTATCTCACTCTTAATGATTTTGGTTTCGGGGAGCCTTATATGGGATATACGAGTTGACGGGAACGAGCAAATTTCCGACGTCGAGATAATAGAAGGTCTGGATTCCTGCGGATTTTCCGTCGGAGAGGTCTTTGGTTTTAAAAGCCGCAGCGAGACCGAGCATAAATTCCTGGAGGCTAATCCCGAAATTTCATGGATTAATATTAACAGACGGGGAACCGTTGCCTACGTAACGGTTATAGAAAATGAAAATAAAAACGAAGAGAAAGAGCCTTCAAAAAACGGATATTCCAACGTGATAGCAACCACAGATGCAGTTATTGAAGAAATAACCGTAAAGCGTGGATATGCAATGGTCAAGCCCGGAGATACCGTCAAGTGCGGCGATATACTAATTTCGGGTGTCATTCCGACAGAGGGAGGTACACAGTATTGCTATGCGGAGGGGAGTGTAATCGGCAGACTGAAAGAAGAGATAAGTGCCGAATGTGACAGAGAATATCTTAAAAAAACAGCCTCCGAGGAAAAAATCAGCTCATTAAGCGTAAAAATATTTAATTTTCAAACAAATATTTTAAAAAAATATGGAAATCAGTATTTGGAATGTGATATAATAAAGGATGTAAAAACATTTTCACTCCTTGGTAGGTGTAAGCTGCCCATAGAAATCCTGACCGAAAAAACGGTAGTGAAGGAAAACGGCGTTGGAATTTATAGCGACGCTCAGTTGGTTTTAGTGGTTTCCGAAATGCTCAGTGCCAAAACCGCCGCCCGCCTTTCCTCCTCCGATCTCCTGAGGATCAATACCTCGGGCGAATTTACCGATACAGGATATCGAATGAGGTCGGTCATTGTGTTTACCGATGAGATCGGTACCGATGCTCCATTTACCGCAGAGTGAAGACGAAAGGATCTATTAATGACCGAAAAAATTGTAATGACTAATTCCAGCGAGGCTACCTCTGCTATCTTTGGCTCCTTCGATTCCAACGTCAGGATAATCGAACGGGCTTTTGACGTCAGAATATCCAATAGGAACAAAAATACCGAGGATGGCGATGCAATAGTTGTGTCCGGAGAATCCGATGCTGCCGAGAAGGCGGCAAGAACTCTCGAGTATCTTAAGCATATGAGCGGTGCGGGCGAAACCCTCAGCGAGCAGAGCGTTGAATACGTTATCTCGCTTGTAAAGGATAATTCGGACGAATCTCCCGTCTCTCTTTCGGGAGATGTAATTTGCGTTACTAACAGAGGTAAGCCTATAAAGGCAAAAACCATCGGTCAGAAAAAATACGTTGAGGCAATAAAAAAGAATACGGTAATTCTCGGACTTGGTCCCGCGGGTACGGGTAAGACCTTTCTTGCCGTTGCAATGGCTGTGGAGGCACTTCGTAATAAAAGCGTCTCAAGAATAATTCTTACAAGACCTGCCGTTGAGGCGGGAGAGCGTCTCGGATTTCTCCCGGGTGATCTGCAAAGCAAGATAGATCCTTATCTGAGACCGCTTTACGATGCACTTTTTGAAATGCTCGGAGCCGAGAATTATCAAAGACATATGGAAAGAGGAACGATAGAGATCGCCCCTCTCGCTTATATGCGCGGAAGAACGCTTGACGACTCCTTTATCATTCTTGACGAGGCACAGAATACCACTCCCGAGCAGATGAAGATGTTCCTGACACGTCTCGGCTATAATTCCAAGGCGGTGGTCACGGGTGACCTCTCGCAGACCGATCTGCCCTTTGGCAAAAAGAGCGGACTTTCTATCGCCGCAAGGATACTTGACGGAATTGAGGGCATAGGAATATTCAAATTTACCGAAAGAGACGTCGTCCGTCACCATCTGGTAAGAAAGATAATTTCGGCTTACGAGAGCTATGAGAAGGAGAAGAACGAGAAAAAATTTGCGGTAACGCAGAAGGGACGGAGCAATGAATGAGTAAAAGAAAACTGTTTATAAGCTTTTCGGCTATCCGTAGGTTTGATGAGTGCGATTATTATTTCAAATCGGCTATCAGACAAGCCGTAGTAAAGACTCTTGATTACGAGGGTTTTGATTATGATGCTGAGGTGTCGGTCACCGTTTGTGACGGAGAATATATCAGAAAGCTGAATTCCGAATACAGAAACAAGGACTCGTCAACCGACGTGCTTTCCTTCCCAATGTACGATTTTTATTCCGAGGATCTTGAGGATGCCCTCGATGAGCCGGTGCCTCTCGGTGATATTGTATTAAATATCGAGAGAGCAAAGGAGCAGGCAAAGGAGATAGGGAATAGCTTTATCGAGGAGGCAGCCTTTCTCACCATTCATTCCACACTTCATCTTTTGGGATATGACCATGAGAGAAGCGAGGAGGATGACGAAGCACAGTGCTCGGCACAAAGAGACATAGTCGAAACATTGGAAATATAAATTGAGGTTAGGATAATGAAAAGAACTGCTTTTATAGCAATAGTTGGACGTCCCAACGTGGGCAAATCTACTCTTCTCAACGCAATTCTCGGGGAGAAGATCGCAATAGTGTCGAAGAAGCCACAGACGACAAGAAACAGAATCACCGGAATACATACGGTAGGAGAGGATCAGTTCGTTTTTCTTGATACTCCCGGAATCCATAAGCCCCGAACAAAGCTCGGTGATTTTATGGTTAAGACCGCAAGTAATACCCTCGGTGGCGTTGACAGTGCAATTCTTGTCACCGAAGCCAGGGAGGAGGTCGGAGATATCGAGGCGGGCGTAATCAAAAGGCTCAAGTCCGATAAGATTCCCGCAATCCTTGTAATAAATAAGATTGATTCCGTCAGAGCGGCTAATATAGCCAAGACGATTCAGGCATATGCCGAGGCATTCGACTTTGATGCGGTAATTCCCATTTCCGCCAAGAGCGGCAAGGGCGTTGATGTCGTTGTTTCCGAGTGCGAAAGATATCTTAACGAGAGCGATTGGTTCTTTAGTGATGATATCGTGACCGATCAGCCCGAAAAGCAGGTTGCCGCAGAAATGATAAGAGAAAAGCTTCTCCGTAATCTTGACGAGGAGATACCTCACGGTACTGCTATTACCATCGAGGAATGGAAGGAGAAGCGGGGCGTCGTTTCCATAAGAGCCGAGATATATTGTGAAAAGGCTACCCACAAAGGTATAATAATAGGCAAAAACGGTGCCACGGTCAAAAAGATCGGTACTCAGGCAAGAGAGGATATTGAAAAAATGCTTGATACCAAGGTATTCTTAGATCTTTACGTCAGAGTAAAGGAAAATTGGCGTGACAGCGACTTCAATATTCACGACTTCGGATTCAGGGAAGAGAACTGATGCTTACCGAGGTTAAGGGGCTTGTAATACGAACGGTTGATATCAAAGAGACCGATAGGCTTATAACGATCTTTACCGAGGAGCGAGGGGCGATAACAGCTCTTGCCAGAGGAGCAAGGTCGCTTAAAAGCCGTAAAATGGCGGCTACTATGCAGTTTTGCTACGGCAACTTCGTTTTGTACGGTCAAGGGGACAAGCTTTGGATAAAGGAAGCCGAGCTTATAGAAAGCTTTTTTGATATTCGTAAGACCATAGAGGGGCTTGCTCTTTCTGGGTATATTGCCGAGGTGCTTTCCGACGTTACCGTCGAGGAGGCGGAGAGCGAGCTTCTCAGGCTGTCTCTAAACTCACTTTATGCCATAGCAAAGGGGAAGTATTCGCTAACCAAGATCAAGGCGGCATTTGAGATAAGAGCTGCATCTATCCTCGGATTTATGCCCGACGTTCTTTCTTGCAATAATTGCGGTGAGCGGAGCGGAGACTTTTTCTTTGACATAATGGGCGGAATAATCGAATGCCGAGCCTGTCGCGAAAAGGCGGCGAAAATGCACGCTGAGCATCCCGATCCCCACGAAACACATATTATATGCATACTCTCCGAGGGCGCAAAGACCGCTCTTGGCTACTGTATTTATTCACCGATAGAGAGGATTTTTTCCTTCAACATTTCGGATGATGATATGCGTCTTTTTGCAAGAGCCGCCGAGGAATATATACTTAATCAGCTTGGTCACGGCTTTAAAACTCTTGATTTTTATAAAGACGTAGCCCCGAGATAATTTACCCGAAAGGTATATTTATTAATGCTTTTTACCAAGAAAACACTGCAAACTCTTGAATATGATAAAATAATCGATGCACTTTGTGATTGTGCGTCCACCGAAGGAGCAAAAAGCAGAGCGAGAGCTCTTATGCCTTCTCCCGATTACGACGTTGTCTTCTCCTGGCAGAATAAGACCGAAGATGCAAAAAGGCTCATAAACGCTAAGGGTTATCCCGCTTTTTCCGCCGAGGACAGAGTGACTTCATCGGCAGACAGAGCCTACAAGGGAGCTATCCTTTCTCCCCAGGAGCTTTTGGAAATAGCCTCACTTCTTCGCAGTTCACGAATGGTTCTCGATTATATTAATACAGACAAGCTCTTTGACACCTGCCTTGACGAGATATTCTTAAGACTTATCCCGAACAGAGAGCTTGAGAATAAGATAACGAAATCAATTCTTTCGCCTGAAATGATCGCAGACGAAGCAAGCCCCGAGCTTGCCGAGATTCGCCGTAAGATCAGAAACGCAAATAACAAAATAAAAGACACGCTACAAAGCTACGTCGGAGGTGCAAGGCTCAAGTATTTGCAGGAAAACATAGTCACTATGCGAAACGGCAGATACGTTGTACCGGTAAAAGCGGAGTACAAGAATGAGATGAAGGGACTTGTCCACGACACCTCATCCTCGGGAGCTACGCTTTTCGTCGAGCCCCTTGCGGTAGTAGAAGCGAACAATGAGCTGAAAAGCCTCTCTAATGCCGAGGAGCAGGAGATCGAACGAATACTTTCCTCTCTTTCGGCTGAATGCGGTGAGCTGTCATCTGTAATTTCCTTAAATTATCATAATATCACCGAGCTTGCCTTCGCATTCGCTAAAGCTACGCTTGCTATGGATATGCGTGCCGAAATGCCCGTCCTTTCCCAAAAGCAAGTAATAGACCTTAAACGAGCAAGGCATCCGCTTATCAAGAAGGATAAGGTAGTTCCTATTGATGTTTCTCTCGGTGGGGATTTTAAAACCCTGATAATCACCGGCCCCAACACAGGCGGTAAGACCGTAACGCTAAAAACTCTCGGTCTTTTCTCGCTTATGGCTCAGGCAGGACTGCAAATTCCCGCACTCGAAAACTCTACTGTCGGTATCTTTGAGGAAATTCTCGTTGATATAGGTGACGAGCAGAGCATTGAAGCATCGCTTTCCACCTTCTCCTCGCACATGGTCAACGTTTCTGAAATTCTGAAGAACGTTGGTAAAAAATCACTTGTTCTCTTTGATGAGCTGGGCTCGGGAACAGATCCGATAGAGGGAGCCGCACTTGCCACAGCAATACTTGAGAAAACTGCTGCAATGGGTGCTCTTACTGCGGCAACCACTCATTATGCCGAGCTTAAAGCGTATGCTCTTGAAACCGAGGGCGTTCAGAATGCTTCCTGCGAATTTGATGTGGAAACGCTTCGCCCGACCTACAAGTTGGTAGTAGGCACACCTGGTAAATCAAATGCCTTCGCTATTTCGGAAAAGCTCGGAATTCCCGAGGACGTTATCAAGCGTGCCGGAATTCTTATTGAGGGTGATGATAAACGGTTCGAGGACGTTATCGAGCGACTTGACACCAACAGAATCGAGATGGAGCGGGAAAGAGAGCTCGCTGAAAAAATGCGGCGTGAGTACGAAAGCTTCAAAAATACTCAAGAAGCCGAGCTGAAAAGAAAAATTGCTAAAAGCGAGGAAGAAATCCTAAAACAGACAGAAAAAGCCAAGCAGATCCTTGAAAGTGCAAGAGCATCAAGCGAGTTTATCTTCCGTCAGCTTGAAGAATTGAGAAAGCAAGAGGACAAGGATAAACGCAATGAAATGATGATAAGTGCAAGAGAAGAGGTCAGACGCAGAATGCGTGAGAGCGAGGGACTTATCTCGGGCATTGCGATCCGTGATATATCTCTTGAGGAGGATTATAAGCTTCCGAGACCTCTCAAGGTTGGTGATAAGGTCTTTGTAACGACCATCTCAAGGGAGGGCGAGGTCACCGCACTTAAGGATAAAAAGGGACTTGTCAGCGTGAGCTCGGGCATCTTAAAAACAAAGGTTACCGAGGACAAGCTCAGACTGATCGAGGGCAACGTAAAATACACCGCATCCACGGCTCCGAAGGTAAACGAGGGAAAGGTGAAGAAGACGGTAAACACCTCATTCCGCCCGGAAATTGACGTCAGAGGAATGATCGGAGATGACGCTTGGTTCGTAGTGGATAAATATATCGACGATGCGATCCTTGCCTGTATGCCAACTATCAGAATAATTCACGGCAAGGGAACCGGAGCATTGAAGGCGGCACTTTGGAAATATTTTAAGACGGACAAGAGAATAAAATCCTACCGCCACGGAGAATACGGTGAAGGAGATGCCGGCGTAACCGTTTTGACTTTGGGATAACAACGTTTAGTTTTATTATGGGAAAATAATTATAATTATTTCTATAATTCTACAAGAAAAAGCTTGGCGTGGGAGTATATAATTATAAATGTATATTTTTTCAAGGAGATATTGTTTCAATGAATTTTCAACGATTAAAGGATTTTCTCGATTATTTTGTTCCAATGCTTGGAGTTCCGGGCTCGGATACCGTTATTTACAAGGATCACGAGGAAATATTCCGTTATCAAAGCGGAGTAGAGGATCTTAAGCTCAGAACACCGGTAAGAAAAAATGCATATTATAATCTTTATTCCTGCTCGAAGGTAGCAACCTGCACGGCTGCAATGCAGCTCATCGAGCGTGGAGAGATCCTTGCATACGAGCCGGTCTGCGCTTATATTCCCGAATTTAAGAACGTTAAGGTTCTTGCTAGGGATGAAGATGGCAATCAGATTTTGAGAGAGCCAAAAAATCCAATACTTATCAAGCACCTTTTCGGAATGATGTCGGGGCTTGATTATAATCTTTCAAGGCACGCAATAAGTAAGGTCAGGGAACAAACAGACGGAAAATGTCCAACGCTTGACATTATCAGGGCACTTCCCGAGGATCCCTTCCTCTTCGATGCGGGTGAAAGGTATCAGTACAGCCTTTCCCACGACGTACTCGGCGGACTTATCGAGGTTGTGTCGGGACAACGTCTTGGCGATTATATGAGAGAAAACCTTTTCGAGCCTCTCGGGATGTATAACACGGGCTTCAAGCTTACGGATAAGGCGGAAGAGCTTATGGCACCGCAGTATAACTATGACTCACAAAAGCAGGAGGCTGTAGAAATCCCGAAAACGCAGAATATTTACAGATTTGGCGTAGAATATGAGAGTGGCGGTGCGGGACTTATTTCCACCGCGGATGATTACATACTTCTTGCCGATGCCCTCGCCCACCACGGAATGGGCAAGTCGGGTAACAGAATACTTGCTTCAAGAACGGTTGATCTTATGCGTTCAACTCTTTTAACACCCGAGCAGAACAAGGCGTATGCTACCGATTATCACAGAGGCTTCAATTATTGCTACGGAGTAAGAGTTATGACAAACCCTGCCGATGCAGGAACTCTTGTACCCAAGGGTACCTTTGGCTGGGACGGAGCAAAAATGAGCTTTATTTTCAGCGATCCGACAAACAGAGTTGCTATATTCCACGCAACTCACGTTGGAGGATGCCACGATATACTGATTCCTCGCATAATGAATCTTATATATGCGGGGCTTGATGAGGATTAATAATGCTTTTTGTTAATTATGAGATAGGTGCAGGCAGAGAAGAGCTTCTTTCGGTTCTCAGGGATAACAACCTTGTAGTTGAGGCCGAGAATTACGATACGTCAAAGGGCAAGCCTAAAATGCACGTTAAGGAAAAGGGCGAACGCTTGAAAATTAAATGTGAAATGACCGAGCGTCCAACCAAGGATAACGGATTTCTCGAGGGCACGTATTTTATTGGCAAGGTCGGAGAAAAGGACGGTGTATCAAGGATCAGAGGAGTGATTCTGACTGCTCCCATCTATCATATGATCTTTCTGTTGCTTTTTGCCTTCTTTATTATCCAGTGTATCAATCTTGGGGGTATATCTCCTATGCCTATCATTCTCGTTATGTTTGATGTGGTGATGTTTTACGGAGAATTTAAAAAGCAAAGTCTGATAAAAAGATATATATTCAGAGCACTTAAGATCGTTTATAAGCAAAAAAGCAGCAATCCTGACAGAAAGATAGTTTTGTTAAACAAAAACTGATTTTTGTATGTTGACTTCTTTTCTCCGGGGATTTATAATTTTCTAAGTAAAAAAATGGAGATAAGCGTGAAAGATACGTCCCATCTGCTTTATAGTTTAGGGCGTTTCACGCCTCAAATTTTCGCATTTAGGAGCTTTAATCCAAAATGCCGCCGAAACGGCGGTGTCAAAAATTAGTTATATGTTTGTGCGGTCGCCCGATAGGCGACAGAATGGAGATTTATATGAGAAGCTGTGTTGTCGGTATAGGATCGGTTGGACCTCTTCACATTAACGCTCTTTGTGAGCTTGGAGAGGATATAGCTGCTCTTTGTGACCTTAAGCCCGAAAAATGTGAGAAGGCAAAGGAAAAATTCGGACTGAACTCCTTAGTCTATACCGATTATTATAAAATGCTTGACGAGATCAAGCCTGATGTCGTACATATCTGCTTGCCGCACTATCTTCACGTTGAATATTCCTGTGCCGCACTTGAAAGAGGAATAAATGTGCTTTCTGAGAAGCCGGTTGGAATCAACATGGAGGAGCTGGATAAATTGAAGGCAGCAGTCGAGAGTTCATCTGCAACCTTTGGCGTTTGTCATCAGAACAGATACAATTCATCCGTCAGATACGTAAAGGAGTTGTTTGATAATCAGACCGTTTTTTCAGCATCGGGAACTCTTGTATGGGAACGTGACGACCGCTATTATACCGAATCCGGCTGGAGAGGAAAATGGGCAACCGAGGGCGGAGGAGTAATGATAAACCAAGCCCTTCACACTCTTGATTTGCTTCAGTGGTTCTGCGGAATGCCTAATAAGGTAGTGGCTAATGTAGCAAATAATACCCATAAGGAAATAATTGAGGTAGAGGATACGGCGTTCGGAGTATTCAAGGTCGGGGATAAGAGCAGATTCGTTATCAACGCAACCAATTCCGCAAATCATTGGTATCCGATCGTATTCACTTTTTCTACCGACAAGCATGAGGTAGTTCTTTCCGGAGATAATATCATCGTTGACGGAGAATTTGTTGTAAGAAGCGACGGTAAGCCTCTTTACGGTAAGGACGTATACGGTAACGGTCATATAACGCTTATATCCGACTTTTACGATTGTCTTAAAACCGGCAGAAAATTCCCGATCGACGTCTACGAGGCAGAGAAGGTAATTAAGCTTATTCTTGCTATGTACCGTTCCGGCGGCGAAGAAATTAATATATAAATGATTTTTAAGATCATAAAAGATCGAAGAATAATAAACAAAAAAGCAGAGCGAAACTACCATTTTTTTCGTGGTAATTTCGCTCTATTATTATTTCGCTTCGAAGAAGCGGTATCTTTTATTTGGTTTTTGAAGGGGCAACGCCAAAGTAATCGACGTATCTTTTGTAAAAAGCGGTATAGGTTGAAAAACCGCATTCCGAAAATACGTCAGTAGGCTTTTCTCCGTCTCTTATCCTTCTTTCAGCAGCGATAAGCCGCTTTACTGTAATGTATTTTTTTGGAGATATCTTCATCTGCTCCTTAAATATTCTGAAAAAGTAGGTGGGAGCAATGAATAGTGCCGAGCTGACCTCTTCAATATCCTTAATAGTGTAAATGTTGTTGTTTATGTAATCCAGTGCCTTTGAAATTATAGGTGAGGTATTCTCGGGCTTTGATATACGCTCATGCAGCGTGTCGGACAGAATGTAGAAAAGCTCCTTTATCAGTCCGGGCATAAGATCCTCGATAACGTCGCTGCCAAGCTCGGTATATCGGTCAAGTCTTGTGAAAACTCCTCGTATTGCTCGGTTGTCGGTGCAGCAAACAACATCCGTGCTTTCCGGAATTCTTGAAATTAGACTTTCTCCGATCTCATTTGTGGGGAAGAGGATATTAAATCTGTCGTAATCGACGTCACTGTCGATCTGGATGTAATGATATTTTGACGGCGGAATGAGAATAAGGTCATAAGGACGTAGCTTATATCTTTTATCCTCTATTATATACGTAGCATCGCCGTTGATAAAAAGAATTATTTCGTACTGATTGTGTACGTGACGAGCAAAATTGTTACGCTTGTCCGTTGGATTTTTGTGTATAAGATGATTAAAAACAAAATCCTTGAAACGTGCATTTGATATCTCAACAGCCATAAAATCACCCCCGACTCGACTATTTTAACATCAAAGGTTAGTTTTGTCAATATAAAATCTTATTTTTGTGTATTTACTTTAACAAAAATCTTTGTTAAAATAGAATTGTCAGATAAAATGTTTATTAATACTATCAGAACAATGTACCATCTGATTAAATTTGTAAAGTTACCATATATACGACGCAATGGAGGTTAATATGAAAAAGGTAGTTATTCTCGGATGTGAGAATTCTCACGCAAATTCCTTCCTTGATTTTATAAGGGATGAGGAAAAGTATAAGGACGTTGAGGTAATCGGAGTATACAGCGATGATACCGAGGCGGCTGAAAAGCTACGTGACAAGTACGGTGTGACGGTAATGAATGCATATGATGAGGCAGTAGGTCACGTTGACGGTATTATCGTTACCGCAAGACACGGTGCAAATCATTATAAGTACGCTAAGCCCTATATTAAGAGCGGTGTTCCCATGTTTATCGATAAGCCCGTTACCGTGTGCGGTGAAGAGGCTGTTCGGTTTATGAGAGAGTGCCGTGAGGCAGGCGTTAAGATCACCGGAGGCTCTTGTTGTAAGCACGATCTTTTCGTAAAGGCTATGAAGAAGGATAGGGAAGAGAACGTTTTCGGCAAGACACTTTCGGGCGTCGTTCGTGCTCCTATTAACATGGATAACCCCTACGGAGGCTTCTACTTCTATTCTCAGCACCTTGTTGAAATGGTGAGCGAGATATACGGCAGATATCCTAAGTCCGTAAGAGCCTTTGTTAAGGGAGATAATATTTCGGTAGTATTCAGATATGATGAGTACGACGTACTCGGAGTATTTACCTCGGGTAACTACAATTATCACATAGTAAGATGTGCCGAGGAGACCACCGAGGTGCAGAAGTGCGACATCGGCCGTACTTGTTTCCTTGCCGAATTTGACGAATTCTATAAAATCCTCTCGGGCGAGGAGCAGATGATCTCTTATGATGATTTTATTGCCCCCGTTTTCGTTCTCAATGCTATAAATGAATCTATTGAAACGGGAAAAGACACATGTGTAAAGGAGTTTAAGGTTTAATGGCAAATCTTATAATGTCTGCTTTTGCAGATGAGTACTGTGACAGCTTCCTTGGTCAGGTAAAGGCGATGAAGGACTTCGGTATCGGATATATCGAGGTAAGATTTGTTGATAAGAAGAATATTTCAACTCTTACCGATGAAGAGCTTGGCAATGCAAAGGCTATACTTGATGAACACGGAATTAAAATCTCCTCGATCGGCTCTCCTCTTGGCAAGATCAATCTTAACGACGATTTTGACGAGCATCTTGCTCTTACAAGAAGAGTATGCGAAATAGCAAAGAGGCTTGAAACAAGTCTTGTAAGAGTATTCAGCTTCTATCTTCCCAAGGGTAAGACAAGGGAAGAGTGCCGTTCTGCGGTAATCGAGCGACTTGAAAAAATGATAGCCGTTGCCGAGGAATACGGAATAACTCTCTGTCATGAGAATGAGGCGAAGATCTACGGAGAGTCGCCCGAAATGTGCCTTGATATTCTTTCTCACTTCGGTGGCAGACTTAAGGCGGTATTCGATATGGGTAACTTCGTTCTTGACAACTATAAGCCATATCCCGACGCATACGAGAAGCTTCTTCCTTACATAGAATACTTCCACATCAAGGACTCACTCTACGCAGGTGCAATTGTTCCCGCGGGTAAGGGTGAGGCACAGATCAAGGAGGTTCTCGACGATTACAGAGGACGCGGGGCAAAGGATACCTTCATCACCCTCGAGCCTCATCTTGAGACCTTCTCAGGACTCCACACTCTCGTGGGTAAGACCTTTGAGAACCCCTATAAATTTAATAGCACCGAGGAATCCTTCGCCGTTGCGGTGGATCAGCTCAGGTCGCTGCTTTAAGAAAGGAAAGAGAAAATGAAAAGCTATAACGTAGACAAATTAAATGTAAAAATCTTTGAAAACAGAGAAATAATGGGGCAGAATGCTGCCGCTGACATTAAGGCAAGGTTCAAGGCGCTCCTTTCCGAGAAGGCTGAGATCAACGTGATCTTCGCAGCAGCACCCTCCCAGAACGACGTTCTTCTTTCTCTCGTTAACGATAAGGAGATCGAATGGAACAGAATTAATGCCTACCACATGGACGAGTACATCGGTCTTTCCAAGGACGCTCCCCAGGGATTTGGCAACTTCCTTCGTGAGCATATCTTCGGACTCGTTCCCTTCAAGAGCGTAAACTATATCGACTGCGAAGCAAAGGATCCCGATGCCGAGGCAGCAAGATACGGTCAGCTTCTTCTTGACAATCCCACCGACGTTGTTGTAATGGGAATTGGAGAAAACGGACACATCGCATTCAACGATCCTCCCGTCGCAGATTTCAAGGATAATAAGGTTGTCAAGCCCGTAAAGCTTGATGAGATCTGCCGTAATCAGCAGGTAAATGACGGATGCTTCAAGTCGCTTGACGAAGTTCCTACCCACGCACTTACACTCACCGTTCCTACTCTTGTAAAGGCTCCTTATCTCTTCTGTATAGTTCCCGCGCCTACTAAGGCAAAGGCGGTATTTGAAACCTTGAACGGTACAATTGACGAGCATTGCCCTGCGAGTATACTCAGACTTCAGGATAACGCAATTCTTTATCTTGACGATAAGAGCTCTGCATTACTTTGATTGTTTAAACAGAAAGGAAAGAAAATGAAAAAGCTTAATCTTGCAGTTATAGGCCAGGGTAGATCCGGAAGAGATATTCACGGAGCATACTACCACTCCGAGAGAAATGAATTTTATGAAGTTAAGTACGTCGTTGATAAGGACGAACACAGAAGAGCGATAGCCGAGAAGGAATTTCCCGGTGCAAAAATACTTTCCGACTATACAGAGCTCTTTTATAAGAAGGATATTGATATTGTTGTCAATGCATCCTTCTCTGAAATGCACTATCCCATCAGCAAGGACCTTCTTCTTCACGGCTTCAACGTGCTCAGTGAGAAGCCTTTCGCAAGAAACAGATACGAGTGCGAGGATCTTATCAGAACGGCAGAGGAAAAGGGCGTTGTTCTTGCAGTATTCCACAACACTCAGCCCGCACCCTTCTATCTAGATGCACTCCGTCTTTGCGAAGACGGAACCATCGGTGACGTAAAACAGATATCCATTCGTTATAACTCTCTTTCCAGACGTTGGGACTGGCAGACTCTTCAGAAGAAGTTGGCAGGCGGACTTTACAATACCGGTCCTCATCCCGTAGCAATGGCTCTCGGATTCCTTGACTTCGACGAGCACACGAGAGTTGCATATTCCAAGCTTGATACCGCCCTTACCAGCGGAGACGGTGACGACTACTGTAAAATCATCCTTACCGCACCCGGTAAGCCTGTTGTTGATATTGAGATTAATAACACCGATGCCTTCACCGACTACAACCTTAAGCTTCAAGGTACTAAGGGTACGTATAAGTCTACTCCTAACGGCTATAAGATCAAGTACATCGTAGACGGAGAGAATCCCGAAAGACCTGTTATCGAGGAGTTTATACATAAGGATGACTGGACTCCCATCTACTGTAAGGAAACTCTCGTAGCTCACGAGGAAGAGGGAACCTATCCCGGCACAGCTTTTGATGTCGGCACTGCCAAGATTTACGAAAGCCTCTATTACAAAATAACCGAAAACAAGCCCCTACTTGTCTCCAACGAGATGTCCAAGGCGGTAATCGGAGTAATCGAGAACGTCCACGCAGAAAATCCGCTCAAGAGAAAGTTCTGATATTATGCTTTGTCCCCTTAAGGACACAAAGCAATGAATTGCTCTTGCGGGTGCGAATTGGCTGTCGCCATGATTTGCACCTGCGGTGCATAAATTGTCTTCGGCATTTAAGTAATATGGCAATTCAATTCATGAAATCGCAAGATTTCAAATCATGAAGCCATACGGCTTCAATTCATGACGGCTTGCCGTCAATTCAGTATTCTGCCTCTGTGGACACAGATGCAGTGCTTGTCAAGAAAAGAGAACAGAGAACGCAGTTGCTTTCTCTGTCCTTTTCCTGTCGGTAGGTATCGTATTTAATTTTAAAAACCGTCCTTAGGGGTACCTCCCATATAGGATGCCTTTTTATGGCAGCCCCAAATTTTTAGTGTAAATTATCTCAAAATATATTGATTTTTCTATTTTTATATGCTATAATATTAAACGTGGCTAATCTGGTCACATTAATATGCCGGTATGGTGGAATTGGCAGACGCGTCGGACTCAAAATCCGAAGGTAGCAATACCGTGTCGGTTCGACCCCGACTACCGGCACCAACAAAAAGCAACCCTTGCGGTTGCTTTTTTTGTTGGTGAACTAATACAAAACGGGGTCGAACCGCTTGAAGCATAGCTTCAATAGCATTACGCGAAATAAAAAGTTGCGGAAAAATAAGACAAAAGTGCGTAATGCCAAGTTCTGACCCCGACTACCGGCACCAACAAAAAGCAACCCTTGCGGTTGCTTTTTTGTTGGTGAACTAATACAAAACGGGGTCGAACCGCTTGAAGCATAGCTTCAATAGCATTACGCGAAATTTAAACATTTGTACGTATAACCTCGGCAGGACTCATTTTTGTGTATTTTATGATAGGAATTGCACTTGAGAGGGTGATTGCGACGATGCTTATCACAAGCATTAGCAGAATCGCAATCGGATTTACGAATAGAAGCGTTAGATTCATTCCAATCGATTTGCTCATTAAATAGTTTACGGCAGTGCAACTAAGTGCATATAATCCTACGCCTAAAACGAAGGAGCAGAGCAGATAAATAACGTCGTTTATCAGATAAACCTTGATCAGATCACGCCTCGACACTCCGAATGTTCTAAGTATACCTATGTTTTTTTTGTTGTCTGAAATTGTTTTCGTAATTATCGCATACATGAGTATGAGAATAAAGACAATAATCACCGCAGTGATAAGAATCATTGCCTCCTTAATCATTGAGAATAATTTGTCAACGAATAACATTTCATTGTTTTCGGGCGAGAGGATAATTATTTCTTGATTATTAAACCGCTCAATGATCTCGTTCAAATCTGCCGAATCCTTAGAGATAAGAATACTTGATATACCGTAAGAGTCGTGTATAATTTCGGTACGGACAAGGTTATTTACGACGGCAACACCGCCTATTTTTTCAACGTCCTCGAATATACCTACGATTTCGTATTCCTTATATTCGGTTTCGTTTAACGCTACCTTAATACTAAGTTCCTCAAGATCCGAGGAAACAAGATTGTTGAATCCGTTAATAAGGTTTCCGTCGCTGTCAAACTCATATTTGTCGAAAAATTCGCAGTATAGATTATAAGAGAGAAGCATTTTATCGTCGGAAATATACTCCTCATCATATCCATCGGCAAAAATGACCGAAACAGACAGATCATCGGCAATCTTTAAGGCGTCCTCTATGGTATCAAATGCAACGATTGCCGAGGAATACTCACTGTATTCTTCGATATCATTTTCGAAAATCTTAAAGGAGCCGTAGAACAAGGGGGCATCTATTGCTTTGTTTGATATCGCACCTCCGTTTGTTAATGCTACAGGAAAAACGAACTCGTTTGCAAAGACGGCGTTTTTATCCTTGAAATCATCCGAAGGAGCGGAATTGGAATCGCTGTATTTACAGCTGTAAATTCCGGTTATCTTGAAATTTACGTTTTCTGTTGAAAAGCATCTGCCAATGAGAGCCTTGTAGGTCGAGCCGGGGTATACAGTTTTGTCATCGAATACCGTTCCGAGTACAAGCGCATTGTCGGCAAGCTTATCGGAAATTAAAATTTCTATACAATCATCGTTTAACCTTGGATACTCTCCCTCAATAAGAGCTGAGTCAAAAAACTCATTAAGCTCCTCTTCACCGATCTCTTCCTCCAATTCGCAAAGCCCGTTGATCTCGACGTCGCCGTCGGGCATAGGCAACTCTTCCTCAACGGCATCATTTTTCTCCGTGTCAAGATACGGCTCAAAGGAGTAGAAGCAGGGCAGTACCTTATAAACACTTCCATAATCCTCACTGTATTTCAGATAATCGTCATATGTGAAGCTGTCGTTGTCATAAGTAATATTTTTACCCTTTTCGTCTATATACCCCTTGATCAGTGCAACCGCCGAGTTTTCATCCTTGCTCATTGTACGAGCGAGGGCATTGTCTCTGTTGAATGCGGTAACGGTATAAGCAAGTCCCGAGCCCATTAGAGAAATAGAGAAGATGACTATGAACAGTATAGTCTGAATCAGCCTGCTCTTTAGCTGGGATAACGCAATACGTAAAGCGCCTGTGAAGGGAAGAGGACTGCTCTTGTTTTCCGAGGGAGCGCTTTGTATCGTATTGTATGGAGTAAAGTAGGGAGTGTTTGTATAAATGCTCTTTAGCCGTTTTTCATATTCCGCATTAAGCTCGTTAAGATCTGTATCACCGTTTTTAATTATGTCACCAATTACAACTCCGTCGCATAGCTCTATAATTCTGTCGGCAAATTCATACGCGCTTCTTGCGTCGTGTGTAACGACCAACACGGGCATAGTCTCGGAAAGCTTTTTTAAAAGCTTAAAAATGTTTTTTGCACTGTTGACGTCAAGGCTTCCGGTAGGTTCGTCCGCGAGTAACAGCTTAGGTTTTTTTGCAATAGCGCGAATAATTGCAATGCTTTGTCTTTGCCCACCGGAAAGACAGCTGGGCTTTTTGTGTTCTTGATCTTTAAGACCAACAAACGTAAGAAGCTCGTCAATCCTATTTTCATCAACGACCTTTCCTTTGGAAATCAGAGGAAGTTTTATATTATCTCTTACGTTGAAATCTTCAATAAGGTTATGGTCTTGGAAAACGAAGCCGACAGTGTCGGTTCTGTATGAATTAAGGTTATATTCGTCGGAATGATTTATCCGGCATCCGTTAACGATGATATTACCCTCGCTGGGAGCATCTATTCCGCCGATTATGTTTAAAAGGCTGCTTTTACCGCTTCCGCTTTTACCGATTACGAAAATTAGTCCCCGATCGGGCAAGGAAAGATTTGTATTTTTTAATGCCCTTGTCGGCTTGTCGGTGAGAGAAGGATATTCCTTGCTTACACCGTCAATTATAATAAACTCGTTATTCATCACGCGGATTCATCCAATCGTATTTAATAATTACCCTGTCGTCTTTCTCGATCCATATGTTTTTTGTCAGCTTGGGACAGCCGAAAAGCGAAAGACTTGTTACCGTAGCAACAAGATGTGCGTTTGAGTTTGAGATTACGGGAAGGGTGTCGTATAGGGCATAGGAACGCTTAATGCTTCCGCCATGCAAAAGTCCTAAAAAGCTTCCGTTATAAGATTTTGTGTATTTGTCATTTGATCCCTCGGAGTAGCTGAGTATCTCGTTTTTACCGCATACGCATTCGGTAATTTCACCCTTTGACTGACCGACTAGACCGCCACTTATATTGTATAATCTCGAAACGCCGACACCTTCGGTATTAATACCGTATAAATACGAAGTCAGGCTATTACCGTAGGAATAGGAGTATTCAAGATTCTCGGAATTCTCACCGACAATTCCGCCAAGAGCAA
The DNA here is from genome assembly GCA_045647805.1 of Eubacteriales bacterium. Lineage (GTDB taxonomy): Bacteria > Bacillota > Clostridia > Oscillospirales > CAG-272 > UBA1740. The sequence continues at coordinate 8,099 of JAZRMT010000148.1, read as the reverse complement.
CGTATGCACGTTCATAAAGGCTGGAGGCATAGGCTGTTATACTGTTGTCTATGGCTCCGCATTTTGTTATTTGCCCATAGTTGATTCCGCATATTGCCCCTGCGAATATATTGAAATTATGTCTTCGCTTTAAGGATCCAAGCCTGAGCTCGGTCATCTCAAGGTCTTTTACAGTAAGGTTTTCAAGTCTGCCGTGATTAACTCCGCAAATACCTCCTGCAATTAACACCGTATCCTCAATAAGAAAATATTCGCTCGTCATATTGGTTGTAGCAAATTTCAAAACCGAATTGCAAAGAGCGAGATCTTTTATTATTCCGTGGTTTTCAAGGAAAAGCAGTCCTGATGAGCTTTCTTGTGTACTTCTTAGTTTGATTCCTGTGACAGAGTGGCCGTTACCGTCGAGAAGTCCGCGGAATTCCGAAACAGGTGTCCAGTTGCTTTTCGACATATCTATATCCGATGTCAGGCGGAAGTATCCGTTGGGCTGAATTCTTAACAGTTCCATTTTCTCAGGACTGTCAATATCGAAAATCCTTTCAGCGACCTTAAATTCGTATTCTGTGCTAACTCCGTTTCCGAGTGTAAAGTTCATACGAAGTTTTTCGTTAAGAGGTGTGACTGTTTTCAGAATAAACGAATTGTCCTCACGAAGAATAACGTACTCCTCCTTGTCGAATACTACGCTGATTCCATCAAGAGAGGCATCCTCGGGGACGGTGTTGATCTTAAATTTGACCTCCTCACCGGGGAAAATATATTTTTGCTCGCATTCGACCGAAATGCTTTCGGCGTAAATTTTTCTTTTGGTAACGTTTATTGAACGGCATATCTTATCGTCACCCTTATAATAAACATTTAGTACCGTCTCAAAAGCATCGGGAGCATCTTCGGTGAAGAACAGACACCCATCGTAAACGTACAGATATCCGTCGATATTTTCGTATCTGAACTCGTTGTGATCAATATCCTTGCCGTTCAGTGTAAATTCGGGAAGCTTTTGTCCGTTTTCTTCAAAATTTACACCGCCCGGAGCCCCTATCTCTTTATTTTTACATGAAGAAAGCAAAAAAAGAAGAAGAGAGAACGAAAAAATCAATATAACCGTATTCAGGATTCTTGATTTCATCATATACACTCCTCCTTATCCGAATTAATGATATTATATCACAGTTTTCGGTGCTTTTCAACGGTTTGGTGCAAAATGTTTAAAGTAAACAAAAGCGAAAAAAAGAATCTTGACATCCGCACTTATAAAGTGTATAATTATTATGAGAAAATATTTAAAATAAAGGAACTATCCTATGAAAAGATTGATTTTACTGCTTTTGATGCTTTCTATTTCATGCCTGCCGCTTTTCTCTTGTGAAAAGACAGAGGGGGATGATAACGATAGTATCGATGACGGTGAAAATGACAACGCAAACGACGACAGCATGAATAACGGTGAAAACGACGGCTCGTCGGATGACAGCACCGATGATGACGGTGGAAATAACGGTAATTCGATGCCATCGTTAGGACATGAGATCGGAGATCTTGCAATGGCTCTTCCGTTAGACCTTGTAAACGGAGAAGGTCAGGCATCTATCGAAAATTATCGAGGCAAGGTCGTGGTAGTCAATTTCTGGGGAACCTGGTGTGATCCTTGCAAGTCCGAGCTTCCGGATTTTGATAGGCTTGCTAAGGAATATTCAGATGAAGTAGTGTTCTATCTTGTCCATTCGGTTCAGGATAAAGCTAACGCCCCCTCGTTTATCACCGAGAATCTTGCAGAGTCGGAAATGACTTTCGTTTATGATGCTCCTCTGTCAAGTAGCATCGATATGTACTACTCTCTTCTAGGTGGAAAGGGATATTATCCGAGAACTTTGGTTCTCGACTCTAGTGGAGTTATAACCTTCTCAATTGACAGAGCTTTGGAATACGATGAGCTTAAGGCGGTCATTGAGGCTGCTGTGAAATAAATTTTTTTGGAGGAAGCTATGTCTTTTGAATATAATTTTATGCCAAACGGCATTGTTACAGAGAATATGCGCAAGCTTTCCTCCGAGCAGTCAATGATACAGGAGCGGAGAATTTGCGAGCTTTCGGAGCTGGCATACCTTGCAGCAGATTGTGCCGAGGAGCTGAGAGCGGACGGTATGGAGGTTTGCGAAATTCTTTCAATACTGTCAGATTCTCTAGATTTTTCCGAGATATCCATTCATCCGTCGTATATGGAGGAGAATCTTGTCCGCTTGACACGGCATCTGCGTATCCTCGGTATGCTGGATAAGACACTTTTTTCCTCTCTTTTGATTGAGAGGCTTGCAGAGCGGGGAATAGTTATCAGAGAGCAGGATTTTCTTCCCGCCTCCTCCACGGGTGAACGTTTCGTTTACGTTAAGAATTCCTTTTCCGATGAAGCGTATGACGTGCTTTCTCAGGATTTTGCAGATCCGAGAGTAGCCTATGCAAAGGATTTCAAGCATGCAATATCCATGCTTTCTTCGACAGAGGCGGATCATTGTCTTCTTCCTCTTGAGGACAACGGTACGAGAATAAGAACGGTTGAGGAGCTTATATTTAAGGGAGATTTGAGAATCAATTCAGTTACTCCGGTCTTCGGCCTTGACGGTACTGCGGATATGAAGTACTGTCTTGTTTCGAGGGATTATCTTATTTCGCCTTATTCCTCGGACGATGACCGCTATATTGAGTTAAGAATTCCAAAGGACGGCGATACTCCGCTGACAGAGCTTTTATTCTCGGCAGAGGGCTTCGGGCTTGAAGCATACAGAGTTAATTCGATAAGTCTTTCGTCAGAGGACGGAGAGAAAGGATATTATTCCTTGCTCTTCCGTAACGTTGGCGGCGATTTTACTCTTCTTTTGGTATATCTAACGCTGTTTACCCGAGACTTTACTACTCTCGGTATTTACAAAAATCTTGAATAAAAAGGATAAATATTATGAAAAAGCACATAGAATATAAAACGAGAGGAACATGCTCGAGAATGGTGACGGTTGATACCGAGGACGGTGTAATCGTTGATTGCAAGTTTGCAGGCGGATGTGCAGGAAATACCCAGGGCGTCGCTGCCTTAGTAAAGGGTATGAAGATAGAGGATGCAATAGAAAGAATGAAGGGCATTCGCTGCGGATTTAAGGACACCTCCTGTCCTGATCAGCTTGCCAAAGCGCTTGAGGAGATTCTTGCTCAAGATCCCGCATAATGAAAGGACATTTTATGGCAGCTTATTTAAAGGAATATGAGAAATGGCTTAATTCTCCGGTTTTGACCGATGAGGAAAGAGCGGAGCTTATAGGTATTAAGGACGACACGGAAACAAAGGCGTTCCGCTTTGGTGCTCCTATGGATTTCGGTACCGCCGGACTTCGTTCGTCGATGTATCTTGGAATCGGAATGATGAACCGCTTTACTGTGGCTCAGACCACCAGAGGCATCGCCGCACTTGTTAAAAAGGAGAAGGGCGAGGGAAGAGGCGTTGTAATTGCCTACGATTCAAGAAATAATTCAGAGCTTTTTGCTAAGATAAGTGCAAGAGTACTTGCAGGTGCAGGCATTAAGTGCTATATATTTGACGGTATTCGTCCTACCCCCGAGCTCTCCTTTGCAGTACGCAAGCTGGGAACTCTTGCAGGTATCAACATTACCGCATCGCATAATCCCAAGGAATACAACGGATATAAGGCGTATTGGGAGGACGGTGCGCAGATCGGTCCCGAGCAGGCAAAGATCGTTTCCACCGAGCGTGAGAAGTACGACGTCCTTGACGTTTCGGGTATAGCCGATTACGGTGAGGCACTCAAAGCGGGGCTTATTGTCGAGCTTTCCTCGGATTTTGACGAGCTTTATATTGATGCCGTTCTTCGATCGGCTGTTAATCCCGATGCGGTAAAGGCGGTGTCAGAGGAGCTTCGTGTTGTTTATACCCCGCTTCACGGTGCGGGATATAAGCTCGTTCCCGAGGTGTTCTCAAGAATGGGACTAAAGCATCTGTATACGGTACCCGAGCAGATGATACCCGACGGCAATTTCCCTACGGTGGCAAAGCCGAACCCGGAGTATCCTGCGGTTTTCAAGCTCGGTATTGATATTGCCAACAGTGTTGGCTCGGATCTTGTAATTGCAACAGATCCCGACTCCGACCGTGTCGGTGTAATGACAAGAACCAAGAACGGTAGCTTTGCAACGATCACCGGTAACCAGATGGGTGCATTGCTCCTTGATTACGTAATAAACGAAAGACGGAGAAAGGGAACCCTTCCCGAATATGCTTATTGCGTAAAGAGCATCGTTTCCTCGGATATGGCTTACAAAATAGCCTCGGATAACGGTGTCAAGCTTCACGATGTTCTCACCGGCTTCAAATTTATCGGTGAGGTAATTAAGAATTACGAGGCGGAGGGTAAAGCCGACGGCTTCCTTCTCGGCTTTGAAGAGAGCTACGGTTATCTTCTCGGTGCATACGCAAGAGATAAGGATGCGGTTGAGGCATCTATGATGATACTTGAGATGACCGCATTCTATAAGAAGCAGGGGATGACACTTTCGGATGCTCTCACCGGACTTTATGAGACTTACGGCTGTTATTCTGAGGACACCATAGATATCTATATGGAGGGCCTTGACGGAATAGAGCGTCGCAAGAGAGTTATGCAGTCGTTAAGAGACAATACTCCCGATATGCTTGGCGGAGTAAAGGTAATTTCTGTCGGCGACTATAAGGACGGCATAGTAACTAACCTTGAAACAGGCGTAACATCTCCGACAGGTCAACCGATCTCGGACGTACTATACTACACTCTTGAAAATCTTGATAAAATTATAGTACGCCCTTCGGGTACAGAGCCCAAGATCAAAATATATATTCTTGCCCATGGCGATAGCATGGAGGCCATCAGGGCTAAGAAGGAAAAATACGAAAAAGATGCAAGAAGGATGACAGAGGTTTAATTTCCTCGGATAAAAAAGTGACTGAAAAACAGAAACACATCAGGAATTTTTCAATAATAGCACACATAGATCACGGTAAATCAACTCTCGCAGATAGAATTCTTGAAAAGACGAGAACGGTTGCCGTCCGTGATATGGAGGAGCAGATCCTCGATAATATGGATCTCGAAAGAGAGAGAGGAATCACCATCAAGGCGAGAGCCGTAAGGCTCTCCTATACCGCCTCGGACGGTGAGGAGTATATTTATAATTTGATCGACACCCCCGGTCATGTTGACTTCGGATACGAGGTCTCCCGTTCGCTTACTGCGTGCGAGGGCGCACTTCTTGTAGTCGATGCTACCCAGGGCGTTGAGGCACAGACGCTTGCAAATGCCTATCTTGCCATAGATAACGATCTGGAAATACTTCCGGTTATCAACAAGATAGACCTTGCATCGGCTGACATCGAAGGAGCAAGGCGTGAGATAGAGGATATTATCGGCATACCCGCAGAGGACTGTCCCGCCGTTTCGGCAAAGAACGGAATCAATATCGAGGACGTTCTCGAAAAGGTAGTGACCGATATTCCTGCTCCCTCGGGAGACGAAAACGCTCCGCTAAAGGCACTTATTTTCGACTCTCACTATGATGCTTACCTTGGCGTTGTAGTTTATATAAGAGTTATGGACGGTAAGGTAAAGGCGGGTGACAGAATACTTCTTATGCAGGGCGGTACGGAGTTCGAGGTTGTCGAGGTCGGTACAATGGAGCCCTTCGGCTTAAGAAAAGGCGATTGTCTCACGGCGGGCGAGGTTGGATATATTACCGCTTCGATCAAAACCGTCGGAGATACAAAGGTGGGAGATACGATCACCCTTGCAAATTCTCCCGCAGATGAGGCATTGCCCGGTTTCCGTGACGTTCACCCTATGGTCTACTCGGGTATATATCCCGCCGACGGAGCAAGATACGGCGATCTCAGAGAGGCGCTTGAAAAGCTTCAGCTTAACGATGCCTCCCTCGTCTTTGAGCCCGAGACCTCGGTAGCACTCGGCTTTGGCTTCCGGTGCGGATTCTTAGGTCTTCTTCATATGGAAATAATTGAGGAGCGTCTTGAAAGAGAGTTCAATCTTGATCTTATTACCACCGCTCCCTCGGTTATTTATAAGGTAGAACTGAAATCGGGCGAAACCGTAATGATCGACAACCCCTCGAAGTTCCCGACACCCGACGAGATCGGAACTGCATATGAGCCGATAATGAAGGCGTCTATCATAACTCCCTCCGACTACATAGGCGGAATAATGGATCTTTGTCAGGACAGAAGAGGAGTGTTCATTGATATGAAGTATATCGACACCGAGCGTGCCGAGATACATTATGAGCTTCCATTGAACGAGATAATTTACGATTTCTTTGACGCACTTAAGAGCCGTACCAAGGGCTACGCATCACTCGATTACGAGCTTAAGGGCTATAAGCAGTCTAAGCTTGTTAAGCTTGACTTTATGCTTAACGGTGAGGTCGTTGACGCACTTTCCTTCATCGTATTTGAGGAAAGAGCCTACGGAAGGGCAAGAAAGATTGCCGAGAAGCTTAAGGAAAATATTCCTCGTCAGCTCTTTGAGATACCCATTCAGGCAACCATCGGCTCAAAGATCATAGCACGTGAGACCGTAAAGGCTATGCGTAAGGACGTCCTTGCCAAGTGCTACGGTGGTGACATTACACGTAAAAAGAAGCTTCTTGAAAAACAGAAGGAAGGTAAAAAGAAAATGCGTCAGCTCGGCTCTGTCGAGGTATCGCCCGAGGCGTGCATGGCAGTGCTTAAACTTGACGAAGAATAATACCGCATAACAAGAAAGGAAGAAATTATTATGAGAATCAAGATCCATCTAGACACCATGTCGGAAATCAACGCATTCGTCGGCGCAATGACGAAAACCGGTGCAAACGTATTCCTCACCGATAAGGACAGAAACTTTATCGTAAGTGCAAAGAGTATGCTCGGAGCAGTTTATTCAATGGAATGGGAAGAGGTATGGTGCGAAAGCGACGAGGATATCTACCACGTTGTAAGCAAGTTCGCAGCAGCCGAATAAACATTTGAAGTCAGTCAACGCCCGTTGACTGACTTTTTTGGTTCGCTATTTGTAAATTTTTTGTTAAGTTTGACCTCTAATTCGCGTATAACTTTTCCGCTTGCAGGATTTTTTTGGTTTTTTTACTGTTTTTTAATAAAAACGTTTGCATTTATAATATTATTGTGTTATAATATAGTGAATAATTATTTCTAAGGTAGGACTACTGTGAACGCAATGGCAACCGATATTCTGACAATGACATACGACGAGATCCTGTCGATAGTTACCGATCTGGGTTTCCCCGCGTTCAGAGCAAAGCAGCTCTATCAGTGGCTTAACAAGGGCGTCGGCTTTGAGGAGATGAACAACCTTCCGAAGGCATTCAAGGAAGCTCTTTCCGAGAACGGATATTTCGTTGACCTGCCAAAAATCGAAAAAAAGCTCGTTTCACAGATCGACGGCACCGTTAAGCTCCTCTATTCCCTGTCGGACGGTCAGTTTATCGAAAGCGTCGTAATGAAATACGAGCACGGAAATACGATATGCGTATCCTGCCAAGCGGGATGCCGAATGGGATGTAAATTCTGTGCGTCAACTCTGCGCGGTCTTGTAAGAAGCCTTACGCCTTCGGAAATAATCGGCCAGATATTCATGGCTCAGAAAGCGATAGGTGAGCGCATATCGAACATCGTCATGATGGGCATCGGAGAGCCGCTTGACAACTATGATAACGTGATAAAATTCCTTCGTACGGTAAACCGTGAGGAAGGACTCAACATCGGATACAGACACATTTCCCTTTCAACCTGCGGTGTCGTTGACGGCATTAAAAAGCTCGAGAAGGAAATGCTTCCGATAACGCTATCAATATCGCTCCACAATATCGACACGGAACAACGAAAATCTATAATGCCGATAACGAACAAATGGAGCGTAGAGGAGCTTCTTACCGCCTGTGCCGAATACTTCAAGGCAACGGGAAGAAGAATCTCGTTCGAATATACTCTTATTGCAAACGAAAACGACAGTATCGCACAAGCCGAAGAGCTTGCCAAGGGACTTAAAAAGTTC
>JAZRMT010000147.1:0-11827 GCA_045647805.1 Eubacteriales bacterium | reverse complement strand
GTCAAAGCCCTCGCACAGCACGGTGAGTGTCTTGCCGACCTTTTGCTTTTGCAGCTCGGCGGAGATGTCGAGCTGAATTTCCATCAGGGTATCGTAGCGGCGAGCGGCTACCTCCTCGTCCACCTGTCCGTCCATATCGGCGGCAGGGGTGTCCTCCTCGGGCGAGAAGGTGAAGGCACCGAAGCGGTCAAAGCGAATTTCCTTTACGAACTCGCAAAGCTCTGTAAAGTCCTCCTCGGTCTCCCCCGGGAAGCCTACCATTGCAGTAGTACGAAGGATAATTCCCGGCACATTGTCTCTCAGCTTCTTTATATTCTCACGGATAAGAGCCGAGCTTCCGTGGCGATTCATACGGGCAAGGACGCTGTCGCTTATATGCTGTACGGGGATATCCATATACTTAAGAAGTCTGTCGTTATTCTTAAGCTCATCGACAAGCTCATCGGTTATCTTATCGGGATAGCAGTAAAGCAGGCGTATCCAAGGAATATTTGTTTGCTCTGTTATGGCTCTCACAAGCCTTGCTAAGCTGTACTCACCGTAGAGGTCCAGACCGTAGCGGGTGGTATCCTGAGCAATGAGATTGATCTCCTTAACGCCCATTACTTCAAGGTCCCTTGCCTCTGCAACAATATCCTCGATCGGACGGCTTCTCAGCCTGCCACGTATCATAGGTATCGCACAATATGTGCAAAGATTATCGCAGCCCTCGGCAATTTTAAGATAAGCTGTGTGAGGCTCGGTTGTAATTATGCGGTCTCCGCCAAGAACAGAGCTCTCCTTATCCTTGAAGGAAGAGTATTTTTCACCGCGCATAACCGCCTCGCACGCAGAAACGATATCGTCAAGGCTGCCGACACCAACCACCGCATCAAGCTCCGGAAGGTCCTCCATGACCTCTTCCCTATACCGCTCGACAAGACAGCCGGTTGCAATAATATGCTTACATTTTCCCCATTTTTTCAACTCCTCACAATCGAGGATGTTGTCAATGGACTCCTGCTTGGCGCTTTCTATAAAGCCGCAGGTATTGATTACAATTATCTCTGCCTCTTCCTCGTTCGGGGTTATCTCAAAGCCTGCCGAATGAAGCTTATAAAGCATTACTTCGGTATCCACGAGATTCTTCGAACAACCGAGGGAGATAAAGCCAACCTTAGTCATTTTAAGCTCCTATTTTAGGAAGCGCCTGAAGCGCTTTCTGAATTTTTCATAATAAAGACGCACCATTATCGTGATAAACATGTCGTATACCACGAAGGCAACGTTGATAAGCATATAGATTGCCGCCTTCCATATAATGCCGTCCACGTCCTCGAAGAACGAGGTACCGAAAACGAACTCCATTGCAAGGAACAGCACCCAAAACACAGAGTTGATAAACACGAGCTTGATCGGCCACCAAAGGACTCTCGGAGTACGCTCTATATACGCCTTAAGTATCGGGTAAATACCGAAAACAAGGAAATACTCTACCCAAAGAATGCTTCCCGGAAACAGTATTGCGGTTATTAAGGATGTGCATATCCAGACGAGCCACGTATAGGGAGATCCGAGCTCAAGGTAGACAAAAACCACGAGAAGAGAAACAAGAGCGCAAACGGTGAGATCAAGGATCTCAAGCACTGCTCCCACTGCCATAAACGCAACTCCCATTGCTACGAGAAGCGCAGAGAGTGTAATCTTCTTGGTCTTCCTCATATACAGCGGATAAGGTCACCGCCCATACACTCGCAAAGGCAGTCAAGACAGATAAGATTCGCGCAGCAATCGCAGGCATCATCGGTCGTTGTACGGCGGCGGTAATTTCTGCCGTCATCCCTATTATCATAGTAGGTACTGCCGTAGCCGCGGGAATTGGTATTAAACATTTCCTTAGCCTTCTGATACTCCATATTGCCGGGCTCCATGCTGCAAGCCATTTCAAGCTCACGCATAGCATCGTTTACGTTGCCGCGGTTCATAAGAAGCACACTGTTAAGATAGTGCCAATCAGCTGTGCGATCGCTGATAGGAACGTCTGCGATCATACGCTCGGCTTCATTGTACTTTCTCGCATTGATCTTCTGACGGATCTCGGCGTAAATGCCGGTTGCGGAGGAGCTACCTGAATTATAGAAATCATCCTGTCCCTTTTTACCCTTATAAACACCGCTGTCACGCATGCGGGAGCTGAGGATCTCGTCATAAGCGGCGTTGATCTCCTGCATCTTCTCGTTAGCAAGCTCCTTTAAGGGATTATCGTCATCAAAATTATCGGGATGATACTTACGGGCAAGATTCCTATAAGCATTTTTAACCTCCTCGTCTGTTGCATTAGAGGATATACCGAGGATTGAATACGGATCTTTCAATTTAAATTCTCCTTGGGAATTAATTCATTTTTGTCATCAAGAAATTCTATTCGCTTCACAAGACCGAGATAAATAATATTATTGATAATATTTTCCACGGTCGCACGAGTTCCGAAGGGCAGAAGCTTCACCGCCTGCTCGATCTTCTTACATTCAAGAAGAAGCGCAGTCTTTATCGACTGCTTATTCTCGGGCGTTAAAGCGACTCCGCCGTAAAGGATCACATAGGGATTATACTTTCCGTTTTTGGCATCGCTCTCATAATCCTCAGCCGCATCGGCAGCATAGATGAACCGCCCGACGTGATAGCCAAGGGTATACGGCACCAGACGCTCACTTTGATGTAAGCCATAGGCAAAAAGCTCACCGAGAAGCTCGCCAAAAAGAGTTGCCGGCTTATCAACACTGTCGCATCCCGCCGCCTCAAGCCCGGAAATCTCCGCAAGCTTCTTCGAAACAATGTCGTTCAGCTCGGGAAGCGCCGCTTTCTTCTTCGCACCGCTTAACACCGGACGAAGAACACCGGTTGCCGCACGCTTTATTCCACGTTCATCGGAAAGGTCGTCAGCCATTTTATAATAAGTAAGGATCGCAAATGCTTTGGCGGTATATTCAATAGCCTCGTTTTCACGAAGCATCGGACGCTTAGACATAGGGTGTGCGATGCATCTACGCTTGTCAACACCTATCGCCTCGTCACCAACGTACAGCATCCTTATAAGAGCAAGAAAAACGCTGTCATAGGAAAGGGTGACGTTGGAAAGACCGCCTGTACGTTTTTTCATAGAGCGGCAGATACCGCAGTAGGTTGCCTTGTAAAACTCGTACTCTTTTACAAGAAGCTCCGCTTTCACGGGTTTAATATATCCGAACATAAAGCTCTCCATTATAAAAGACTATACTCAATTATAACATATAATTTCTTTTTTGTGTTAACTTTTATTAAATTTTTTAAAGATTTTAGAAAAAATGTTTTTTTTGGCCAATGTCAAGTAGTCTAGTGAAAAAAGTTTAAAAAATCTTAATATTTAATTTGTCAAGTTCGTTCAAGAAGCGTTTTTGAGCACTTTCGCCGTTGAAAATGCGGCGAGGATAGTTATTCATGAAGTCTTGGGCGTTCTGCAGATCGGCTTCGGTAAAGTTCGAAATTGGTATACCTTTAGGGATGAAACGCCGAAGGAATCCGTTCTGATTCTCGTTAGATCCTCGCTCTGATGAGCAATAAGGATGGCAATAATAAATCGACGTTCTTTTCTTCCGGGTATACGGAGAATATTCCATTCCTTTCGTATCAGAGAACTCGGTGCCGTTATCGAAGGTTATACTCTTAAAGATCTTCCTGAAGTTTGTACTGCCGATCCTACGTTCAAGGCGGTTAAAGGTTCTGACGGTGCTTGCTGCTGTTTTATCTTGAGATTTAAATACAAGCTCCATTCGGGTGAGACGTTCCGTAAATGTCAGGACAGTCTCACCCTTTTTGTTTGTTCCTATAACAGAATCACCTTCCCAATGTCCGAAGGTGTTTCGGAAGGCTACTTCTTCCGGGCGTCGCTCTATTGAGTGCTCGACATTCGGAAGTTTCTTTGCTTGCTTTTCCTCTTGCTTTTTCTTTTTACGTTCTCCTTTGTGCAAGAGATTTTTATTACTGATGCGGAGAAAGACACCTTTATCTATATAACTATACAGAGTAACACGGCACACTTTGGTATCGAAGTGCAGGCCGTGTTCTTTTATGTAAAGAAGAACTGCATCCGGGGAATACCCGGCGAGAACCATATCTTCGACAAAACGAGCGAATTTATGGTCTTTTTCTATTTTCAGAGGAGCACCTTTTGCGGTTACGTTTATATCCGCTTTCATTTGTGCTATATATGCACTATATCTTTTTGTTTCGGTCCAGTCGTGATTACGGTGCATATAGTAACCTCTATTCAGCTCTCGGTAGATAGATTGGTGAGTATAACCTAAGATCTCACCTATTTTCTTTACCGGGACTTTTGCGTTAAAAAGGGCTTCTAATTGATCACGCTTTGATTTATTAAATATCTTGTATTCTCGTCTCTGCCTAGTTTTTTCCACGGATAAACTCCTTTTATGTCTATACGACGTTGTTTTTCTTTTTGATGCGTACCGGGATTGAGGGCGGGGGCGTCGTGGCACAATGCTGCCGCTTTATGTGCCACTGACGGCGAAAACCCCGTTCCCTCAATCTCCCGTAGTGATCAAGAATTGTTTTTGAGGAAAAGAAATTCATCTTTGCCTCTCGGCAAGAGAGCTTAGGGCTAATTCTTGGAGCTTAGGTCAAGTGAGAAACTCCTCCGCGTTTCTCCCCAACGGTTCCGAATAGCCGTCGGCTCCCCTCTTCCTGCGAAGATCCATAAGTAGCACGAAAAGTCAACTCCGCTCAGTCCGTTATCCTTCCCGATTTTTCTCTTACACACGGGGAGAAAATTCGTGAACATATACTCCCTTACTTCATTGACTTTTCGTGCTACTTATGGTAAAGCAAACACAACGAGGTGCACGGCACCTCTCTCTTTTAAAGAGGGCGGTTCACGGCTTACTGTTCTGCTCGCTCGGTATAGGGGGCGTAATCCTATACAGGCGTGGTTGGAGGCGCTTAAGTTCCCCAACAGTGACCGAAGGCGGCTAAATACCTTCGGGGTTGCAAAGCCGAATAGATTATTTTGGTAGGTAGAAAGGAATGGAAGAAAAAAACTTGGCTTCTGATAAGCATCTTTTGAGGGCAATTCTCGAACTTATTGCAAAGTGCGATACTCTCGAAGAACTTAGAGAGTCCGTCGCAAGAATACTTAAGGACGAATAAAAAAATGCCTACGGTGCGAAATTGAACCCTCCACCGTAAGCATTGAAGGAATGACAAGGTCGAACCTACCCGACCTCTCATTCTGAAAGCCCTTACATTATAGCACAATCAAATAAATTTGTCAAGCCCCCTACTTTTGAGGGGCGGAAGGAGATACAAAAATGGAAAAATTCACGATGAAAAGACCGATAAAAGCCGACTATGTAAGAAAATACGGCTTTGAAGGTGAGAGAATATGGCGTTTTGATTTACTCAAATACAATGAAGCGAAGGATGCTTACGAGCGTAGAGAAAGAAACATCAGAGAGTATCAAAGGAGAGTAAGACAATGATTGACTACGAAATACTTTACTACATAGTACAATGGCGACATAATAATTTTGATATAGGTATCTACGAAAGATATTTCGATACCGAAGAAGAAACAATTTCATTCATTAAAGAAAATAAGCACGAATGGCAAATGTTTAGATTGCTAAAAATACAAAATTCACCTGATTATACTCATAAATGGAAGGAGAGCTTAAAATATGAATAAGCTAACCGACAAAGACCTTTTCGAGTTCGTTTACCGAGCTGACACTTACCATAAAATAGCAGTTGCGGATAAGTGGCTCAGAGAGCATAAGCACTTGACGAGTCCGCACACCTTAGACGAGCTTCTTTCAATACTTAACCGAACCTCTAAAGCTCTATTCAAAGAGAAGATAAGAGAGCTTGAGGAGCATTTCGGAATAATACAAATCAACGCAAACGACGGCTTGATCTATTACACTAACACTCTATCGGGTGAAGTCGTTGCTACTGCGTAGGAAGGAGGAAACGATGAACAAATACAGAAGAACGGTTATTGCCGAACTGCTTGACCAATTAATCGAAATCAAAGATAACCTTGAACAAGTGAAGGATGAAGAAGAGGAAGCACTTGAGAACTTCCCCGAAAACCTTCGTTATTCAGAACGCGGAGAAGCTATGCAAGAAGCCTTTGACAACCTCGAAGAAGCATACGGCGCAATAAGCGAAGCCGTAGATTATTTAGAAAGTATAGAATAAAGGAGTAACAAAATGAAAAAAAGTACATTCGAAATAAGAACAACTAACGGAAAAACATACCAATGGAAATTCGAAGAGTGTGAAGTTGACCCGAACGACTACGGAAACAAACATTATATCAGTTACACCACACCTTCGAAAGACCATTTTTTGCTTGATTGTAGATACGCAACCGACTATAATTTCATCAAATTATGTGTAGAGTTTCTTATAAACTACTATGGTGAAAATTTGGATGAATTATATGAAATCGATGAGCAAAAAGAACCGACTTGGTGCGGTGCAACAAAATCCGAATGGACAGAGCTATACGAAAGTGCAACTTCCGAAAACGATTATTGTCCTAATTGCAATATGTATCTATAAGTCTGCATCAGAGCCGAGTGCGGTATTAAACCGCCTCGGTTCGCCCGGTTCCCCCTAATCGTTGCGGCAATTAGCCTAATTACCTATACCACCCCACACCATACGAAAGGAAACATCTATGTTAAATACCAAAATTGCCAAAAATATTCTAATTTTTCTACTCTACTGCGTTATTACACCTTTTATAACCTTATACGCCCTTATCATTGATTACAAATACTTTAAAATGATACAAGCAATGTGGGATGAATTTTTCCACCCTCAAAACTACTAAAGAAAGGAAAAAAGAAAAAATGAAAGAAACATTGATCTCAATTCAGAAGCCCCATACAGATAACATTTTCTCCGGGATAAAGAAGGTCGAATGGAGAACCTTCTCTCTCCCCGCGGGGCGGCACCACGTATACGAGACCAAGAGAGGCGGCGGTCTCGGAATGGTGATCGGCACGTTCCGTACCAATACTTACTACCATTTTACCGATGTTTCGGACATTCCCGAGTGGCTGATCCGCGACGGCTGCGTTTCGAGAGAGTTCTTGAAACAGTATGCCCGGGGAAGATCTCTTTTCGCCAACGTCATTTACGACGTGAAGAGGTTTGAGCTGCCGAAGCTTATTTGTGAATACAATGCCTATGCCCGGCATCAGAACTGTCAAAAATGCGGATATTGGAATATCATACCTTATCCTTGTTACACTTGCCCGAAATGCAGCATAGTAACAAATCCGCCGCAAAGCTTTATGTACGTTGATGTTTGAACGTAAAAAGACCGCTACCAACTAGGTAACGGTCTTTTTTTATATGCCGGGGCTCTCCGATGAGAAGCGTTATGCGGCTTGCCCTACTTGACAAGATACACTCCGTCGTGGTTTTAAAGCAGTACGGCAGAGGCATTTTGTCAAGCCTAATTCCTCCAAGCCAAGCCCCTAGCCAACGAAATTAAGCCGCACGCTTCATTGTTTGCACGTCGTTCTGGAAGAAGCTGTTCTGAAGTCCGTTCTCCTTTAGAGTACCGACAATGCCGGAATAACAAATAAAGTCGTCCACGTGCATTCTGTTTGGCTCGTAGGTATGGAAGACGGCGTTCAGGCAGTCGGTCTGATAACGTCTTGATCTATCTTTTTTAAGGATGATCCGCCATTTATCTTTGATAACCTCTCCGTCCATTCGTCCGCTTTGGATCTCAAGATTGAGCGTAAAGCTGCCGAAAAGTCCGTCCACACGGTCATAGTGCTTATTCACCTTGCTTGTAATGTTATTAAACAGATAGGCAAATAACGTACCGTCACGGCGGTTATGGATATACTGTGCGTGGAAATTCGCCCATTTGCTCTTAAGCCACAGGAAGAGCCCTTGGCAGAGCCAATAAGGGGAGAAGAAGGGCAAAGCGGGATATGTGTCTCCCTTCTCGGCTATATAGATAACCTCTCCGAGCTCTCTTCCACCTGCACCCCATGCTTCCGGGCGTTGGAGATCGCAGATGATCCTGATGAACACTCTGTTTCGGATAACGGCTGCATGGCGGCACATCATAAGGCAGGCGTTAAAGAGGTCGTTCTTTTGGTTGACCTCATCCACGTTCTTTTTCGTTTCGGTAAGCTCGAGGCTGTTCTTTCTCTCCTTGTCCACCTCGGTAATAACGTAGACACCGAAGGAAAGTTTAAACTCCTTCTGCATACGCTTGCCGAGACGCAGCATATCGAAGTTAATGATATGACACTGCCTTGAATAAGCATTCATGAGCTCCGGATCTCTCTCGAAGAAATCGTTATTACGAAGGGGCATATTGCCGAGATCGTCTATAATGGAATCCACACGGATGGAATAATTGGCGAAGATAACGCTCGTCTCAACCGTGAAGACGAGATATGCGCAGGCGTAGTCCTCGATAGCGTCGTAGAGATGAGAGATCTTAAGGTTATCGTTATAGGTATATGCGTAATGCTCGTAATCGTAGCCGAAGGTGTAATCGGTTGCGACGTATTTCTTACGAGCTTTCCTGAGTGTATCCCACTCCTCCCGGGTGAAACCGTTTTCTATAACGTAATTAAAGCCCCTACGGAAGGTTTGTATTCTTGCTCTCACGGCATCAAGGTCGCAAAGCTCACGGTTACTTATTGCCCGATTGAGATAATCTCTCAGGTTCTGCCATGGGAAATTCGGGAACATAAGATCACACTCCAGCAGGATCTCAAAAGCATTATCCCACTGCTCGATCTCGGCAGAAAGAGCCATAGAGGTGATAAACTGCGTTTTTCCCACTCCCATGGGCCCGTAAGCCGTGGTAACGACTCCGCGCTTCTTTAAGAAAGAGCGGTTCGCTCTCTCAAAGGCGTATAGCCTCTGAAAAGCCATAGATCGGCAGATGTAATTAAACACTACAACACCGATTATAAGCCACACAGCACCCGGTATAAACCTTATCATCGGTGTAAGATCGTGTAGGAGCTTTAAGAACTGCGTATAGAACCCTACGAAGTCGAAGGACACAATGAAATAGAGGTAATAGGCAACGGCTGCCACTACGATTGAAATAACGTTGAAGTAAACGAGAAAGAGCGTGAGCCACAGGTTAAGATACTGTCTGTTCACTCTGAGGAAGCATACGAAGTCCTTGATCCACCCAATTATGGGATAGATCACTCGGAAGAGGAACCCCTCGAACCTTTTTAGATGCTTTGAATTTCCCTTCTTTTTCGGCTTGCTTACCGGGCTTGTGTAGCTTCTCAGCTTCATCATTAAGACGAGGAAGAACGGAGCTAGGATAAGTAGCCACCGGGAGAAGTAATAAAGAAAATCGCCGGAGGATGTGAGATAACCGCCGAGATTCTCCTTGGTGAATAAAGTCTGCCAATATTGAGACCACTTTGCACCGAACTCTTCCCACGTCAAGGGGAAGAGGGTAAGAGGCTCCCATGGTGAGGGAGCCCACTCCCATGACGGCATATCTATGACCGTCGGGTATATGTAGAACTTCTCCGGAAATAGCAGCTCTGCAAAGTAATATACAAGAGAAAGTCCGAGATCTCGGAAGCTCTCTCCGATCCTTGGCAGTGCATTCGGGAAGAGAAAGCCAAGGCCAAGGACACCAAGGCTTATTACTGCGCAGATATAATGACGGTAATCTTTTGCGAACACAGAACCAAATAAATCCTTGATCCTTTTCTTCACTCTTCGATCACCTCACCCTCTGCCGGAAGATCTTCGGGCGGAAGCTCCGGGAGATTATTCCACGTATAGACAAAGTACGAGACCACGAGGGCAACAAGAAAGCCGCAGAGGATGAAAAGAAGTCTTTTACCTATCGGCATCGTCTTTTGCGTTCTGCGCTATGTAGAATTTGAGCCCCTGAATTGCTCCCGAATACTTAGGATCGTAATACTCGGGATCTACTCCGAATGCTCCCTCAAGCGTTTCAACGTAGCCGAGGGCAAGGTTATGAGATATGCGGGTTTCGGATAGACCGTTTTTACGTTCAGTAGATTCGCCCCGGTTCTGTAATCTTTCATCCTCACCTTTGTCCTTATCCTTGAAAAGCTGAATTACAGTATAAACTATTGCCGCTATAAAGGCAGCCGTCATGACGAAGACGAAGTAAAAATCTGCTACAAAATGTAATAATGCTATAAAATTCATTTTTTATTCTCCTTTTGTGTTTATAAAATTAAATCTTACCTTATCAAGCTCCTTTTCGAGAAAGCTTCGGCAGTGATCACACAGGTCGAAGTCTTTTCTCTCAAAGCAGTTTACCCCGTACTTATACGGCAGATTTACAAGACTTGTCCGCTTCATCGGCGGCTCTTCCTTCGGTTGAGCCTTCTTGAAGCTTCGTTTTTTGCCGTCCTCGTCCTTTAAAGCTTCCTCCGAGGACTTGTCCTCTTCCGGCGGTAGCTCCTCGATCAGAGTGCCGCATTTATCACAGATGATCATTATGTTTATTCTCCTTCTCCCGGGCGTTGTATGTCATAAAAAGCAACCCCTTCCGGGTTATGAAATTCAGCCGAAATACATCGTGATTTTAAAAGAGCTTTACAAATTAATTTTCTGTGTTCATCCTCATAAAAAGATGAAAGCATAGCAGTTTTATATCTGTTACCTTCTAAACGCATTACCGCTCTCATAGCCTCTCGATCTGCCACTATTGGTCCGTATAAAGGTATCTCAAGCTTTTTTTGCTTTCGTTCTATACGGCGTTTTCGCCAAAGCTTAATTTTTTCAATAAAACGCATAAAAACACCTCGTCTTCTCCTCGATCAGAATGCCGCATTTATCGCAGAGTATCATTCTGTATTGCCCTCCTATTCATCGAATGAATTATAAACGCCGTAAAGAGTATCTTCACAGTCAGGAGACTCAACGTCGCCGTAAAATACAGCTACACGGCTATTATCTTTATTCGAAAATCTCTTCTTGAAGATCTCACAAGCTATAAAGAAAGCCTTCTCCGTTGTGCTGATATTCTCCGAGATCTCTACGACGTACCCCGAATAATACGAGGATCCCTCGCCTACGAAGGTAAATCTATATATTCTTTCACCCTCGAGGGCACTATCCGGTATGTAATATTTTCTCTTTTTCTTTTTTCTTCCAAACATCATTTTATTTTCTCCTTCTCCCTGGACGAATGGTGGACAACGTTGTCCACCCCGGGGGCTTAAATTAACTCCGGCGAGAGCTACCTTTTCCGCAGCACCCTGCCGAAGTATATTTTGGTCTACAACGTGGGCAATAGCAGTTCCGATAATCCTTGGCTATTGCCCATCCGTGTTTCCTGACGTCGCGGGCTCTGGCAAAATTAGTAAACTCTGCCCGAACTCCGCAACCGTCACAGATGTATATATGGTTCTTTTCTATGTAGAAGGGCATGGCTTAATCAGGCTCAAAGAAGCCGTCGGGAGTGTATGAGCCTTTGATTCTTTATCGTAATCATTGTTTTCTTCATTAAGGTATTTACCTATGACTAACTTAAGAAGCAATACAAAAGGTGTAAGAATCAACAAGCCTTGGCTACCGTAATAAAGCACTTCGCCGACTACGTTCATATATCCCGAAAACATTTCTTTGTTAAAGAATACTTTCCAATAAATTCCCATAATGACCGTAAATTCTTCCCATGTGTATGGAAGAATTTGCAGTCTTTCAAAACGTGACGGAACAAATTCCCACGAAGGTAAGTCCAATACTGTTGGATATATAGGATTTGCGTCTAAAAAGAGATCGCAGAAAT
>JAZRMT010000146.1:0-64146 GCA_045647805.1 Eubacteriales bacterium | reverse complement strand
CTTCCGACACCGACAAGGACGAAAATGACGGTGATAGCGGCTCTTCCGACACCGACAAGGACGAAAACGGCGGTGATAACGGCTCTTCCGACACCGACAAGGACGAAAACGGCGGTGATAACGCCGGCGATAACGAAAACGAAAACAGCGACACCCCCATAGAGCTGCCGCCAATAACCGTGTAAGCGAGGTAATTTCAATGAAGAATAAAATAGAATACGAAATACCCGAGATCACCGTTATCACCTTCGATGACACAGACGTTATCACATCCAGCGTAGGTAGTGAAAACGGCTTTGACGGAGAGGTAGACGGCTCCTGGTAAGCCTATTATCAAAAATAACCGCGGCAGAGGCTTCAAAATGAACGCCTCTGCCGTTTTGCGTACAGAATAAAGAACTATCGTAGAAACAAGCGGAGCGGCAGAGCCGCAGTACAATGCCCGGAAAACATGCCCCCCACCGCAGAGAGGCAAAGTGGCCTTCCCCGGCGAAGCGTGCCTCGGAAGGAGGATTGGGAGCATTTTGGGGTTACTTCAAAATGCGTCAACCCCTTCGTTTGGTAAACTATTGTTTCACCGTTGTCGGGCGTTTCAGCAGCATCCTCTCAATGCATACAAAAGTAGTAAATATTTTTCTAAATATTTAATACCGCAAAGCCAATATAACACCGAAGAATGCGAAAGTCAACAAATATATATTAAGGAGAAGTCAGCGACTTTCCGAAAAGACGAATTCTCAACCATTTCGTTTCGATTTTCGCATTTTTAAAAAAATTCAACTTTTTTCGAAAAACCTATTGACAAGCGGTTTTCGTTTTGCTATAATATTATCAGGACAGAGTCCTAGTAAGGACGATTTATCACAATGACAAAGAGAAACACTTTACAGAAAAGCATTGTTTCCGAGGTCTTTGACAGTATGACAAACCACCCTTCCGCAGGTATGGTTTACGATGCGGTACACGAAAAGTACCCTGGTATAAGCCGAGCAACAGTTTACAGAATACTTGCCGAGGCAGCAGAGGAAGGCTCTATCAGACGCTTGAAGCTTAGGGATGCAAACGACAGGTTTGATTTTACTCTTCGAGAGCATCATCACATCACCTGTAAGAATTGTGGCCACGTTGCCGATGTCACAATCGAGCTTAATAACTGCTCGTTAGTAAGCAAAGCTGCCCCGCACGAAGGTTTTTCAGTGGAAGAATGTCACGTTGAGTTCTTCGGACTGTGCGAAAACTGTCGAAAAAAACAGGGATAAATCCCAAATCAAAAACAAAAAAACACTTAACAAAAGGAGATTTTTCATTATGGCAAAGTTTGTATGTTCCGTATGCGGTTACGTTCACGAGGGAGATGCTGCTCCCGAGAGATGCCCCCAGTGCAAGGTTCCCGCCGAAAAGTTCAATAAGCAGGAGGAGAACACCCTTACTTGGGCAGCAGAGCACGTAGTAGGTGTAGCTCAGGGTTCTCCCGAGGATATCATCGCTGATCTCAGAGCTAACTATATGGGTGAGTGCACCGAGGTTGGTATGTACCTTGCAATGGCAAGAGTTGCTCACAGAGAGGGCTATCCCGAGATCGGTCTCTACTGGGAGAAGGCTGCTTACGAGGAAGCAGAGCACGCAGCTAAGTTCGCCGAGCTTCTCGGTGAGGTAGTTACCGACTCTACCAAGAAGAACCTCGAGATGAGAGTTGCCGCTGAGAACGGTGCAACCGAGGGCAAGTTCGACCTTGCTAAGAGAGCAAAGGCTCTTAACCTCGATGCTATCCACGACACCGTACACGAAATGGCTCGTGACGAGGCTCGCCACGGCAAGGCATTCGCAGGACTTCTTGAGAGATATTTCGGCAAATAAGTTGATGCAAACTGAGGGAGTGAATTTCAGTTCACTCCCTTTTTCATTCGCTCCCTTTTTTTCAGCAGATAACTAAGTCGTGGTAGCTCCTCATCCACCGCTTACACGGTCCCCCTTCCCCAACAGGGAAGGCTAAAGATACCGTACACGAAATGGCTCGTGACGAGGCTCGTCATGGCAAGGCTTTCGCAGGACTTCTTGAGAGATATTTCGGTAAGTGATTCAATACAATTAAAGGGAGTGAAATTGATTCGCTCCCTTTTTTCATTCGCTCCCTTTTTTTCAGCAAATAACTAAGTCGTGGTAGCTCCTCATCCACCGCTTACACGGTCCCCCTTCCCCAACAGGGAATTCTAAAGACACCGTACACGAAATGGCTCGTGACGAGGCTCGTCATGGCAAGGCATTCGCAGGTCTTCTCGAGAGATATTTCAAGTAATATCCGTTTATAAAAAAACTGAAAACCTTTGCAAAAATCTTGGGTTTTCAGCTTTTTTGATTTAAATTAATAGTCGATTGTTGCGAGCTGTTTTTTTGGGAGCATCATTCTTCCGACCGAAGCAATAGTTACCTATTGCGAGCTTGTCGGAAAACGGCGGTTATCACCAAATATCCAATAGTTCTTCTAAGAGACAGACAGATTTGTTTGAGAAGCGTCGTTCTTCCGACCGAAGCAATAGTTACCTATTGCGAGCTTGTCGAAAAACGGCGGTTATCACCAAATATGTCGGCTCTTAGTCGAGAATACCTTCAAGGGGGGTAAGATTCCAGAGTGCCGCAAGCTCCTTTATGATCTGATCGGGAATAACGTTTACGGTGTGACCGAGCGCGAGCATATAGATCTGTGCGGTCTTCTCCACGGTCTCGATAAGTCCGAACGCCTCATCCATAGTTTTACCGGTACCGTAGATACCGTGGTTGGTCCAGACAACAAGTCTGAAGCTCTTCATCTTCTCTGCGGTAGCAATGCCGATCTCATTAGTTCCGCATACCATGCAAGGAAGAACTCCTACACCGTCAGGGAATACGACAACTGCCTCGGTATTGGACTGCCAAAGTCTGTGAGTGAAGTCCTTCTCGTCAATGGGGCACACGGCATTCATCGCGATAGTATAAGTGGGGTGGGAGTGCATTACTATTCTGTGGGTGGGATCAACAGAGAGTCTGGAGATGTGGCTCATCATGTGTGCGGGGAACTCGGAGGTAAACTTACCGCCGTCCGACCAACCCCAAAGAAGCTCTGCGGTGGTTCCGTCTTTAGCAATACGAACGATACCGAGGTTATACTCGGGATCCTTCTCTACGTTTTTGAAATACTTACCGGTACCGGTAACGATAAAGATTCTGCCAATAAGAGCAGAAGCATCGAAGCCGGTGGGAATGGTACGAATAACGTTAGTGAGATCAAGATACTCGCCTACCTCTTTTTCATCAAGAAGGTAGCTGATGTTACCGCCGTTTCTCTCGTCCCAGCCAAGACGGTACATATTGGCGGTTGCTTCGCACATTTCTTTTACAAAGGGTGCTTCAAGGATGTTTTTCATTGTTTTTCTCCTAATATGTAATTAATTATTTACTTTTTTTAAAAAAATTCAGTCATCTTTTCGAGAGTTCTTCCCTCTCGTATTCCATAATCAAGTCATACCATTTCATACCCACGGGAGCACCGCATCTCTGGCAATACTCATTCCAAACGGCGTCAAACGGCATGGTCTTGAACTCCTCGCTGAGGGCGAGCATTTTAGTATAATTTGCATCGTCCTGTGCCGCCTTCAGTTCTTCATTAGGAAACAGAAGAGCAGAAAGAAGTGCCTTCTGGAAATTCCTCATACCGATAACCCACGCCGCAACACGGTTAATAGATGCATCGAAATAATCAAGTGCTATAAACACTCTGTCAAGAGCATCGCATCTTACGATCTCCTTAGCGATCTCCTTAGTTTCGTCATCAAGGATAACAACGTGGTCTGAATCCCAGCGTACCGCTCTTGTTACGTGAAGTGCGATCTTATCATTGAAGAGCAAAAGCGAAGGTATCTTATCCGATACCATCTCCGTGGGATGATAATGACCGTTATCCATAAGGGGAGTAATTCCCTTCTGAGTTGAATAGGAAAGGCAGAATTCGGCAGAGCCTACGGTGTAGGATTCAAGTCCGATTCCAAACACCTTAGATTCAAGAGTAACGTAAACCTTCGACTTATCGTAAGGGGTGTCAAGTATTTCGTCAAGCGATGCCTTGAATCTTGCTCTGGGAGAATATCTGTCAGCGGGTATCTCCTTATATCCGTCGGGGATCCAGAAGTTAATAACAGAGGGAACACCGGTCTCGGTGGCAAAATACTCGGCTATTCTTATGCACGCCTTTCCGTGAGCAATCCAATAGTCTCTTACGGACTTGTCGGGAGACGAAAGAGTGAGGTTGTCCTTAACCATAGGATGAGCGAAGAAGGTAGGATTAAAATCAATGCCCATACCTCTCTGCTGAGCGAATTGTAACCACTTTGCAAAATGCTTAGGCTCAAATTTATCACGTCCTACTACCTCACCGTCCTCGAATATTGCATAGCAGGCGTGAAGATTAAGCTTTTTCTTGCCGGGGATAAGCGAAAGTGCCTTATCAATATCCGCCATAAGCTCGTCCGGGGTTCTTGCTCTGCCGGGATAATTTCCGGTTGTCTGTATTCCTCCCGAAAGTTCCTCTGCCGAATCAAAGCCGGTAACGTCATCACCCTGCCAGCAATGCATCGACACGGTAACAGAGGAGAGCTTCTCTATTGCGAGATCGGTATCAATACCGAACTCAGCGTATTTTTTCTTAGCGTATTCGTAATTGTCCATTTATTTATCCCTTGTAATCTGTATTTTTAGGTTTCCGATAGCCGTTGCCTCTATGGGAAGAGCCACAACTCTCTTTCCGGTATATTTTTCGGTCAAGCCGTTAAGATAGTCGTTCTTTGCACCGCCTCCCACGATATATATATCGGGATAGCTCTTACCGGTGTTGTTCTCCAAATCCTTAATAGCGATGTCATAGCAGTATCCGAGGCTGTGATATGCCGAATTGAAATAATCGGCATCGGATACGGGTGCAGGCTTGCCCTCACCCACAAGATAGCTCCTGATAGCCTCCTTCATAGAGTCGGGAGCCATGAAGGTATCGTCGTTTACGTCGAACACCTCGGTATATTCGCTTCTTGCCGCCATATCGGCAATATCCGAATAGGAGGTTTCGGGGCAAAGCTCCTTCCTAAGACTCTGAATTATCCACATTCCGGTGATATTCTTCTGATAGCGGTTATATCCTACGCCGCCCTCGTTGGAATAGCCGGAATTACAGCTCTTCATATCGGTGATGGGACGCTCGGTCTTAACTCCGAGAAGCGACCAAGTACCGGAGGATATGTAAGGCGAATCGTTTTCCATGTCTATCGCCTCAACGGCACTTCCCGTGTCGTGAGTTGCACAAAGAACAACAAGAGGACTTCCGCCAACCTCCTTTGCCACCTCGTCAGAAATTCTGCCTACTGCATCTGTTGGCTTATCTATTTTCTTGATAAGCGCACGGGGAAGTCCGAGAGTATCAAATATCCATTCGTCATACTCGAGCGTTTCGGCATTCACAAGGCCGGTGGTAGATGCCTCGGTAAACTCCTTTTTCTTAACTCCTGTCAGCTTATACATAAGGTACTCGGGAATCATAAGAAAATCGGTAACCCCCTCGAGCCTGCCCGCCTTCTTGTCGGCATAAAGCTGATAAATTGTGTTGAACTTATTAAACTGAGTTCCTGTTCTCGAATAAAGCTTCTCGAAGGGAATGATCGAATGAACCTCCTTGATCGGCTCCTCCACTCTGGAATCACGGTAAGCATAGGTAGGCTTTACTTCCTTATCTCCCTTCATAAGAACGTAGTCAACGCCCCACGTGTCAATGGAAAGGCTGACCGTCTCGGGATATTTAACGAGCGTTCTCTTAATTCCCTCCTTGACCTCAGTAAGAAGTCTGTCGGTATCCCATACCAGGTGACCTTCAAGGCTGTCCATACCGTTATAAAAGCGGTATATTTCCTCAGTAACAAGACTACCGTCCTGCATATATCCGACAATATGTCTACCGCTGGAAGCACCTATATCAATTGCAAGATAAGCTTTCATGGTTGAACCCTTTCCTAAAATAAATATTTCCTTCTATATATTAACATATTATCTCACAGCATACAAGGCATAAAATTATTGCAAAAAAAGTCTTTATTTAAGATTTTTGTTGATTTACAGCTTAGAATATGTTAAAATAAGTATAAATTCTAGCAAAAGAGGTCAAACATGGAGAAAGCATTACTTCAAAAACTTGCACAAATCAGCAAGGAGGAACAAAAAATACTCAGCGGAGAACCGCTTGATATACGTCAGTATGCCATTGGAGAGAGTTTTATTATAAGTGATAAAAAAATGACCGGCGGAAAAGCCGACATTGCAATGAGGATACATACGAGATTTGCACCATTCCCCACACACTCCCACAATTATATGGAAATAATGACGGTAATTTCAGGTAGTATTACCCACTTTATAAGCAAAAAACGCATAAAACTTTCCAAAGGAGACATTTTGCTGATGAACAAGCACGTCTCCCACTCTGTCGAGCGTGCAGAACGAGAGGACATCGGTATCAATATCATTGCCTCCGAGTCCTTTCTCAGTGCTCTCTCTCCCAATCTCAGCGATACGGTGTTCTCCGAGTTCGTCAAGGAAAACGCCAAAGCGTCCGGAGAACCCGCATTTCTGCATTTCAAAACAGAAGGTATAAAGGAAATCGAGAATCTGACAGAAAACCTGCTCTTTTGCCTTACCGAACAAAAAAGCTCTCGCAGTATAACCGAAAAAACCCTTTCTTTGCTGCTGGAGCATCTTTCATTGCATCAGGAAGAGCTTTTGGTAGAGGGAAGCTCCCCGAGAAGCAAAATTGAGAACAGAAAAAGCGAAATTATTGCATATATTAGGGATAATTACCCCACCGCAACGTTAAAAGAGCTATCAAAATTAGTATTTCTCTCCACTCCGCATCTCTCAAAGCTCATTTCAGACTATTTCGGCAAAACCTTCAAGGAATTGCTCGTCGAGGAGCGGATAAAGAGAGCAATAGACCTCTTCGAAAACAGCGATATGCCAATAAGTGCCGTAATAAGAAGCGTTGGCTACGAAAACGAGTCCTACTTCCACAGAGAATTCAAGAGAAGATGCCACTCCACCCCTTTAAATATAAGAAAAACGGCAAAAAATGAATTTTTATGCCGATAGTACTTGTCAAAACGGGAAAAATAAGTTATAATAGGTACTAAGTTAAGAAACGGTAAAGTATTTTACATCATACAGAAAGGCAAAAAAAATGGAAATTATCACATCAATGGTATTGCCCCTGCTTTGCGGACTCGCCCTATTCCTTTACGGAATGGATCTTATGGGTGATTCGCTGAAAAAGAGTGCAGGTTCAAGTCTCAAGACTACACTGGGCAAAATAACCTCCAACCCGTTCAAGGGATTTCTTCTCGGACTTGTGGTTACAGCGATAATTCAGTCCTCCTCCGCCACAACAGTAATGGTCGTCGGCTTCGTTAACTCGGGAACTATGACACTCATTCAGGCTGTCGGAGTTATTATGGGTGCAAACGTAGGAACCGCAGTAACCGCTTGGATCACAGGTCTTTCGGGAATTGAATCGGGTGAGAGTGTCGAAGGCGCACTCAACTTCATCGAGCTTCTAAAGCCCGATACTTGGGTTCCAATAGTCGCGGTTATCGGCATTTGCCTACTTATGTTTGCAAAACGAGGCAAAAAGAAAGACGTTGGACTCATTCTTCTCGGCTTTGCTATTCTTATGGTAGGAATGGATTTGATGAGCGGTGCGGTCAGCGGGCTTAAGGAAAACGAAGCCTTCACCTCCATTCTCACGAAGTTTGAGAATCCCCTCCTAGGTGTTCTTGCAGGCCTTGTTCTCACAGCAGTAGTTCAGTCCTCCTCCGCCTCGGTTGGTATTCTCCAGGCACTCACAGTAACCGGTCATATCTCATTCGGAGCAGCCATTCCCATCATCATGGGACAGAACATCGGTACTTGTGTTACCGCAATGATATCCTCTATAAGTGCTAACAAGAACGGTAAGCGCGCAGCTCTTATTCACCTTTACTTCAATATCATCGGAGTTGCTGTTGTTCTTTCGCTCTTCTATCTTATCAACGGAATCTTCGACTTCCGGATGAACGGTCAGGATTTCCTCACGGGCAACTTCGTAGACATGTGGGACGTTGCACTTATCCATACCCTCTTCAAGATCATATCCGTAATTCTTATAGGTCCCTTCTACCGTCAGCTCGAGCTGCTTGCCAGAATATCTATCAAGGATAAAGGCGAGGCAGAAACAGTCAACCTCCTTGATGAGCGTCTCTTTGCGACTCCCGCAATCGCAGTTGAGAGAGCGACCGAGGTCACTTACAATATGGCAGATATCGCCTGCACCGCGCTTAACGACTCGCTCACCCTCTTCACCGGCTACGACGTTAAGGTTGCTGACAGAATACGTGACTTTGAGGACAAGGGTGATAAATACGAGGACGCACTCGGCACCTACCTCGTTAAGCTTTCAGAACACGACCTTAGTGAAAGAGATGCGAAGCAGGTGACCAAGCTTCTTCACATCATAGGCGACTTCGAGCGTATTTCCGACCACGCAGTAAGTATTCTCAAATCGGCCGAGGAGCTTCGTGATAAGAAGATCGAATTCTCTGCGGAAGCAAAGAGAGAAATGGCAGTGCTCAGAGCCGCTGTCAAAGAGATTCTTGATATAACAAAGGTATCATTCACAAAGAATGACGTAAAGCTTGCCTCCGACGTTGAGCCCCTTGAGCAGGTAGTTGACGACCTCAGAGACAACATCAAGCTCAACCACATCATAAGACTCCAGAAGAGCGAATGTACCATCGAGCACGGCTTCATCCTTGCCGACCTTCTCAACGACTTCGAACGTGTATCCGACCACTGCTCCAACATTGCAGGCTGCGTAATAGAAATTTCCACCTACGATGCACTCGATATGCACAAATACCTTGCTTCTATCAAGCAGGGCAGCGAGGCATTTGAGGAAAAGTATGCGGAATACAAGGAAAAGTACAGTATAGAAGTCGGCTGAATATAATCAATCATAAAAAAGGCAATAAAAAAGAGAGGACATTTCGGTTATTCCGATTTGTTCTCTCTTTGCTTGTATTTACTTTTACGGAGTATAGGTAGCGGTACTGCCCTTAAGGCTAACGTTATCAATATACATGGTGCCGTTTCCGCCGGAAAGACCATAGAACTTAACCGCTCCGATCTTAGACATATTGCTTCTCGGATACTCTGCTCCGCTTTCAAGAATAAATTCGTCGGAAACGAATGCCTTAAGCTTAGGTGTGCCATCGACAAGGTAATACTCGATTCGCAAGTCGATCCACTCTCCGAGATTTCCTATCTCTACCCTCTCGCTATCCTTGTGGTTGGTATCTCTGGTATACATATAGATCTTACCACCGGATACCTCAAGGTAATATATAGTGATCATTCCGGTTCCTCCGGCGTCGCAAACGTAGATCTGGAAGGGAGCGTTGCTTCCCTCGGGGAACATGATCTCCGACTTGAAAACGTAGGATACCTCACCGGTTACAGACGCGGTCTGAGTGATCTTAAGCTCGTCTCCGCCACCGGGAACAGTGTCGTATCTAAGCACCTTATCAAGGACTCCGTCCTTAATCATCTCATTTACAGCGGGAAGAGGAGCGGCTGTCTTGATATCAGCGACGATGCCGGAGGGATAATCGTTTCCTCCGCTGTATCCGAAGGTGATCTCCTCCGCGCCATCCTCCTTGTTGCCTATCGCACCATCCTTAAGGTATGCCTTTCTGTAACGGTCAAAGACAACGTTGTCTATCCTGATGCCCGGTGCGGCGGAAACCGACTCAATAACCAAAGAATCAGGTGTAAGAGCGGCATTCACCGCACTATACATAAGAGCGCTCGAGAAGACGTACTCACCGTTAAGGAATACCTTGCACACTCCAAGAGTTTCATAAAGCTCAAGAGATAGCTTAGCGCCATCCACAGCCTTAAACTCCGTTATCGCCGCCGCGTGAGTTCCGAGTGCGGTACGCTCGTACAAATAAGCAACACCCTTGGACTGAGTTAAAGAAAGAGCGAATATCTTATTTCCGTCTGCGTCCGTGATCGAGATAATATGACTTCCCATCTTGGTTACGTTGGTAAACTTTACGTCAAGCTCAATAACACTCACGCTCATCAGATCATCTCTGGGATTGAGAGGTACGGTAACGGTGGAGGTTGTGGTGGGAGTTATCTCCAAGCAAGAGCCCGAGCCGTCCGCCTTCACGCTGACACCGTTGCCCTTTGTGACAATACTGCCAAGTCCGCTCTCGAAGTCGTGAACAACGCTGTCATACTTCGGTGTCATCGTCGTTGTATAATCTTTATTTCCGTGGTCAACCGTTACGTTATCGACGGTAATCGTTCCCGTACCGGTAATAAGTACGTCATCAAACACCTGCAGTCTCGAGGCAGCAGTAAACTCGGCACTCATGCCTATAAGCTCTCCGTCAACGTAGAAGAGAATAATACTGTCTCTGTAATAATATTCGATTTTGAGATTAACTACCTCACCGAGAGGCAGCGCAACTCCCGCAATAGTAGAGCCCTTTGCGGCTTCGGTAATATTTATAACCTTCTCGCCGTTGATATTGTTCACCTTAAGGGTGAAGGTGTTTATAGTGCTCGAGGGCTTGTTATGCTGAAGAAGAGCTATCGAGCCTACCGTACCGCTTGCACTCTCGTCAACGAGAATATCCATTGCTATTATAGCACAATTGGTAAAGCTCTCGGTTCTCGCAGCGGGAACGTTGACCTTAGCTCCGCCGGAAAGTGTGAGCCCCTTGCCCTCGCCGAGTGCAGTGATCAAGGCGGAACCTGAACCGCCCGTAACGGTAAAGATATCGGGATAATTCTCGCCAAGCTCAAGCTCCTCGAAGCCGTAAACGGGAGCCATCTCATGCAGCTTATCAACGTTTACCGCATAAGGATCGCTTGCGTAATCCTCGTGAAGCTCCTCGAAGGCATAAGCCTTCTTATCATAGAATGCGTGAACGTTATCAAGCAGTACCTCTGCGGTGGGATCGGTAAGGAACTGAATCTTGGTAAGGCTAGCGGTAGTATTGGGCTTACCTATACCATTGATCTTCTTTCCGTAATAGTCGTAGTAATTATCGCTTATCGAAATAAGCTTATCATTGAAGTAGACCTTAGCTCTTACCGTGTCCTCTGTGCCCTCGCCGGGATAGAACTCTATGCGGATCTTGAACCACTCGCCCTCCTCAACGGCAACTCCGAGATTGTTAACCATGCTCACAGTGCCCTGGGAGGAGGAATTATCGTACAGATATATTTTTCCGTCGCTGGGCCTAAAGGTAATTCGGTACACACCGGAGGTGTCACTGCTCTGTCCCATTTCTATACGGAGGAAATCGGTGGCGGCGGAAGCGGAAGCAAGACACATCTCAGCCTCAAATACCGAGCAGAGAGCTCCTGCCGAGCCACCGTTGTTCTTGAAGCTTATGCTGTCAAAGCTCTTAGCGTCGGTCTTAAAGGAGAGAACGTTGCCATCGCTTCCCTCTCTGGGATCCTCTATTACCATGACACTGCTTGACGCCTCGGCATTCGGGAAGGAGTATGTGACCTCCTCGGGAATGTCGCCCAGGTCATCGTAATCGAAATCAATCGGCTCGCCAACGACGGAGCCGTCGCCGCTGATCTTCTCAACAGGCGAGAGATTTTCAAACATCTCGAGCATAATAACCCGTTCTCGTTCTCCGCAAAGATCCACCTTATAGCCATTCATGCCAAGACCTGAGAATACGAAGCCTATCATCTGAGTAGTAGCTATCATACATCCGTTAACGTCACCCTCGGAATAACCGGGAACCGCAACG
This sequence comes from Eubacteriales bacterium, assembly GCA_045647805.1. GTDB lineage: Bacteria > Bacillota > Clostridia > Oscillospirales > CAG-272 > UBA1740. The sequence goes on along the minus strand of JAZRMT010000146.1, from coordinate 52,264 downwards.
GGAGCCCCCTGAGAAGCAGTACAGTTGCCGGTCTGTACGTAGGAATAAGAACCGTCATCTCTTACGAACTTGACAGTCTTGTCACGGGTGGCGTTTATCGCGCCAACGGAGTTCGCGACCAGGTTAGCTTTGAGTTCCGCCTCCTTCTCAACGCCGTTATCGGCGTAGAGCCTTACGTTTTCGAAAACGTAGGTTATAGCAACCCAAGCGTTCCAGATATCAACGATACCCGAGGGATTCTCGTCGGACATAATAGCGTCAAAGCAGGCAAGGCAGGCAGCCTCCGCGTTGGGTATCTCTACCTCGAAGGACTTGTATATGCCGGATATCTTCATAAGTCCGTTGATAGCGTAATAACCGGGTGTGGCATGCCACAAGCCGTTATCTCTCTGGGTCTTGTTCAGATGCTCAAACATAGCGTCTACGTATTCCTGACCCCTGGATTTTATCTGTACGGACTGTGAACCGAGCGTGTTACCCGCACTGTAAGCATTGGTGTAGAAGTTGAGGGTGTTCTCAAGATAATCCTTAAAGGCGTCGAGTGTCTTAAGATGATCGGGAATAAGAAGCTCACCGTCGGCTGCGATAACCTTGGAAACCGCGCTCACCGTCGAATTTCCCATCATAGTGGGCAACGATGATGCGGAAACCGCCTCCACGTCATCCATCATAGGATATTTGCTCTTTATGCCGTAGGCATCCAAAATGTTTCTTGACCAGTTAAAATCACGCGCTCTTCTGGAAACCGCGATACTCTTCCCCCACTGAGGATGATAGAAGAAGCCGTCGGGATCCTGGAGGTTATATGTAAAGTTTGCAATTCCCTCGCCTACCCATTCGGGAAGAAGGCTGACGTAGGAGCCTCCCATTCCAAGTGCGGCAAGAAGTCCGAGTGCCTGGAGCGTGGACTCAACGTCGGGAAGATAGCCCACCGTGTCTCTCGCGGAATTTGAGAAATAGAAGCCTCCGGTACCGCACCACTGAGTTTCAGAGCACTCAGCCTCTCCGTAAAGTCCCTTACAAACGCAAATAGAGGGATCGTAGAGGTTGACCAGCCAGGTCATAAGCTTCTCACCGTCGTATATCGAATAGTAAGAGCGCAGAGCCGCAACTACCTCAGGACTGTAATCCTTTGCAAGCTTCTGCCACTGGGTGCTGTACTTTTCCAAATCTATCTCTGCAAGACGGTCGTACAGATTGACCTTCTCGCTGTAAAGCACACCGGGTGCGGCAACCAGCTCCTCGGAGCAATAGTTCTCCATGAAGTAATTCAAAACCGTTTCCAGACCGAAGTTAATAATATCCTCGTCGTAAGCAATGCATATCGAAGATCCGTCGGAATAGATCAACACTCTGATATCCCCATCCTTGGAAACATCGATTCTGTCAAGACGGTCGTATGCGGTCTTCGACACCTGACGGTTGCATTTTCCTATAACTATCTCATGAGTATGAGGATCATCGCTTTCCGGATCTGTTCTGATATAAATTCCGTTATTCAGAAGCTCGTTAGGAATTGCGTTCACATATGTATCCACAAGATCGTCGGGATAAACATAATAAAGCTCCGAGCTAATATTATATATGAGATTTTCGGGATCGTCACCGCTATCGGGATTGTCACCGCTATCGGGATCGTCACCACCATCGGGATCATCGCCGCCATCGGGATCTTCACCGCCATCAGGATCATCGCCGCCATCGGGATCATCACCGCCATCGGGATCATCGCCGCCATCGGGATCATCACCGCCATCGGGATCGTTGCCGCCATCGGGATCGTTGCCGCCATCGGGATCATCGCCGCCATCGGGATCATCGCCGCCATCGGGATCGTCACCGTCAGCAGGATCATCACCGCCATCGGGATCGTCGCCGCTGTCATCCTTGTCGTCCTTGTCGTCCTTGTCGTCTTTGTCGTCCTTGTCGTCCTTGTCGTCTTTGTCGTCTTTGTCGTCCTTGTCGTCCTTGTCGTCCTTGTCCGAGCTTCCGTTATTGTTGTCGGTTCCCACCATAGGCAGACCGCAAGCGGTAAAGCAAGCTCCAATAAGGAAGAGAAGGACCAGCAGCAGTGCTAGTTTTTTCATTGTTCTTCCCCTTTCTTAACACCTACCGTAAATTATTTCAAAGTTCTCCGGTTTACGAATCCAAATTTATTATATCATGAAGCAAAAAGTGAATTAATAATTTTAAATCTTTTAATCTAAGTTATAGGTCAGCTCAGAGCCGTCGTATTCTACTGTCGATTCCTTAAAGCTAAGGTTATCAATATACATCGTGCTTTCGGGAGCCTTAAGAGCCTTGAAGCACGCCGATGTGATTTCGGGAGCACCGCTCACGTTCTTACAAACATAATCCGAAACGAAAAGCAGCTCGTCGTTAATGAACACCTTGGTTCTGACAGAAGCGACTCCTCCCACCTCTGTGGGATAATACTCAACACGGAGATTAAACCATTCTCCAAATGATCCGATAACAATTTTTTTACCGTTTACGTTGTTTATATAGTCCTTCTGGTAGATTACCAAAGCATCGTTCTCCTTAGCCAGGGTGAGCTCTACTACTCCCGCCGTACCGTTTCTGAGATGCAGCTGATAGAACGCTGTGCCGCCCGAGCAATTATTGAGCATAAGATCGGCACAAAGCACGTAGGATTTACAGTTCTCAACCGATTCGGTGGTCTGCAAAATAAGATCATCCATATTAGAGGAATTCTTATAGCTTTGGAATTTCAGCACCTTGTCTGCCTTTCCGTCCTTCGATATCTCAACGACCGACGGAACGGGAGCGCCCGAGTTGATATCATGCTTTATTCCACTCGGATAATTTGTGCCTCCGCTGTAATTAAAGCTGAACTCCGGGGCACCGTCCTCCTTGTTACCAATCGAGGGCTCGGCAATATAGAGCTTATCGTATCTGTCAAAGATAATATTGTCTATAAAAGCGGTAGAACCGACCTCACCCGAAGAAAGGATAGCATACGCAGGGGTAAGCTCCTTGTTTTTCTCGGAGTACGTAAGTGAGCTTACGAAGGCGTATTCCGAGTTAACGAACACCTTGCATATGCCCCTGTTCTCATAGAACTCGAATCTGATGTTGACCTTTTCCGAGGATGAGAACTCTGCCATAGGTGAGTGAATGCCAAAGGAGGTCTCTTCGGATATTCCGACAACACCGTCCTTCACTGTCAGAGCAAAGGATATTATTCTTCTGCCCTCTTCATCGGCAAATATGATTCTTTGAGCAACACCGTTATTTTTGGTATTAAGATAGCTTATATCGAAGCCAAGCTCCGTACAGCTCATAGCATCGTCTCTGGGATTTACGGGTATCTTCGCCTCAGAATAGGATGCCTTTGATCCCGACAGCTTAAGGACGCTCTCACCCGATACCGAGTCAACAGAAATGCCGCTGCCGGTAACAGTAATGCTCTCGTGAATACCGTCGGTGAAATCATATACCACACCGTCGTATTTCGGTGCCATTGCCTTTTCATAGTCGCCTGCATAACGCTCAACGAAGATATCGTCTATAAGCAATTCGCAGGAGGCATCGGAGGATATCACAGCCTTACCAAAGGTAAGCTTTGAACCGTTCTGAGAAAGGCACAAGCCCCGTCTTTCGCCGTTTACATAAATGATCGCAACTCCCTCGGAGGGATAATAATCAATGCGAAGGCTGCTTCTCTTCCCTACAGGGAGCCGCACGCCCTCGACGGTCTCTCCCGAGCCGTCAACCAGAATAATATAGCTGTCCTCGCCATCGGTCACTACATTAAGAGTAAAGCCTAAAATGCATTCGTCCGTCCTATTTCTTTCTAAGAGAGATATATTTCCGATTTCTCCCTCGGCAGCATTCTTGACCAGAACGTCTATTCCTACCGAATCGCAATTGACTGCGGCAGAACGCTTCACCGTAGGAATAACCACCGCAGATCCGTCAGAAAGACGAAGCATTTTTCCCTCTCCCTCAAGGATAACCTCGGCAGTGCCGCCGTTCGCATTTACCGCAAAGGCATCGGGATAATTTTCTCCGGCTTCAAGCTCCTCCATATCGTAGATCACGCCGTCTTTTGAAATCTCGTCCACGTTAATAGACGTAGGAAGATAGCGGTAATCCTCATGAAGAGGCTCGTAGGCATAGTTTTTCTTCGTGTAGTAAGATCTTATATTATCGATGTAAAGGTTAAGTACGTAATCCTTCAAAACGAAGAAGCGGCATTCATCAAGACCTGTATTGGGTGTTCCCTCTCCGTTAAGCTTTACGCCCTCCTTGTCGTAGTAGTTGTCACTGATAGCAATGAGCTTATCGTCAAGATAGACCTTGATCCTTACCGTATTGTGATCGCCCTTGTAGTAAATCACCTTCAGCTTGAACCACTGACCGTATTTTACCGAAGCGAGATAATTTGACACGTCCTTTGAGGAGGCAGAGGAGGAATGCTCCCATATCTCAACGCCCTCGTCGCTCGTACCGAATGCAAGACGGTAAATATTATCAACGTCACCGTCGGCTCCCATCTCAAACCTCACAAGAGATTTATGATTAGAGGACGAGGCATCAAAACAGAACTCGCTCTCGAATACAAGACCGGTAGCACTCGCCTTATAGCCCGCCGTATTAAGCTTGAAGTAATCACCGCCTCCGACAATACTGTTGAAGAGAAGAACCTTGCTCTCCTCGTCCCTCTCGTCCGCAACTATTTGACTGTTTCCTTTGCTGAAAATTCGAACCTCGGAGGGTATATCGCCCTCATCGTAATAATCAAAGGTGATAGGCGCGGTCGCCTCATCTAACGAACCGGTTTTGATTACCGGGCTTATGTTACCGATTATATCTCGGAACACCGTCCTTTCCTTGGTCAGTGCGATAGGAACCGCAGTACCAAGTTTGAGGCAATGGAAAATAGACTTTACCATAGAGGAGCTGCCGATAATCGTAGCGTTAACGTCGCCCTCGTCGGTGCCTGCAACAGAAACCTGAGCGCCCATAGAAATACCGGAGGTCTTGCCGCTCGCCTGATATACGAAGGAGCCGTCATTCTTACGGAATGTAACAAGCTTATCTCTCGTATCACGGATCGCCTGTGCCGCATCCGGGAGAATGTCGTTGACGATCTGTGCATCAAGGCCTATTTCTCCGTGAGTTCTTATGTTAATTAACACACGGTCAAGCGCCTCCCATGCGTTCCAGATATCAACAATACTTCCGCAGGATTCATCCGAGCTGACCGCCGCAAAAGCAGCACGGCAAGCCTTCTCAGCATTGGGAATAGGAGTTTTGAAGGCCGAATATACTCCGGAAATCTTCATAACGCCGTTTATGGCGTCGTAGTCCAAAACGTCTCTCCATGTTCCATTTTCATTCTGGCAGGCGTTAAGATGCTCCATAAGAACAGTTTTGTATTCACTTCCCCTCGAATTGATCTGAGAGGACTGAGCGGAGAGTGTATTACCCGCCGAATATGAATTGTTCGGAATATCAAGATCAATAAGATATTGCCTAAAGGCTTCAACAGTCTTAAGGTGATCGGGAATCAGAGTCTCGCTCTCGGCGGCGATGACCTTGGAAACCATAGACACGGTAGATGTTCCGAGCCTTGCAGGCAGGAACTCAAAGGAAACCTGATTCTCCGAGGGCACGTCGTTAATCGTCTTGTATTTCGGAGTAACTCCGTAATTATTCAGTATGCTTATGCTCCAGTTATAGTCACGGGCTCTTCGGGAGGTTCCGATAGCCGTTCCCCACTGTGGATGATAGAAATATCCGTCAGGGCTCTGAAGATTGTAAGCAAAGTTCTTTATTGCCTCGTTGACATCACCGGGAAGAAGGTCATCGTAACTGTCACCGATACCCGTCAGAATTCCCGAGCTATCGATAAACTTCAATATCTGATTCGTCGACTCCACGTCGGGAAGGAAGCCGATAGTATCGCGGGCACTGTTGGAAAAATAAAATCCGCCCGTATGGCACCATTGAGTGTTGCTGCACTCCGCTTCACCGTAGAGATTTTTACACACGCATATATCGGGATCGTAAAGGTTTGCCATCCAGGAAACCAGCCCCTCTCCGTCATAGATGGTATAGAGAGACTGAAGAGCGGAAACGATCTCTGCACCGCTCGCACCTGCATAAGCGGCAACCTTCGCCCATCTCTCCTGATAGGAGGCAAGATCCCTCTCTTCAAGATAAACGTATAGGTCAAAGGATTCGGCAACAAGACTTCCCTTGCCAACCGCAAGGCTTTCTCTGACGTAATTTTCTATAAAATTATCAACAGCCGCATCCGAGCAAAGGCCCTCTTCATCCTTTTCGTAAGCGATAGCAATAGAGGAGCCCGAGGAATAAATACAGAATCTCATATCACTGTCGCTGTTTTTATCCACTCTTCCAAGATGCATATACGCATCATCCGATACCGTTCTTCCCACGTCACCTATAACCAGCTCGTGATCATGAGGAGCGGAAGTGTAACTGCAAAGCTCTACCATAATGCCCTTGTCAAAAAAGGCATCAGCCAGGCGGTTAACGTTATAGTCGGATATATCGAGGGGATTGTAAACGATATAAAAGACCTCGTCAGCACCGTATATGTAATTTTCAGGCTTATCCTTGCCACCCGTGGGTTTATCATCATCCTCTTCCCCACCGTCGGTACTGCCGTCGTCATCGGTACTGCCGTCGTCATCGGTACTGCCGTCGTCATCGGTACTGCCATCGTCATCGGTACTGCCATCGTCATCGGTACTACCGTCGTCATCGGTACTACCGTCGTCATCGGTACTACCGTCGTCATCAGTACTACCGTCGTCATCATCGTCAACACCGCTATTGTCATTCTTATCGTCTTCATCATCATTCTTGTCGGAGTCTCCATCCTCCGAGCCGTTATCCTTGTCCTTATCGGAGCTATCCTCGTCCGAACCGGAGTAAACTGTGCAAGAGGGCAAGCAAAGCGCCATAACAAATATAATAACAAGTAGTAGAACTAATCTCTTCATAAATGCACCTATCCTTTTCGAGCATATATAATCACGTCCGTATTTAAAATAATATTTCATTTTTATTATATCATATATAAAATTAAAAGTAAATTGATTATATTACCAAAACTTCGAACGTAAAATCGGCAGTATGCACAAAAAAGAAATCAGACACAGAGCCGTTTTTTCACTAAGAAACGGTCAAAAAAAGCAACGAAAAAGGTCGGTTTTTTCCTTCCTTTTTCGTTGCCGAATTTGTTATTAAATTATTTAAATCCGCTTTTTTGCAAACTATTCGTTACAAAATTGCCATTAAGGCTGATAAGTTTCGGTGGATTCGGAGAGACCAATGTTGTCAATATAGGACACGGCAATCGAGGATTTAAGAGCCTTTATCTCTACCTTGGATACGCCGGAGACAACCTTCTCACCATTGGTGCATATAGCCGAGCCGTAAAGCTCGCCGTCAACGTACATATCCGCCATAACATTTCCGTCAGCCTCATAATACTCAACGGTGTAGGCAAGCTCATTGTTAATGAATATCTTAGCCTTGATCCTGCCGTCAGCGAAGTAGTTCTCAACTCTTAGATTCATCCACTCGCCGATCTTAACACCCGTGTCATATTTTGTGTGTCCGGTGTTTCCGTTATGAAGGTATATTTTATTATCTTTGTCAACCGTAATATTGATCTGCATTGCCGTGGTGCTTCCGCTGCTGAACCAGATCTGGAAGGGAGCATTGTATCCAACGCTCTCAATCATAAAATCGGTTTCGAATACGTAAGAGACCGCACCGCTTACGGTTTTGGTCTTACTAATGCCGACAGAATCCATTCCTGTGCCACCCGCAGCAGTTTCATATCTGAGAGCCTTATCGGGCTTACCGTTCTTCTCTACCTCAACAACGGTAGGATTGGGAACGGCACAGTTTATAGAAACACTCACCTTGTCGGAATAGTTTTCTCCGGAGGCGTAATCGAAGCTGATCACAGGAGCATCCCCCTCAGGCTTCGTAGCCGCCGAGGCAGAGTAAAGCTTATTCACTCTGTCAAGCGACATATTATCTACAACGGCCGTGCTGAGAGTTCCCGCATTGGTTATAGCTGCGTACGCGGGAGTCAGCTTGGCATTCTCCGCATTGTAAACGAGAGAGGTCTCGGTGGAATAAACACCGTCTACGTAGATCTTACAAATGCCGTTAACCTCGTAGAACTCGAATTTAAGACTTGTCTTAACAGAGCTTGCAAAGGTCATTACGGGCTTTGCATGAGTGCCGAGTGCGGTCTTTTCATAAAGCTCGACGATACCGTCATTTGCAACCAACACGAACAAAATGATGTTGTTTCCGTCCGAATCGGTAATAGAAATCTCGTGAGTTGCACCGTTCTTGGTCATAGAGGTGAACTTGATATCGAAGGCGAAGGTAGACATGCTCACAACGTCATCTCTGTTTGTCGCAGGGATCTTTACAAAGCCGTTCTTCGAGGAATTGATAGTCAGCGAACCGTCGGTAGCAGTTCCGCCGAGAGTTACAGAGCCGCTTATCTCCGCTCCGTCAAGTCCGCTATTGAAGTCGTAAACCTTACCGTCATATTTGGGAGCAGTAGCAGCCTCGTAATCCTTGGTAGTACGCTCACCGCAAAGGTCGTCAATAATAAGCTCACCCGTACCGAGCGAGGTAACGATAGCCTTTGCATATCTTACCCTCTTAGCCTCAGCACTGAGAAGCGAGGAAAGTCCGCAAACCGAACCGTCAACATACATGAGAGTAATCTTCTCGTTTTCATAGAAGTCGATCCTTACGTCTGCGATCTTCTCGGCAGAGAAGCCGAATCCTGTGATCTCCTTGCCCTTTTCATCAAGCATACGAACGTATTTGGCTCCGTCCTCCTCAACAACCTTAAGAGAAAGAACGATGATAGCATTATTTGTAGCATTAGCCTCCGCCAATGATATCTTGGCAAGATCGCCTACCGCCGCAGCTCTTGCATCAACCTTCATAGAGAAGATCGAGCAGTTTGCATCTCTGGTGAGCTTCATTACGGGAACGTATACGCTTGAGCCACCCGAAAGTACGAGCTGATTGTTTTCGCCGTCGGCACGAACCTCGGCTGCACCTACCTTATTAACTGTAATTCTGTCGGGATACTCATTACCTGCATCGACGTCCTCGAAATCGTACACCAACGACTCCTCGTAAACCTTATCCACCGCTATTGCATAAGGATTTGATGAATACGGCTCGTCAAGCTCGGAGGCAACGTAGATATCGTTTGAAACGTATGAAACAAGGTTATCCATAAGAACGGATACTCTGACGCCGTTCAAAGCATAGAATCTAGTATGCCTGAAGTCGGACGATGGCGTTGCCGTACCGTTAAGCTTCGCTCCGTTGGAATTGTAGTAGTTGTCACTTATCGCGCAGAGCTTGTCGTTGAAGTAGACCTTTATTCTTACGCCGGAATGATCACCCTTATAATACTCTATTCTAAGCTTGAACCACTCGCCCGGCTTAACGCTTACACCAAGATAATTATAAATCGAATTTGCCTTAGTATTCGAGGAGCTTTCCCAAAGCTCTATACCGTCCGTGCCCTTACGGAAGACGATACGGTAGGCGTTGTAAACATCACCCTCTCGACCGAGCTCAAGTCTGAAGCATTCACTGGAAGGAATATCCTCCTCGAAGCAGAATTCGCCCTCAAATATCTGTGCTTTGCTGCCCGCACCCGCATTGGCGATCTTGACATAGTTTTCGTTATACTTGTCATCGACGCCGGGATTAACTGCGGAAACGTAGTGTAACACATTACCTTCTCCCTCGTTTCTGGGATCATCTACAACGGTACCGACAGAGCCGGAGCCCACGGTAACGTCGGAGGGCTCATCGCCGACCTCATCGTAATCGAAATCAATATAATCTACCGAAATCTCGGCAGAGCCGCCCTTGATTACGGGAGAAAGATTTTCAATAATATCATAGAATATCGCTCTTTCTCTCGTTCGGCAAATAGTCACCTTGTAGGAGCTCATATAGAGACACGAGAAGATCGAACTTATCATATAGTTGGTACCGATTACCGTTGCGTTTACGTCGCCCTCGTTAGTTCCGGAAACGGCTACGGGAACTCCCTGCGAGGTTGGCGAGCTGTTATTTTTTTGATAAGAGAATGAACCGTCCAGCTTAACGTAAGCACTGAGCTTATCTCTGGATGCAATGATCGCAGAGGGAGCCGAAGCAAGTATCTCCTCACGAAGCTCTGCAACAGTCGCTGCTCCATCATCGGAATAGGTCTGAATATTGCCCAGAACACGTTCTACCGCCGCCCAGGTATTCCAGATATCAACGATTCCGCCCGTTTCTTGGTCAGAGGATACCGCCTCGAACGCCGCCCTGCAAGCAAGAGAAGCATTTGGAATAGCCGCCTTCAAGCCAGAATAAACACCGGATATCTTCATAACACCGTTGACTCCATAATAATTAACGGTGTGGTGCCATGTACCGTTGTTATAGTAATTGTAAACCTCGTTAAGATGCGAGATCAAAAATTCTCCGTACTCGGCAGGTCTTGTCCTGATCTGCGAGAGCTGAGAGGAGAAATTGTTACCTGCAGAGTAAGATTTATTATAAACGTCCTGTCCGATAACGTAAGCCTTGAAATTGTCAAGCGTCTGAAGCTGCGGTGGAATGTAGGTCTCGCCCTCTACGGCTATGACCTTGGATACCGCAGACACAGAGGAGCTACCAAGTCTGCCGGGAAGAAGGGTGTGAGATGCACCATCAACAGGGATGTCTCCCATCGTCGGGTACCTAGTGCTTACACCGTACGATTTAAGTATATTTAGACACCAGTTGTAGTCTCTGGAACGTCTGGAATCTCCGATAGCCTTACCCCACTGAGGGTGATAGAAGAATCCGTCCGGATCCTGAAGATTGTAGATGAAATTAATGATCTGCTCATCCATCCAATCAGGAAGAACGGCAGTATAGTTTCCGATACCGGCTCCGATACCGGAATCGGTTATGAATCCAAGTGCCTGCACGGTGGACTCGGCATCGGGAAGAAATCCGTAATTATCTCTTGCGGAGTTGGAATAATAGAATCCACCGGTACCGCACCAAGGAGTTTGCTGGCACTCCTCCTCGGCGTAAAGTCCCTTGCATACACAGATATTTGTGTCGTAAAGGTTTGCTATCCAGCTGGTCAGCTTCTCACCGTCGTAAAGCGTATAGAGCGATTTAAGCGCATTAACAAGACTTGTGCCATGCTCGCCTGCAAGATTGGAAATTCCGGTCCAACGCTCCTTGTAATACTCGTTGTCCACCTCCTCAAGGTAGTCGTAAAGGTTGAAGGACTGTCCGTGATAGAAGCCCTTGGGAAGTATCAGCTCGGGCTTTATATATAGCTCCAAGAACTTTTCCAGTGCCGCCGCAAGACAATATCCCTCCGGATCATCGTCGAAAGCAATTGCTAAAGACGAACCGTTTGAGTAGAATCCGAAACGCAGCTCGGCGTCGCTTCCAGCTTCAATTCTGTCAAGATATGTATATGCCATATTCGACACAGATCTTCCTATATCACCTATAACGATCTCATGAGGCATCGGCTCCGCATTCTTGTCGTAAGCCCTCAAGTAAATTTCCTCATTTATAAGTGCAAATATTATATCATTTAACTGATCGTCAGATACCTGCTCGGGATCGTATACCAAATAGATCTCTGAGCCGTAATTATAAATTAAATTCTCCGGCTCCTCGTTACCGCCGTTTCCGGTGTTGTCATCATCGTCGGTGTTGCCGCCGTTTCCGGTGTTATCATCATCGTCGGTGTTGCCGCCGTTTCCGGTGTTGTCATCGTCGTCGGTGTTGCCGCCGTTTCCGGAATCGTCACCGTCATCCTTATCGTCTTTGTCGTCCTTATCGTCCTTGTCGTCCTTGTCATCCTTATTCGAGCTGCCGTTATTACCTGTCGTGTCTGTCATGGGAAGAGCACAAGCAGTAAAGCATACTCCGATCAGGAAAAGAAGAAGAACCAGTAATGATAGTTTTTTCATTTGTCTTATCCTTTCGATTTGATCTTTTTTACTTTATAATTATAATAATTATATCATTTTGCAACTAAAAAAGTAAATTGGCGATTTCAACAATAATATTTATAAGTTTTAAACATATTGCACAACCGCATCTTGCCCGATCGGAGGATCTTTAATGTTTTTCAAAGCGTAAAAAAGACGAGCGTCTTGATGCACATAGGCAAAAAAGACGCTCTTTTGTAAACTTATTTTGTCATTTTCGACATTTATTCAACAATCGTGTGAGTAACAGGTAATCCGTCATACTCTGCAATAGACTGCACAAAGCTGAGGTTATCCACGTATATTACGCCAACCGTAGCAATAAGTGCGTTAAGCGTGACCATTCTTATCTCGCTGAACACCTTATCCTCAAGACGAAGGTCGGTAACGTACAAAAGCTCGTCATCAACAAACACCTTAAGTCTTGATTCAAGAACTCCGTCCACTGTCGAGGTCGTGCTTGCTCCGCTGAAGGTCAGGTAAGCGGGTATGAGCGTGCTGCTCACAGCACTATATAAGATTAAAGGCACACCGCATAATACAAAACGAACTTGACCGACATGCCAAGCACATTTTACTGACAAAAGCCGTTTCGCCTTAATAGCACTTAAAAAAACAGCAAATATAACCGAGATACAGAGAACTCTTAAAGCTCTGTTTTTAGGTAATATCTGCCGTTTTTTGTAATGTTTTATTTACTTTTCGTGTTATTGAGTAGCTTTAATTTTCATTATATCGTAAGGAGTGGTTTGATATACGAAGTAGTTAAGCCAGTTGGTAAACAGAAGAGTTGCGTGACCTCTCCAGGTGATCACGGGTGACTTGGTGTCGTCATCATTCGGGAAATAATGCTCGGGAATCTTAGGATTTATTCCCGCAAGCTTATCGCGGGTGTATTCCTTGTTAAGAGTATCGGCATCATACTCCGAGTGACCGGTAACAAAGATTTGTCTTCCGCCCTTGGTAGATACCGTATAGACACCCGCCTTTTCGGAGGATGAAAGCACCTTCAAGCCCTTTACAGCCTCGATTTCCTCTCTCTTAACGGTAGTATATCTGGAGTGAGGAACGTAAAACACGTCGTCAAAGCCTCTGAACAGAATAGATTTTTTGTAATCCACCTTATGAGCATAAACGCCCGAAAGCTTTTCATCCATAAGATATTTTTGTATTCCGAAGTGATAGTAGAGTCCCGCCTGAGCTCCCCAACAGATATGAAGAGTACTCTGAACGTGAGACTTAGACCATTCCATTATCTCGCATAGCTCATTCCAGTAGTCCACCTCCTCAAACTCCATTTTCTCGACGGGAGCGCCGGTAATTATCATACCGTCGTAGTAGTTCTCCTTTACGTCGTCGAATACCTTGTAAAATGCAAGAAGATGCTCCTCGGAGGTGTTCTTGGACTGATGTGTCTTGGTGTGTATAAGCTCTATCTCCACCTGCAAGGGTGTATTACCGAGAAGCCTCGAAAGCTGAGTCTCGGTATCCACCTTAGTGGGCATAAGATTGAGGATAAGAATTTTTAGTGGACGAATATCCTGCTTAATAGCCCTACTCTCCGTCATTACGAATATATTTTCGTTTTCAAGAGTTTTTACGGCGGGAAGCTCGTTTGGTATTTTAATGGGCATGATATTACCTCGCTGATTTATTTTATCATTCAATAAGCAGAATCGATCAGATCGATTCAAGCGCCTGCTTAAGATCCTCTATAAGATCCTCGGCAGACTCAATTCCGCAGGAATAACGGATAAGATCGGGAGAAACACCTGCCGCAAGAAGCTCCTCATCATTCATCTGACGGTGAGTTGCACTTGCAGGGTGCAGACAACAGGTTCTTGCATCGGCAACGTGAGTTTCGATAGCACCGAGCTTCATATTCTTCATGAACTTCTCGGCAGCAGCACGACCACCCTTAACTCCGAAGGAAACAACGCCGCAGCTGCCCTTAGGCATATACTTCTGTGTAAGATCATAGTACTTGTCACCTTCAAGAGAGGGATACTTTACCCAGGTGACAGCGGGATGAGACTTAAGGAACTTGGCAACTGCAAGACCGTTCTCGCAATGGCGTTCCATACGAACGTGAAGCGACTCAAGACCTAGTCCGAGAAGGAATGCAGACTGGGGAGACTGAGTACAGCCGAAATCACGCATAAGCTGAGCGGTAGCCTTGGTGATAAAGGCACCTGCAAGACCGAATCTCTCGTAATAATTTACTCCGTGATAGCTCTCGTCCGGTGTGCAAAGGCAATCGAACTTGCCCGAAGCCTTCCAATCGAATTTACCGGAATCAACGATACATCCGCCAACCGCACTTCCGTGACCGTCCATATACTTGGTGGTTGAATGGGTAACGATATCCGCACCCCACTCGAAGGGACGGCAGTTAATGGGAGTAGCAAAGGTGTTGTCGATGATAAGAGGAACACCCGCCTCGTGAGCAACCTTGGCAAATCTCTCGATATCAAGAACGGTAAGTGCAGGGTTTGCAATAGTCTCACCGAAAACAGCCTTGGTGTTAGGTCTTATTGCCGCTCTTATTTCCTCCTCGGTAGCGTCGGGAGAAACAAAGGTAAACTCAACGCCCATTCTCTTCATAGTAACAGCAAAGAGATTATAGGTTCCGCCGTAAATAGCACTGGAGGAAACAACGTGATCACCGTTAGAGGCAATATTGAATACCGCAAAGAAGTTTGCCGCCTGGCCCGAAGATGTAAGCATTGCCGCAGTACCGCCCTCAAGCTCGCAAATTCTTGCCGCAACGGTGTCGCAGGTAGGATTCTGAAGTCTGGAATAGAAGTATCCCGATGCCTCAAGATCGAAGAGCTTACCCATATCCTCGCTTGTTCCGTATTTGAATGTGGTGGACTGTATAATCGGGATCTGTCTTGGCTCACCGTTGCCGGGGGTATAGCCGCCCTGGACGCATTTAGTCTCAATTCTTGTCTTGCTCATTTTTATTAAACTCCTTTTCGAAAGATGATTTGCTATTTGTTTTGGTGTTATTTTGTTCGTTATTTCTAACAATTATTTACATATTCAAGGGTATTGCGAACCTAATTGCATATTTTGCATTCTTTGCAAAAACAAAAAAAGCCACCCGTCCCAAGAAATGAGACGAATGACAAAACACATCCGCGGTACCACTCAATTTGCACAAACAATGTGCCACTCCGAGGCTCATACTAAGCCCTGCGCCGATAACGCTGCGCCTGCGTGCCGACCTATCGCAAAAGCGTTCGCCCGACCTGCTCGGAAGCCATAAGAATCCGACACCCTACTGCCGCCTCTCACCTGCCGCGGCTCTCTTTGAGTATTCCTTCGGTTCCCTCTTCGTCATTGCTTTGAATAAATTGTATCATACGGCGTGGATTTTGTCAAGATATTTTTTATTTTTTTAATAATAGGAACAAAGCAAGAAAAAAATGCGGCTCGGTAAAATCCAAGCCGCATTTAGCCAAAATCAGTCTTTCTTTATATATACGTTATCAATATCGAAACTTATATCGGTGCAGTTCTTGATCTCCTTGGAGTCATTTACACCGTCTCCGTCGGTATCTACTTCCTGATACTGGCCGTATCTGGTCTCATAGACCACCTTAGGTACCGCTTCTGTACCCGTAAAGCCCTCGCTCAAGACACGGGTGCCGTCGATGCTGAGCACGCAATCCCACCCCGTACCGTCGGCTTTCTTTGTAAACTCGTATCTTACGGTGTGCCACTCGCCCGACTTAAAGGTTACTCCGTTGTGATAAAGCTCGCTTCCGTCAGCCTTTGCAGTAAGGCTTATGGACTTTCTCTCACTTGCCCCCTGCTTCAGCTTCACAATAATCGGAACAGATCCCCTCATTCTATCTGAGTAATGCCACCTGAAATCGAATTCGTAAACATAGCTTTGTCCACCCGCCTCGGTTGAAGCAAAGGTCAGATCATGTGTAGACGTATTCGATTTTTTCTGAACGTTCAGATAATAATTCGTCACCTCACCGACCTGTTCAGAAAGCACCGAAGCCCAGATTCCCTCGGTGAGAGGCTCACTTGTGAAGCCTTCAACACTCACCGTTGCCGGAAGAGCCTTATCCGCTCCGAATATACAGCCAAGAGGGTCTCCATAGGAGGCGGGCTCGGTAGCATAATCGCAGCTATCGCACTCAAAGTAGCAAATCTCCGCTGCGTATTTCGTCGCCTCGGAAACGGTATACTTTGTCAGGCTGTGTCCGAGAGGCTCTCCGACAGTGAAGAGCTGATCGGTCGTCTCGTTACAAACCTTGCAAGATCGGTAATAGGTCACCGCCGTATCGCAATCGGCATCGCATACCTTAAACTTATCCGCAATAACGTTACCGAAGTCGTGAGCTCCCTTCTCCCCTACCGTGAAGGTCTCGGTATCGGATATCTCTCCGCATAAGGTACAGATCTTACCGTATACCGCAGGAGATAGGCAGTTAGCCTCAGAGATAAGATTGCTTTCGGTAACAGTCTCAGCGAAGACGTGTCCCTTCTCGGCTACGGCAGTAACCTTAAGCCTATCCATATCAAGCTCGAGGTCGGAATGCTTGGTAACTCCGTTCTCCTTAAGAGTCCATCTTGTCTCGTAATCAACGTATGGAACGTCGTTGCCTGATACATTGAAGGTGTAGAGCTTCTTGCCGTCGCAGAAGGCGGTACCGTTCCAGCCGTTGTTCGTCTCATTTCTCACAAATAGATACTTCATTGCGTGCCACTCGCCCGAATGCATGTTTACTCCTGCGTAGGAGACCGTTGTACCTGTCGAATCGGCAATATAGGAATTAGGGCAAACCGAACTTCCGCCCGCGGCCATCTTAACGAGAATTACCTGACGGTTATTCATCATATCGGATGCACCGATCCATCTGAAATCGAATTCGTAAACATACTTATCCGCAAGAGCTTCCCCGGATTCTCGCTGATAACGGAAGGTCGCAGAATGGGATGACTCGCCTTTTTTCTTTGCCAATCTTAAGTAGTAATTTACAACGCCATCAATCGTCTCGCTCATCACCGTTGCAGTCTTTCCCTTACCGGTAACGATGCTGAGATAATTGGGTATTTCCGACTCTGCTCCGTCGGCATCGGTAAAGTTGTATTTGGTGGGATCCTCAAGAGGCAGACCGTAAAGGAAGGTCTTACCTGAGAACTCACCGCACATACTGCAGGATTCACCGTAAACAGCCGCACTGCTGATACTTGCATCGGAAAGCTTGAAGCTATCCTTAACAATTCTCTCGTAAGAGTGAATGACAAAGATCTCCGTACTCTTGTGACCGCAATTACGGCAGGAAAGGTAATACTCCTTGTGTCCGAAGGAATCAATCCCCTTAAGATTGCTTGAGGCGATCTTCTCTATAAATTCATGCTCTCCGCTGCAACCGTCGAACACGTTTCTTATATATAGGTCGTCAAGATAAATCCTTCCGACAGAATTCACATTAAGCGTCGAGAAATCGTAAGGATCCGCTCCTATATCCAACACGTCAACACCGGTAAGTGTCGCCGCAGTAGTCGTCTTGTAGCCTTTCTTAAGATTATCGGCATATTTAATAACTATATCAAGCTGGGGAGATTCCATATCGTGATGATACTCAAGCTTGACAAGTATCCAATCAGAAAGATCGACAGAAAGAACCATATCTCGTTCTTTCGTCACCCTTGCAGAGCTACCGCCCGCGTAGATCTCTTCTCTCGGAATACGCTCTGTAAGCAGCTGACCGTTAGGTGCAAAGAAGCTGAGCTCGCCTTCATCCGTCACGATAAGATAAGCACCCGTGATCGCTCTTCCCTCTCCGTCAAGGAGAATGAGATCAACTCTATCTCCCATGTTGGCATCCGAAAGCAAAAGATTTGCCTGAACACTGTCAAAGTTGTAAATTACCGCAGACGTATTGTAATCGTAGGCGGCAAAATCGACACTGCCCGAGTTGAGAAGATATACGGTATCGTGATCAAAGGTAGGAGACTTAACAAGAGTGTTTTCGTCGGCTATCTTCTGTTCAACCGTATCGAAATGATATTCGCCGTCATGCACACCGGGCTTAACCCCGTTAGATATCGAAACGTTATCGTAGTAGACCACGTTCTTCGCACTTATAAGCGAATACATACGGAAAGCCATCGCATTCTTGTTGTAACCCGCAAGCTCGGTAAGAATTGCCGTCTGAGCTGCATCCCCCTGCTTCACCGTAAAATATCCGTACACGGTTTCCCCATTGACTTCTATTCCTTCAGGACGAACATCTACATCAATTGTAAACCACTGGTTTGCATTTATCGACAATGCAGCTCCCGACTCATCAACAAGATCGTTATAGGTTTGAGTTACATTTTTAAATGTAAACTTGCCGTTTTTATAATTCATATCTATCCTGAGCACGCCGGAATCAACGAATATCTGATGAGAGATAGTATTGTTACTGGAGATGACCTTCATATCAAGTGTCATTCTGATATTTCTGTCCTCGTCAATAATACTGTTCGAGTTGAAGGTAACAGAATGTCCACCGTCTCCCGAGTTGTCAACCACCTTGAATACCTTGTTGCCGTCCTCTTCGATCACCTCACCGCCATTAGGAATAAGCGTTCCCTCATCGAATGAGTAAACGTATTTTTGCGCAGTGTGGTCGAGCTTCTCTATCTCGCCCTTATTAGTAATGATGTAGCGAAAACGCATATTATGAGTACAGCCTGTCTCAAAAGCATCTGCAACACCGTCACCGTTAAGGTCAAATTCATCCTCTGTATCTCCGTCACCGTTAAGGTCGAAGCCACCCTCGATCTCAGCATCAACACTTCCGAAGGGTGCAGATACCGATACGCCGAGACAGGACAGAAGCGCGCTTCTCGTTCCCAGCGCAAGAGCAGTTCCGTTAACGTCGCCCTCCCTCGAGCCTTCAATAGCAACAGGCTGTCCCTGAGAATTAGCACAGTAACCCGAGTAATTGTAGGAATACCCTCCGTCGGGCATAAGATATCCCTCAAGCTTACCCATAGTATTTACGATAAGCTCCTCTGCATGACTGCGGATAAGAGCTCTCGCTCTGGTTTGCACTTCCTTATCGGTGCCGTAATTATTTACGTTATTCATAATACCGTTCATGGCATTGAATGGATTATAAATTGAAACGATTGCCTGACCGGTGCTTACAAAGTTTTCAACGGTGAAAAGAGCACACTTGAGAGCACTGCCTATTGCCGCCTCAGCATAAAGGAACTCATAGCCGTGAGCACCGGGAATTCCCGAGATCTTAAGAAGTCCCGAGATAGTGCCATATGTGACCTCTTCCTCCCAGATGCCGTTCTCCGCAGCCTTGCGGATCGCCGTCTGCTCCTCTGTGCAAAGCGCATCCCACGCATCCTTGCCGTATTCTTCTATATAAGCCGCCTGTGCCTTATCTCTAAGCGATGCCTGAACGTTCTCCTGAATATCACGGAAGTACATAACAAGAGGTGTACCGAGCCCTGCCGATCTTACCTGAGCGCCCATACTGGTAAAGTGATGTCCAAAGGAGTAGGAGTGTCCCAAGGTATGACTGCAAACGTGGCAGGAGGTACAGCGATAACCGCGGAATATCACAAGCTCGCCATCCTCTATCTTCATATATGAATCCGAGGGATCCTCAAAAATAACGCAGTCGTCCGTGCAAAAGTGTCTTTCGTGAGTACCCTCAACCGCACAAGTACTGTTCCAATATTCGTTAAGGTACCTGATAAGGTTTTCCTCACTGCGAAGATGAACGGGCATTGAGGAATTATTATTTTCCGAGGTGAGAAGCACCTTGGAAACCGCAACGACAGCCGACCTTCTCAGCCTACTTGTCAGACTGTTGTCATAAGTAGAAGGGGTGGTTGTACCCTTGTATCCCGAGCTTCCACCCGAAAGTCGGTAGTTAGCATCGTCAAAAAGTCGGTATGCAAGGCTTCCCGATGCCGAATATGAGCTGGAGGAGTTGCCAAGGTCTCTCGAAAGTCTGGAATTACCGATAGAAACGCCCCAATGTGGATGATAATAGTAGCCGTCACGGTTAGACTGAAGAGTTTGTATCCATGCAGTCAGATTTGCCTTCTGCTCATCATTAAGAACCGCGGTATTACCTCCTAGTCCGAGGGTGGAAAGAATTCCGTAGCCCTGTGAAACCGTCTCAATATCGGGTAAATATCCGTAGGCATCCCTTCCGCTTATTGAGAAGTAGAGTGCCGAGGTCTCGGGATCGTACAGATTGGCTATCCAGAGATAAATATCCTCTGAGAAGAGCTGAGCATCCATTTCCTTAAGTGCCAGCAGTGCGTCTTCATCAAGAAGTATCTCGGCATTCTGGAAACGGTCGTTTGAAGCAGATTGAGTTACCTCGAACACCCTTTCGGGAGCGAAGGCGGTCTCTATCTCCTCAGGAATACCGGTTCTGTAAAGCTCAATATTATCAAAGTAAGCATTAACCGTAGAGGATTTAAGTCCGTATATAAGAAGGCTGTCAGATATCTCCGATTCGGAAATATTCAAGCTCTTAGCCACGCACTCTCCGTCAATGAAGAGATATGCTCTCCTTCCTTCCTCGGAGGAGACATCCGCAATAACGAGCCTGAGATTATACCATTTTCCGGCTCTTAGATATTTATCAAGATATCCCGTAGCCGAGCCAACGTCATATATTTTGAGTGCCTCATCCTCAATAGCACCAAATTGAAGCATATATCCGCCGAGCTTTAGCTGAAGTGGCGTTCCGGTCGAAAACTCCTCAAGGTAAACGTCAAGACCGAGAACAAGATAATCACCGCTTCCCTGAACCTCGATCCTTACGCCATCTCCGTAATTCGAATCGTTATCGCAAAGCTTAAGAACCTTGTTTCCGTCAGTATATTCTACTATCTCTGCGCCGAACAGCTCGGTCACACCGTCCACGGACATCGAAAAACCACCGTCGGATAAGGGATTTTCCGAGCCTACGGGTACCGCCCCGACACTAAGTCCGTCAAAACTTGCCTTAAGATAAGAAGCATAATAGGTATCGCTCACGCTGCTCTCCGTGACGGTAAAGCTGAAATTACGCTCGGTAGAAGCAACGCCCGAAGAATTATTCCAGGAACCAAATCCCGCCTTATAAGACGAAAGGTGGGGAGTTAGGGCGACGGTGTCTCCGAGAAGGAAGGTACCGTAGCTGAATCCGTCCTCAAGAATTCCGTTCTCGGTCTCTACCCTTATTCCGTGAGAGGTCACAAGTCTGTCCTCTCTGTACTCATTGGCAAGCTGAGCATCTGCACCGTATTCAAGAAGAGCCTTGTAAAGCTCCATCTGCTCGTCGGTAACTCCCGTACCGATATCCTTATCACGGTATCTCGAATAAACGTAATCAAGAACGCCGAATTTTACGGTCTCACTGTAAAAAACGTTCCCCTCGGCATCACTGACAGCCGCTCTGGAAAAAACGGTGTCACCGTATTTTTCGGGAGAAATCCCATTGCTTCTGAAAATCACCGCATTATCGTAAAGAACTCCGCCCACCGTCAAGGACGAGCCAAAGGCAGAACAGACTCCTACCGAATAATCGGCATTGTCTACGTTAAGATCTGCCCCCTCGGTTGCAGAAAAGAGCATTTTTACATCAGAAAGAGCCACTCCCTCGGGAAGCTGTGCATCGACCGCAAAAATAATATGAACCGATGCGTCGTAGCTTAAATTAGAGGCGAAAATATCAAGAACTGCCTCCTCCAAGGATGTCGATTCAGACTTCGAACCGTCCAAATCCTCGGAAGACTCCGCCTTAGCGTTCACCGAAAGCATAAACACCATAATTACCGCCAACATAAGTACTGTAATAGCAGTAATCAGCGTTCGGCATCGCCCTTTCCAATTCAAAGTCGATATAACCATAGGTATTTGCCCCTTTTTACTGTTTAGTATCTTTATTTTAATATATATACCATTATTTTGCAATAGAAAAAGTTAATTTTTATAAAAAATATACAAAAAGCTCGGGCGATTTCTCGCCCGAGCCGTGAAAAAGATATTTTGCAAAATTCTTATCAGCCAAATTCTTATTCGTAAGCGATATAAATATTATCTACGTCAAGATTTAGCTGCTTGAAGGTATATCTGGTCTCAAATACAAGCTTTGTGAACATATGAGTGAGCGTAAACGTTTCGGTTGTTTTATCATTGAAATACGCATTGCAGGTTACCGAACCGTCAGCGTTAATGGTAAATTCATATCTGAGCGTATTCCATACACCGGCAGAATAAGTATCACCATAGAGCGTTGCCCTATTCGTATTTGACGAACCGGTTTTCATCATATCACAGCGCATATATCCCTCGGAACCATTATAATCGGGATTTATGAATTTGATGAGCACTGCGGAGTCGTTTTTCGTATCTGCACTGTTCCATCTTACCTTCATCTCATACGTAACCTTCGTTACTCCATCAGCAAGCTCCGGAGTGAAGGTTAAGTTGTGAGTACCTCCGCTGTCCTTCTTACCGATGTTAAGGTAATAGTTAGTCACGCCACTAACCTCTTCCTCGAGAACTCTTGCCCAAAGACCGGTCTCCGGAACATCCTCACCCGCCTTAAATCCTCCGATGGAAATACCCTCACTAGGCATAGCATCGGTATCAAAGGTCCAGGAAAGAGGATCACCGTTGATCTGATTATCGGTCTTACGTCCGCACACGGTACAGGTGAAGTAGCATACCTCTGCCGTTTCCTTGGTTGCCGCAGTCACAACGGTCTTTACGTCGGAATGTCCGAGCGCTTCACCGAATACAAAGGTCTCATCGGAGGCTTCACCGCAGATCTGACAGGACTTGTAATAAACCGCAGCATTTGTACAGTCGGCTACACTCTCAAGATACTTATCTTCAAGCACGTTTGCAAAGCTGTGACCGGAAACGTTTCCCCTTGTGAAGGTCTCTTCGGAAGCCTCACCGCACCACTTACACGACTTGTAGTAGGTAGTGGGTTTTTCGCAGGTCGCACCGGAGGCAAGATACCTCGAATCAACAAGCTCGATAAGCTCGTGTCCCTTGGTGGCAACCGCGGTAGCCTTAAGTCTGTCAATGTCGAAGTTAACGTTATTGGGATAAGAAGTATTATTTTGCGTTCTCGGCCATCTGGTCTCGTAGTCAACGTAAGGTATTCCATCGCCAATAATCGAGAATGTCTGAACCTGTCTGCCGTCGATAAATACGGTAGCATTCCAACCGTCATCGGTGGAATTTCTCGAATAGAGATACTTCATCGCGTGCCATTCGTCGGTGTAGAAAATAACTCCGTTATAGGATACGTAATCGCCCGCCTTGCTTGCGGTGAAGGTACCGGAAGTGGATTTTTCAGTCTTCTTGGGGTTATATACACCCGCCTTGACGTAGAGTATTTCGCTAACGTGATGATCAGCGCTCTGCCATCTGAAGTCAAACTCGTAGATGTACTTATCCGCGATCTCCTCGCCGCTTTCGGGAACGTATCCGAAGGTAAGTGCGTTGGTTCCGGATGCGTTTTCCTTACCAACATTCAGGTAGTAGTTAACAACATCGCCTACTTTCTCCTCAAGAACCGTAGCCCATTTGCCTGCGCCTGTGCTATAGGTGAGATAGTCCGGGATAATCTCGTCCTTGGTTATGTTACCCTCTTCGTCCTTATTGCTGAAGTTATGCTTCGAGGGATCGTCGAGAGGATAACCGTATGTGAAGGTAGATTCGGAAATTGCTTTACATACAGAGCATGACTCCTTATAAATAGCCGCACTGTAAATGGATGCGTCGGATACCTTGTATTCATCCGCAACAACTCTTTCGAATTGGTGAACAACGAAGGTCTGTTCGCTCTTTGCTCCGCACTTCTGGCAGGAGTAGTAGTATACGTCGTGACCGTTCTCGGTATCACCGGTAAGGAATGCCTTAGTTGCCTTCTTGATGTATACGTGCTCACCGTCGCAGGCATCGTATACGTTTCTGATGTAAAGATCGTCAATATAGATCTTTCCGGATGCCTTTATGGAAAGGTTAGCAAAGTTGAAGGCATCTGCACCGGTATCGCAAATGTCAACACCGGTAAG
The DNA here is from genome assembly GCA_045647805.1 of Eubacteriales bacterium. GTDB lineage: Bacteria > Bacillota > Clostridia > Oscillospirales > CAG-272 > UBA1740. The sequence continues at coordinate 28,130 of JAZRMT010000146.1, read as the reverse complement.
GCAGGCAGCGGTAGCGGTATAGTAGCCGTCCTTCGTATCATCGCCGTATCTTACAACAATATCGAACTGAGGATCAGCCATATCGTAGTGATACTCAAGCTTGATAGTCATCCACTTAGCCATGTTTACATCGAGGATCATCTCACGAAGCTGAGCCGTAGTAGATACAGTACCGTCAGCGGCGGTAATCGTTCTCGGGATAGACTCCTCAAGAATCTCACCGTTGGGAGCGTGGAAGGTAACGAGCTTGTTGCCATTGTACTCACTTACAACGAGATAAATTCCGGTGATCTTCTTGCCACTTGCATCAAGCATTGCAAGGTCGATCCTATCGCCCGCCTTGGCATCCTTGAGAAGGAGACCAAGCTGAACGGAGTTGAAGTTGTATCTTACGTTGTTCGTTGCGTAATCGTCAACCGAATAGTTATATGCCGCAAAGGCGGTATTACCTCCGTTAAGCAGGTAAACCTTGTCATAAGAGCCGGTCGTGGGGTTCTGTATGAGAACATCATCGCCTGCCATCTGCTGAGATGTGGTATCAAAGTGATATTCACCGTCGGAAACATTCGCCATGACGTTGCTTACTACCTTGATATCATCGTACCATACCGTGTTAACAGCGCCGTTCAAGGAGTAAAGACGCATTTCGGTAACAGTGCTCGTAGAGGAGAGGTCGTGGAGATAAGCAGTCTTGGTAACGCCGCCCTGAGTAACCTCGAAGGTTCCGTAGTAGGTAGTACCGCCTACGTCAAATCCCGCGTAGTCAACAACTATATCAACCTCGAACCACTCGGTAGCATTAACGCTGAGCTCGGTACTCGTGGAGTCCTTATCCATGAGCATAGCCGAACCGGAAGCTGCAACGTTTTTGAAGGTAAACTTGCCACTGTTGCTGTATATCAAATCTATCCTGAGGGTGGTGGATGAGGAACCGTCAAGGAATATCTGATGGCTGGTCGTAGCATTGGACGCAATCACCTTCATTCTGAAGGATACTTCGCATGTGTTTTTATCACTGGATTCTGCAGCAGAGCTGTCTATGTATACGCTCTTACCGCTCGAAGAGGAGGAGTCAACCACCTCAAGGACCTTGTTGGTAGAGCCGGTCTCGGTAACTACCGTGCCGCCGGTGAAGCTATCCACGTTATCGAAGGTGATAGTTCCGTCTGCTGAAGCGGAATCGAAAATGTCAACCTTCTCGATCTCGGCCTTGGTAGTGATCGTGTACTGGAAGCGCTGGCTGTGAGTACAGGTTGCCTCGAAGGTCTCGGAGATGCCGTCACCGTCAAGGTCGTACTCATCGGTCTTGTCGCCGTCATCGTTAAGGTCGAAGCCGCCTACAATATAATTGTTATTGCCGGAGAAGGGAGCCGAAACCGAAACACCCATTACCGAAAGGAGTGCGGATCTTGTACCGAATGCAAGAGCAGTACCGTTAACGTCACCCTCACCGATACCGTTGTTCCAACCGGAAATCGCAACGGGCTGGCCCTGAGAGGTCACGCAATAGCCGTTGTAGTTGTAAGAAAATCCGCCGTCGGGCTGAAGGTAACCACGAAGCTTACCGGTAGTGTTCTCGATAAGCTCTGCCGCCTGAGATCTGATAAGAACCATGCACTTGTCTACAAGAGTCTTATCCGAGCCGTAATTTCTGATATTACCCATAACACCGTTGATAGCGTTGAAGGGGTTGTAGATAGATACGACCGCCTGAGCATTCTTAACGGTGAAGTCATATACCGAGAACAAAGCACAGTCGATAGCAGACTGAATAGCATCCTCGGCGTAAAGGAATTCGTAGCCGTGAGCACCGGGAGTTCCGCAAGCCTTAAGAAGACCGGAGATAGTACCGTAGGTTACCTCTTCCTCCCAGATACCGTTCTGGTTCTGCTTCTTGAGGTCAGCCCTCTCCTCTGAAGAAAGAGCGGCCCAGATAGTGCTTCCGTTAGCATTTATATCCGCAACAAAGGTAAGCTTTGCCTGTGCCATCCTGTAAAGCTCGTTCTTCTTTGCATCGTCAAGATCGGAGAATACGTCCGAACCCGCTGCACAGTTGTCAGCATTGTAATCCGACTTTGCAAGAGCCTTAGCTTCTTCGGTGATAGTAGTAACCGCATCAGCCTTTGCCTTCTGAGATACGTTGGAAAGAGCACCCCAAGCGTACTCACCGTCGTTACCGGTATAAGCAAGCTCAACCTTATGGCGAAGACTTGCCTGAACGTTCTCCTGAACGTCATAGTAATACATTACGAGAAGGTCGCCAAGTCCGAGGGATTTGATCTGAGAGTTCTGAGTTCCGATGACAGAAGCAAATCCGTAGGAGTGACCGAGAGAATGCTTACAAACGTGGCAGGAGGTACATCTCTGGCCTCTTATGAACTTAACCTTTCCGTTTTCGAGTTTCATGTAAGAATCGTTTTCGTCTGCAACGTGAATACATTCGTTGTCGCAAAGGTGTCTTTCGTGAACACCCGCAACCTTACAGCCGGAATTCCACTTGCCGTTTATGTATCCAACGAATGCCTCCTCGCTTGTCATATGTACGGGAACGTTAGAGTCACCGGAGGTAGAGGAAGCAAGAATTACCTTGGACACCGCACCTGCAGCAGAAATACCGAGAGGAGAGGTAAGTCTATAATCCGCAGCCGTAAGAGTTACCGTCTTGGAATTATCGTAAGCGGTAGAAATCGTTACGCCCTTGGTTCCCGAGGAACCGCCGGAAAGTCGGTAGTTAGCCTCATTGTATAGTCTGAAAGCAAGAGATTCGGAGGCAGAGAAGGAAGCGCTTGAATAGGAATAGTCTCTGGAACGTCTTGCGTCGCCTATCGAAATTCCCCACTGAGGATGATAGTAATATCCGTCACGGTTGGACTGGAGAGTCTGTACCCAGGAGAGAAGCTTAGCCTTCTGCTCTGCATTGAGAAGAGAGGTAAGGGTTCCTATACCAAGGCTGTTGAGAACACCGGATGCTTGAGAGGTCGTCTCAATATCAGCGAGGTAGCCGTAATTCTCACTACCGCTGACAGAGAAGTAGAAGGCACCGGAATCGGGATCGTAAAGTCTGGCAACCCACATATAAACGTTGTCGGAGAAGAGTGCCTCATCCATTTCCTTGAGAGCCGCAACAGCCTCTGCGTCAAGAAGGATCTCCGCATTCTGGAAGCGGTCGGAGGACGAGCTGCTAGGAGTCTCTATAACCTTGGAAACGATGATCTGGTCCTCGTCTTCTTCGCTCATATCCATTCTGTAAGCCGCAATATCATCAAGATATACATCAACAGTGGTTCCCTCAAGCACATAGATAGTCACCGAGTCGTAAAGAGCGGTCTCGGTTACGTTGTAAGACTCGGCAACGCATACGTCATCAATGTAAACGAACGCTCTGGGAGCCTTGCCGTTAACACCGTTCTCGGTGGTAATAACAATCTTTATTTCATACCATGTATCAGGACGTAAGTAAACGTCGAGATATCCGGATTGTTTGCTTTCGTCGTATAGCTTAAGAGCCGCAGACTCAGCTGCAGTAAAGTTTATCTTATACTCACTTCCCAAGAGGAACTGAAGCACAGTATTGGTGCTGAAGCTATCGAAGTAAATATCGGTCTTGAAGACTAAGAATGAACCGTCTCCAAGGACGTTAACAGCTATGCCGCCTCCCAATGCGGTATCAGCATCATTCAGTCTTAAAACGTTGTCGGTAGAATCAGAGGGGTTAGCAGTTATCTCTGCACCGAAGTTATCCGAGGAGCCGCTAAGAGTAACGTTATATCCGTCGGATACAACGGGAGTACCCGCAGTAAGTGCTCCGCCGGAAAGAGAATCGAAGCCTGCTCCGCTGTTGTTTCTGAATACAGCAACGTAGGAAACCGTCTCACCGGCTTGTGCGACAGCAGTAAAGGTTTCTTCATTATCAACCTTCTCGCCGTTCTTGGTCCAATAGTCGAAGAGATATCCGCCGGGAACGTCTGCAACAACCGTGTAGCTCTCACCGTATGCTACGATACAGGATGCAGAGCCGTTAACGGTACCGCCCGTAACACTGACGGTAGCGGGAGCGTGATAAACTGCAGTATAAGAAAGGCTTGCACCGTCGTTATCATTTGTCAGAGTAAGGCTCTCGTCATAGGAAACGACGTCGCCGTTTCCGTTCTCCCAATGGCTGAATACGTACTTCTCGCCGCTTCTGTCATTAGCGGTAAGGGTATAGCTATCGCCGTATGCTACGCTGACAGATGCAGAGCCGTTGACGGTACCGTCCGTAACACTAACGGTAGTGGGAGCGTAGTAAACCGCGATCACAGTTATATCCGCACCCGACTCGGTAACGGTAGCGGTATAGGTATTACCCGTGCCGAGAACGTTGCCCGCCTCGTCTCTCCAATGCTTGAATACAAGCTGCTCCGCACTCTTATCAGAAGCGGTAACAGTGAAGTCCGAACCGTATGCATAGGAAGAGCTGATCTTTCCGTTATCAAGAGTACCGCCGGAAACGGTAACGGTAGAAGGAGCGTAATAAACCGAAGTATAAACCTTAGAATCACTCTCGGTTGCAGAAAGAGTAAGCGTCATGGAAGAGCCGACGTTATTACCCTTTTCGTCCTCCCAATGGCTGAACACGAACTTTTCACTGCTTCTGTCCTCTGCGACAAGAGTAAAGTTATCGCCAACAAGGAAGGAGCCGAAAGTCTCACCGCCCTCAAGAGTTCCGCCAACAACCGTAACCTTGGTAACACCGGTATAAACCGCAGTGTAGATCTCGGAAGTAGAATTCTGATCAATCGTAACGGAGAATGACTGATTCAGAGATACAGTATTACCCTTTGAATCCTTCCAATAGAGGAACGGACCGTACTCGTTCTCCATATTGGCGACGAAGGTAACAGTGTCACCGACAATGTATGCTCCGCTGTTAAAGCCGTCGGTCATATAACCGTCAACAACGTCGATTCTGACGCCGTGAGAGGTTACAAGCCTATCGGTCTTATAATCGAACATGATCTGTGCGCTCGCACCGTATCTAAGTATATTATCATAGAGATAAAGCTGATCGTCGGTTACTTTGCCACCGAGCTCCGCATCACGGTATCTCGAATAAACGTAATCAAGAACACCGTGCTTAACCACGTTACTATAATAGATATTACCGTCGGAGTCTGTAACGTAGGCTCTGGCATAGAGCGTATCGCCTATCTCCTTTGCCGCAATTCCTCTCGAGAAGAATACTGCGCAATCATCATATGTAACGTCACCAACCATAATGGCAGTTCCTTCGGGATCATTGACCTCCCCAACGTACTTCTGCGTACCGAGAAGATATTCGCTCTGAGGCTCGCTCCAGAAGAGCATTTTGATCTCAGCGAAGTCCATACCGCCGACAAGGTTAGTGTCCACGCCGTAAGCAACGTGAAGATAATCCTTGTAGTTAAGGTTGCAAGCAATGACCTGCAGGTACGGAACCCCGTCTGCATTAAGATCGGCAGAAGTAACGGGAACGTCCGAGCCGTTCTCTGCTTGCGTGTCGCTCCAAAGGAACATGGAAAAGACCAGCATAACCGTCGCTATAAGCGCAATTGATGCCGTTATGATCTTCGCACGTCCAATGAGGCCGGTTTTGATTTTTTGCGTAACCATGTGTAGCCTTCCTTCCAAAAAAAAGAAATTTTTGTAATAAATTACTATATTATTTTATATCAAACCACAAAAAAAGTCAATACAAAAATTAACAAAAAACGAAATTTACAATTGCAATGGCTGTCGCAAGCATTTCATGGGGACATTTATACGCCTTTCATTTCTTGACGGCTGCCTTATATCCCGCATTTTCGACGGCAGAAACAAGCGCCGATTCGTCCTTGATATTACCCTGAACAACGGCAGTACCGTTCTTATGGTCTGCGGTAACACTTACGATGCCGGGAACTCCACGCAATGCATCGCTCACACGTGCTTCGCAATGAGGACACATCATCCCGTCCACAAGGAGCAGGAGCTCACCGTCCTCGCCTCCCAACTCAGCCACACTGCGATCATCCGTTTGTGAAAGATCGCGGATTTTGTCGTTTTTATGGGTACGTAATGCGTTTTTTCCCGAGAATCCGTTGATTCTGAGAGCATTGGAAACAACAGAAAAGCTGGAAAGGCTCATTGCCAAAGCTCCGAACATAGGAGGTAAAATGAATCCGAATAATCCCGCTGCCATAGGAATTCCAATGCAGTTGTAAAGAAACGCAAAGAACAAATTCTGATGAATATTATTCAGCACTCTTCTACCGAGCTTAATTGCCTTCACGGCATCCGAAAGTGAATTTTTGACCAGAACCACGTCCGCCGATTCGATTGCTATATCCGTTCCGCCGCCGATTGCCATACCTACGTCGGCAAGGGCGAGAGCGGGTGCATCGTTGATTCCGTCACCGATCATGATTACCCTTCCGTTCTGCTTAAGCCGCTCTATTGCATCTGCCTTTCCCTCGGGCAGAACGTCGGAAATAATTTCATCAAAGCCAAGAGATCCGCCCACCGTTTCCGCAACGCGGCTATTATCGCCCGTGAGCATCACCACCGAAAGTCCCATTTTTTTCATTTCGGCAACAGCCGCCGCACTATCCTCTCTAACCTTATCAGCGGTAGCGATTATACCTATCGCCACCCCACCCTCGGCAAATAAGAGCGGAGTCTTTCCCTCACAGGACAGCCTGGCAGCCGTCTTCTCAAGCTGCTCGTCCACGTTGGCTACCCGATTAATAAACCGTTGACTACCTCCGTAAACAATTGTTTGCATTATACTACCTTTTACGCCGTTTCCGGACAAGTTTTCAAAATTCTCAACCTCGTTTTTCGGAATACGCCCCTCACAAAATCTGACTATCGCCCTTCCTTGCGGATGCTCGCTCTTATCTTCAAGCGAATAGGCAACGGAGAGTAGTTTTTCATCGCTTATCCCCTCTGCGGTTATGACCTCTGCGACCTCCGGCATTCCCTCGGTGACGGTCCCGGTCTTGTCAAGCACAACTGTATCAGCCCTTCCGGTAAGCTCTATCGCCTCTGCCGTTTTGTAGAGAATTCCGAGCCTTGCGCCAACTCCGCTTCCTACCATTATCGCAACCGGTGTAGCAAGTCCCAGAGCGCAGGGGCAGGAAATAACAAGAACTGCAATACTATGCACCACCGCATCGCTCACACTGCCGAAAGCGAGCCACCATATACCAAAGGTAAGGAGAGATATGAGCAATATTGCAGGAACAAAAATTCCCGAAACCTTATCAGCGATCTTAGCAATAGGCGCCTTGGTTGCCGATGCTTCCTCAACAAGCCTCACGACACCCGAGATTTTCGTATTCTCCCCAACCGACGTTGCCCTGCACTTAACGTAACCCGAAGAATTAAAAGTAGCGGCAAAAATAGAATCACCGACAGTCTTATCAAGAGGCACCGATTCACCGGTAAGGGCCGCCTCCATAACACTGCATTCGCCGTCAATAACAACTCCGTCAACAGGAACACAGTCACCTGCCTTTAGTATAAATATGTTCCCTACCTTGACCTCTGAGGTCGGCACAGTTTCCTCCACACCGTCTCGCTCAATTCTCGCGGTTTTTGGTGACAGATCCATAAGTGCCTTTACAGCATCGGTGGTTTTCCCCTTAGCACGTGCCTCGAGCATCTTTCCGACGGTTATCAGAGTAAGTATCATAGCCGCAGATTCGAAGTAAAGTTCATGCAATCCATGAGATACATCTCGCCCCTCAGAAGTGCAAATCATGCCGAATATGACAACCATACTATACAAAAATGACACTCCCGCGCCCATTGAGACAAGTGTATCCATATTCGGAGCTCGAGAAATTACCCCCTTAAAACCGTTAATAAAGAAGCTCTGATTAATCACCAGAACGCCTGCGGAGAGTATCATTTCAATAAGAGCGGTCGCAATCGGATATTCTGCCAAAATTCGCGGAACGGGTGCCGAAAACATAACGTATCCCATAGAAATATACATAAGCGGAATAAGAAGAACCAAAGAAGCGATAAGTCTTGGAAGAATTCCACCTCTTTGCGGCTTTTCAAACTGTCCCGAACCTTCTTTCACCTCGTCCTCATCATTCTTAGAGGACGCACCGTACCCTGCACGTTTTACGGCATCTATGATAACCGAATTCGAAAGATCGGTATCAACGCTCATACTCCCCGATAATAAATTAACCGAGCAAAATCGAACGCCATTCAATTTACTAACAGCCTTTTCCACTCTCGAGCTGCAAGCAGCACAGCTCATTCCTGTTACCTTGAAATGCTTCATGTCACTTGATAAGCTTGGAAACAGTTGCGATAAGCTCATCGACCGTCTCCCTCTTTCCTTCCTTAATATCGTTTACCACGCAGGTCCTCACGTGCGATTCAAGCAGCTCCCGTGCAAACGCAGACAAAGCCGACTGCACAGCCGACACCTGAATGAGAATATCATTGCAATAAGTATCCGTTTCGACCATTCGTGTGATCCCTCTGATCTGCCCCTCGATCCTACTTAAGCGATTTACAAGCTTCTTGTATTCTTCCGCGCCTCTTTTTTTCGTTCTCCTACAACACTCCGCCATTTACATTCCTCCGCAAGTGGATTGTCTTCCACTGTTTTCTTTCTATTTCTAATTACTCGTTATAATTATTCGAGTTTTATGTCAAATCAATTCCCAACCACCGACAATTCGCCCAAAGCCCCAATAAATCTTCATTCACTATTCACTATTCACTATTCACTATTCACTATTCACTACCTAATTATATACCCCATAGGGGTATTTGTCAATAGTTTTCTGTCCGTCACACTACCATACCTTATTCGTCTCTCATCCTTTCGAAGCTGCAAAACGCCCTTCAAAAGAAGTGCATGAACCTTTCAAAACAAAAAGTCAAAAAGAAACGCACAAGTGCGTTTTAGATTTGCCTGCCGGCCATGCAATTGATACTTGCTACCTGCAAACGGATTTCCCATAAGCCTCCCTCAGAGAGCTAGCATTGCGGCTTCGTTAGCCTTCCCTGTTGGGGAAGGGGGACCACGAAGTGGTGGATGAGGTTGCCCCGAGAAGTGACCGAGCCACAGCGAGAAGGTGGCTTGCGGAGCAAGACGGAAGGAGTCTACGTATGTTCCCACAAATTAAGCCTCGATTGCTCATCCGCACTCTCCCTCAGTCTTTTGCTTTGCAAAATCCAGCTCCATCCCGAAGGGAGCCTTTCACATAATACATACTGTCTCTATCCCTTGTTTGGTTTTTTATCATCGGTCAACCTCTACCGAACCACGCAACTTTCGTATGGTTTTCGTTATACAATAAAAAAGCCTCGGCAAGATTTCTCAGAGCCGAGGCAAAAATAGTAAAATTCAAAGATCGATTATTAAATTTGCATAGATTTTATTGTATTTTTCTTGAAAATCCATCCCATTATTACTCCTCATAATTCATACTATTTTTCAGGCACGATAAGACCGTAGCTTCCTGCCTTACGCTTATATACAACACAAACGTCTCCGCTTTCCGAATCGGTAAAAGCAAAGAACTCATGACCGATAAGATTCATCTGAAGTATAGCCTCCTCAGGCGTCATCGGCTTAAAGGGGAAGGTCTTGACTCTGATCTCGAATTCGTCCTCCTCGACGTATTCGTCGTCATCATCCTCCTCGATAACAAAGGCACCCTTCTTCATCATCTTTTCAACACGTGTCTTGTTCTTCCTTATTTGCCTTTCGAGCCCCTCGATCGCTCTGTCCAGTGCAGTAATGAAGGTCTCGCTCTCATCCTCACTCCTGAACGTAGTGCCAAGATAATTCACGGTAATTTCGATGATCTTTACCTCCTTGCGAACCTTGCAGGTTACGAAGGCCTCCGTATCCTCACCGAAGAACTTGTTGAATTTTGCAAGCTTCTTTTCAACCGCCGCCTTAAGGCTCTCGCGTACCGTCATCTGCTTTCCGTAAATCGTGATCTTCATTCCATAATCCACTCCCCATAGGGAGCACCCTCACCCGAGGGCATCCTTTCCTAATGTTGCGAAGTTTCCTTCGCATCTTTATTATAACATACTTTTTGTGAAAAATAAACAGTTTTTACAAAATTTCTTTGATTTTTTTGAATATTTTATCCAAACGTTAATATTTTCTAAATCTTGCTACAAGTATATTGACAAGAGGCAGACTTTTATGATAAAATAATAAGTGGTCGGGGCTTTACAGCTCCTTTTTTTTATGCAAAACCGGCTTCGGATTTCTACTCCGAAGCCGGTTTCTTTCTTTAAGTATCTATTTCTCTGTTCTCAAGAGCCGCAAGTGCTTCTCTGAATGCCCTCGCTGCAACAAGTCTTTCCTCCTCATCCTCACTTTCGAGAAGAGGAAGAAGCCTTCTGTAAACCTCGCCCTTAACAGTCATATCTCGTCCGAGCTTCTCGGTACCGTAAAGCGGCATCGTCTTATCGATTATTTCAAGCGAATAAAGCCCGAATGCATCGCTTCCGAGATTTCTCGGTACTATGAATCTGGGTTCTATGTATCCGACAAGCTCCAGCTTAAGCGCCGTCTCCGCACCGTATTTCTTTTCGCTTACAAGACGGCTGACACGGTTGATGATCTCGTTGTTGGCATCCACACCGGTAATATCAATGGAATCCTTTCTGAAGGCGATCTGACCGAAGCTCATGTTTTTAGCATCAATAGAAAGCTCGCCATTGTTATACCTTACCGCAATAAGCTTTGCGCCTCCCATACCAGGCTCGTCAAAGCCGGTAGACTCGAGAGCTCCGGGATAGCCGTACAGCGAATCATCGAGATTTACAAACTCGCCGCCCTCGTGCCTTGAGCCGAGAGCATAGTAATCGGCACCAAAACGCTTAAGATCCTCGGTGGATATCGGGCAAAGTGAAGACTCGAGATCCGCATCAAGGTCCGCATATCCGCAAACGATGTTGATCTTGGAAATATCGTCAACCTGCTTATCGTAAAGCGGATTTTCGGTTATTCTTTCGCCAACAAAGCCCCAGCCGTAAACAGTGAGCTTATCCTCACCGAAATCAAAGCGTGAAAGCCTGTCGGAATCAAAAACAAAGCAGTTATCGGGCAGTCTTTCGGTGGAATATATGGGGTTGTTCTCGTACGCATCGTGCTTACCGGGAGCAATAATAAATATTGTTTCGGGGCAGTTACGGAATTCCCTTATCAGAAGCTCCGCCGTGCCGTTGGTGGCATAATCTGTATCAAAAAGGTCTCCGCTTATAAATACGTAATCTATACCGCCGTTACGTACGTATTCCATCATTCTCATGAAGGTAGCGCGAAGCCCTCTTCTGCGCTCATCACTCTTCTCGGGAGAAAGTCCCGTAAAGGGGGTATCCAGATGGATATCCGCGCAATGAAGAAATTTAAGTCCCGAGGACTGCTTCGTATCACTCATAAACCTGACCTGCCTTTTCTTGAAGATCTCATCGGCTTTCGCCGCAAAAATATACTTATTTATTTTAGTATAACATCTTTTCTCTTTTTTTGCAATATTTTTATTAAAAAAACTTTAAAAATGTCTTGCCAAATTTAAAAATATATGATAAAATAATATCAAATATTTTAAGGCAGAAATGTCTCCCCCCGGAAGGGAATTTTTTTATACTATTTTGGAGGTACCCATGCTTGCCCTTGCAGTAAGAAACACAGGAAAGCTAATAAGAGAAAAATCAAAAAGCGAGAACATCCGTCTCGGCAGACTTTTCACAAAAAAGGATACGGCACGCCTTATGGCGGGAATGCTACGTCTGGACGAGGGCAAAACGGTATACACAGTGCTCGATCCCGGAGCGGGAACCGGTATTCTTACTGCGGCAGCTATCGAGGAAATATGCAAGAAGTATTCCTCTTGCAAGCAGATATTTGTGACCTGCTATGAAAACGATCCGGTGTTCATACCTATGCTTAAGGACAACCTGGAGAGAATACGAAAAAAATGCCGTCACGACTATAACGTAAAGCTTTATATCACCGTATACGAGGAGAACTATCTCACCGACTCCAAGAACCACTACACCGTCAGCTTCTTTGACGACGTGGTGGAGGATAAGTTCGATATAATTATATGCAATCCCCCTATGGATCTTATCGGCAAGAGCACTCCCGAGTGTGAAACTGTCGGTGGAGTAACCCAGCTTAAAATCAGCACCGCCTTCCTTTTCGCAAAGCTTGCAAAGAGACATCTGGAGGACAAGGGACAGCTGGTTATTATGCTTCCCACACTTGTCGCAAGCGCATCCGCCCTTACATCCTTCCGTAAGGAAATGGCGGCAGAGCTCTCTCTTGAGAGAATACACCTCTTTATCGGCAAGCAGAAAAATGCACGCCGTGCCATTCCGCTTAAAAAAACCGTTATACTCGCATACGGTAAATGCGAAAAGCCCGAGACGGTGACCATTTCCACCTCCTCCGACTCCGGAAAGGACGTCACAGAGCTTCCCCCTCTTCCTTACGATTTCGTCGTTGATAAGGAGGACGGTGTTCTCACCCTCCCGAAGAACGCCGAGGATACCAAAATCGTCAAGTATATTTCGAGCTTCCCCGAAACGCTGTCGGGCCTCGGACTTAAAATGTCTACCGGACTGATAATCGACTCCAAGTGCGAGGGACTTCTCTTTACCGAGCCGATAAAGACCTCGGTTCCCGTAATCCGCCCCTCACATATGAAGTCGGGACAGATACAGTTCCCCCAGCCGATAAAACGTCAGTACGTCGCCCCCGTAAACCCCAGCCTAGTTCAGAAGAACAAAAATATGGTTATAATCAAGAGAGTTCCGGCAAAAAGCGACGACAGATTTGTAAACGCCTCCATATATATGGCGGCTCAGCTCCCCGCATATAAGTACATCAGCACCCATAACAAAATCAACTTTATAGACACCAAGGATAAGAACTGTGAGATCTGCCCGAGGCTTGCCTTTGGTCTGTTTGCCCTTCTCAATTCAACCATCTACGACAGATACATATCCATCGTGTCGAAGTCTAAGCAGATCAACTCCAAGGAGATGCGTGAGCTTCCCCTCCCTGCCAGAAACATCATCGAGAACATCGGAATGCGTCTTATGGCGGTAAGGCAGACCAGCGTCGCCGCTTGCGACCAAATTGTAAACCCAACTTTGCATATTATAGAAAAATAGGCATATTTACCTGAAAGGAACGGAACCATGTTTGAAAAGATTACTCCCGAAGAAGCAGGCATATCCTCTGCAAAAATAGCGAAGTTTATCGACAGAATCGAAAAGCGTGACGCAATAATGCACAGCCTTCTCATTATGAGACATGGCAAGATCGTCACCGAGAATTATTGGGCACCATTCGACAAGGATTTCTGCCACAGAATGTATTCTCAGACCAAGAGCTATACGGCAATCGCCATCGGACTTCTCATTGAGGAAGGCAAGCTTAAACTTGACGACAGGCTGATAGACGTCTTCCCCGAATACAAGGGTACGCACGAGTATCTCGATCTTCAAACTATTAAAAATCTTCTTACCATGAATACCGTCGGCAACCCCGTCAACTGGTTTCTTGAAACCAAGAACCCCTCCAGAATTGATATTTACTTTAAGGAGCGTACCAGATGCCACCCCGCAGGCACGGTATGGGAATACGACAGCGCAGGCTCGCAGGTTCTTTGCGAGATAGTTGAAAAGCTCTCGGGAATGCCCTTGCTCGAGTATCTCAGAAAGAAGCTCTTCAATCACATGGGTACCTTCAAGACCGCCGAGATTCTCAAGACCAGAGACGGTGCGTCCTGGGGCGACTCTGCGCTTCTCTGCACAACCAGAGATATGGCATCCTTCGGTCAGCTGCTTATGAACGGCGGAGTATGGGAAGGAAAACGCCTTATGAACGAGGAGTTTATCAAGGAGGCAACCTCCAAGCAGGTTGATAACCGCTCTTCCTGGAAAAAAGGTCCCTATTCTCACGGCTACGGCTATCAGATATGGAGAACCGAGCAGAACGGCTTCGGATTCCTCGGTATGGGCGATGAGATAACCATCTGCCTTCCCGATCACGACCTCGTGTTTGTCTGCACCGCAGACCACCAGGGTACCGATAACAGGATCAGAACCGGGCTTGTAAACGCATTCTTCGACATCATCGTAGATAACATCAGTGCCGATCCCCTCCCCGAGAACAAGGCGGCAGAGAAGCTTCTCCTAGACAGAACCTCCAACCTTACTCTCTACTCCGAAACCGGAGCCGAGGACAGCCCCTTCAGAAAGGAGCTTGACGGTGTTAAATACGAGTGTGCGCAAAACCGTATGGGCATCACCGAATTCTACTTCAAATTCTCCGAGGACGGCAAGGATGGCGTATTCTGCTACACCAACGCCCAGGGCAACAAGGAGATCCCCTTCGGCATCAATCACAACGTATTCGGCAGGTTCCCCCAGCTCGGTTATTCCAACGACTTCGGAGGTATTCGAACCGAGGACGGATTTATGTATAAGGATGCAGTCTCCGCGACCTGGCTCGAGGAAAAGAAGATCATCGTTACCGTACAGATCATCGACCGTTACTTTGGACTTATGAGTGCGGTATTCGGCTTTAACGGCGATTACGCCTGCGGTCAGTTCGAAAAGATCGGTGAAGACTTCCTTGCAGAGTATCAGGGTGAGCTTTCCGCTTGGAAAAAGAAATAATTCATTAATAAAAAGAGCGATTGATATGAAACCCACCAAAGCAAGACGGCTTTGGCACGCATTTTAAATCAATCGCTCTTTTCTATTTTTACTCTAATATAGGCGGCAGATCAGCAGCTAACATATTTCTTAAGGTTACAGTATCCCGCTTTTATGGCAGCAATATTGTCCTCAAGGCCCTCAAATTCAAGAGAGAGATATCCGTCATATCCCGCTCTCTTCAGTATATTAATGCACTGCCTGACCGGAACTACTCCGTGACCGACTACGGTGCCTCTGATGTGATTTCCCATAACGGTAGTTATCTGATACCCCTCGGGCTTCTCAATATCGGCAGGCTTGAACAAAAAGTCCTTTGCGTGAGCATGAACAGTATAGGGAGCGGCAATATAAACCGACTCGGCAGGATCGCAATCAGCACAGAGGAAATTGCCCATATCGCAAAGCCAGCCGTAATTCTTATGATTTACCGTCAGAATAAGCTCCTCAACCCTCTCTGGAGCCTGAAAAACAAAGCCGTGGTTCTCCGAGCATGTACGAATTCCCTTAAATGCAGCGTAGTCGGCTATCTCTCTGATGCGGGGTGCCATTTCCTCAATAGCATCCTCGTAGGAGTAAAGCGGAATATCACGAAGCTTAAACGCAATGTCGTGTCTCATAACGGTTGCACCAAGTGCCTCGCAAACGTCAACGCAGCCTTTGAGCCTTGCAACCTCAGCGTCAATATCATCAGCCAAAAGATTCGCACCAACCGTATACGCTGCAATTTCAAGCCCGATCTTCTCACAATGGGTGCGTATCTCACGAGCTATCTCTATCTCGTCGCCCTCTATGCCCCAGCTCTTGTTGTTCAGCCCAACGAATTCAATTCCGTCGAAGCCGATTTCCTTGGCAATGTCACATATTTTGAGATAACCGCATCCTGTTTCGGTCAGGTACTTTGAAAAGCTATAAGAAGAAACTCCGATTTTCATATCTATAAATTCCTTTCGGTCTGTTTTTTTAATTTTAACACAAATAAAAGATTTTGTAAATACCGAATTGCTCAAAAACACAAATTCTGACACCGATTGCTCAACAATTGAAACAGCATATCGCTTTTTCAAACCGCCCTCTTGTTTTTTTATCAACGTATGCTAAACTATAATAAAAAAAGATAATCGAGAGCTATTCTCCTACCTTCGGTAGCCGCAAGGAATACTTCAAATTCCTTGAGCAATTCAAATGCAGCGAAAAAGAATCGAATACGGCAACGATTGCTATGCAAAAGTGAAGCTTTAACTCTCTACGAAAAAAATAATCCAAATTATGATTAAATTTACAATTTATTCACATTTTTTTCGGCTTATTTCTACATATTCCTTGACATTTAAAATAATATATGGTAAAATAAACTAAAATACTATTTTTAAATATAATAAGGAGAAGAGAAATGCCTGAGATCAAGTATGAAGTAGTAGACAAGATCGGCATCGTAAGCGAAGGCAACAACGGCTGGAACAAGGAGCTTAACCTTATCAGCTGGAACGAGAGAGAGCCCGTTTATGACATCCGCACATGGTCTCCTGATCATGAGAAGATGGGTAAGGGTATCACCATCTCTGCCGAAGAGGCAAAGGTTCTTCGCGATATGCTTAACAAGCTCAACCTCGACTAATTGAGTTTGGCAAACATCGGTGCAAAAAGTGCTTATGATGCAGCAAGCATCATAAGCACTTTTTCTTTATTGTTTTTTATATTTTCAGAGATAAAAGCCACAATATGCAAATAGTAGTTTGCATATTGTGGCTAAATCTATTATTCTGTTTCGACCGCTGTTTCGGTTTCCTCCAAGGTTTTTGCAGCAGCTTCTGCCACATTTGTACCATCCGCGTCCGCCGCAGTCTGTTCGGAATCGCTCTTATCTTCCTTGAAGAACTTATCCACAATAGAGCGTAAAAGCCTTACGCCAAAGGACTCATAAGCCGCCTTGCTGTTCTCCTGCTCTATTATCGACTCATATCCCTCGTAGTCAACGTTTGCTCCGAGGAGTGAGGGGGAGAAGGTTCTCTCAAGCTTCTTTTCGATAACGCCCTCGCCAAACTTACGCTCCACAAGGTCGATAGCAAACCCTAACGCCCCGTTACCGTCAATAGCCTTAGCAAGCAGGCTGTCCACTATTCTGTTGTTGGGCATCTCGGAAAAATCGAGCCTTATCGTCCCCTCCGACGCCCTTGTTATACAAAGATATCTCGTATTGGGCATCTCGGGCAGAAGAAACTCTATTCTGTATTCTCCAACGTTATTCGTATTAAGGAGCGCCGATGCCATGATCTTAACTATATATTTCTCGCCCCTTACGTCAATAACGTTCTCCTTGTATTCGTAGAATCCACACTGAAGAGCATACTCCTTTCCGCTCTCCCGAACTCTCATTACAAGCTCCTCTGCATCACGCTCGAAAATCAGCTCCTCGATTCTCTGATCGAGATTATTCTGCATCGCACCGACGAAAAGAGGAAGTATTCCCACATTATTAACACCAAACACGTATCTACCGAGCAAAGAGGTGAATCGCTCGTCAAAGGGAGCCTTAGGCTTTATTCCGAGCCAATGAAGAAGGCCCCTCTTCTTTTCAAGAGGAACAACCCATCTTCGGCTGTTAAAGAAGGTGCTTTCCTTCTCCGTAAGCATCTTGACGTCTTCCTTTTCGGTAACGTCGTCTATACGGCATCCGAGATGCCTGCGTATTATATCAACCGTCGGGCTATCCTGGAACAGCTCGTTATTACCCGAAAATACCACTGCTACGATCTTGTTCTTAGGACATATCCAGACGTTCTGTCCGAGCATTCCGTTAAACAGTATCTCGTTTGTCTCTCTTCCAACCCAAAGCTGGTATCCGTAATTGAAATCTCCCGTTGACATAGGAGATTCGGCGTGAAACGCCGTCGAAAGCTTCACCCACGCGGAGGAAAGCACTCTCTGACCTTGATAAAGTCCACCGGAAAGCATCATAAGACCTACCTTTGCCCAGCTCTCGGGAGACATATAAAGGCCCCAGCCGCCCTTCTCTACCCCCTCAGGTCCTCTTTCCCAGAAATAATTGCGTATCGCAAGGGGAGAAAACAAACGCTTATCCAGATAATCAATAAAACGCATACCCGAAAGCTTTTCAACTATCCTGGCAAGAACGTAGGAATTCATGCTGTTGTATAAAAACTTGGTTCCAGGAGCGAACTTAAGCGAGGATTCAAAGAAAGTAGCCAGCCAATCGGTCTCGGTAACCGCTCCCGCCTCGTTAAAGGAAACTCCCGCGGTCATAGAGAGAAGCATCTCCACGGTAATATCCGCAAAACGCTTATCCTTATATTTCACGTCGGGGAAAAGCTCCGCAACCTTACTGCCAAGGTTAAGAACACCGTCATCGAAAAGAAATCCCATAGCTATTCCGGTTATACTCTTCGACATAGAATGAGACAGATGCCAGGTGTTAATACCGTATCCGTCTCTTGCAGATTCTGCAATTACCTCGCCGTCCTTGAGTATCAGAATGCTATGTATATTAGCCCTCTGCTCCGCCTCAAGCTCTGCAAGCATATTATATATACGTTTAGATGAAATGCCGTGCTTCTCGGGAACCGCACGCTTAAAATACTTTGTCTCAATCGAAGATATCTCGGTCTTCTGAGGGTAATAGGGCACGACCGAGGGATCCCCCTTACTTCCGAACGCCAACGACGTCAACAGGTCTATCGAGCGTTTTTTCCATTTTTCCATATCAATCTCCATTTCGTCGCCCAAAAATCTTCCTATTCAGTATACCATAAAGCCAAAATAATTGCAACCCCGCAGAAAGAGAAAAATTCATCTTTACATCTGTAATTTATGGGAAAAAAGAGGGAAGCTCAAGTCTTTAACGCTTGAGCTCCCCTCAAAAGAATTAATATGATACGGGATCACGGCTTAACCGAAATTACTCTGTATGACGGACAAATCCTAATGGATGCAGCCTCGCGCATCGTTCCTTCGGTTCATTTATCAAATATCAACCTTAACAGCTTCACCGCTCTCGCCGGATCTGAACGCCGCCTCCATAACGAGAAGCACCCTTCTGACCTCCTCGTTCTTTATAAGCTGCTCGGATACTCCGTCCACAGCCTGAACGTAATTACGGTAAAAATCATGAACGTCTGACGTAGGTCTTTCTATTTCGTAGGACTTGATAGTCAGCTCGTCTCTCGGTGCCATGGTCTTTGTAATTCCCGCAGCAGTCTGCACGGGCAGTACATCCTTCTCGCACCAGGCAAGAAGCTTATTTATTCGGCACTTCTTCTGCCAATCCTCAATAAGTGCCGAGCCGCCCTTGCACTGCATATAAAACCTGGGCATAGCGATAAAGTTATAGGTTCCTACCTCTACCGTAGCTCTCTTTCCGCCCTCGAAAAGCAGGTGAAGATTAAAGCCGTCGTCAACCTCGTCGGTGGTAATATTGGCAATCTCGCAATATACGCCCTTAACCTTCTCGGGAACAAGCTTAAGCATCTGGTCGATAAGATGAACGCCCCAGTCGAGTATCATTCCGCCGCCCTGAGGCTTATGACACCTCCAGTCGGAGGGAATTCCTCTGGAGCCGTGAATCCTTGACTCGATATTGATCGTCTCGCCGATCTCTCCGGACTCTACAATGCTTTTAATGGCGAGATAGTCAACGTCCCACCTTCTGTTCTGATGAACCGAAAGCACTTTGCCCGAGGCCTTCGCCGCCGAAACCATTTCGTCAAAATCAGAAACGCAAAGAGCCACAGGCTTCTCGCATATAACGTTCTTGCCCGCAAGAAGCGACCTTACCACAATGTCCTTATGTACGTCATTGGGCGTAGCACAAACGACGATATCTACCTCCTTGTCCGAAAGTATATCCTCAAGGGAGGAATAGGTATAAATGCCGTTCTCACGTGCGGCATTGACTCTTTTTTCGGCAATATCGTATATTCCTGAGAGAGAAACTACGTCACTCTTTATTATGTGACCGGCATGCCAGGCACCCTGACCGCCATAGCCTACAACTGCAACCTTTTTCTTCATAACCGAAAGCTCCTTGGTCTGCTTTATCTGTTTCTTCTTTTATTTTAACATCAAAGGCAGATGTTTTTCTAGACTAAATTTGTTTAATACTTGTATAAAATTGACTTTTGCTCAGCACATCATCGATACAGGGAAAATAAGGTCTCCAAGCATACCGAAGCCCACTCCCACGGTCACAAGCACTGCCACAAAAGCAAGATTTTCTCCAATATGTCTGTTTACACGGAACAAAACGAGAAGTCCCACGCCCGCACCCGAGAAAAGTCCTGCCATCATAGTTCCGACGGTTATAAGCCCCTCCGCACATAGGGTTGCAAGAGCTACCGAGGCGGCACAGTTCGGAATAAGACCAAAGACCGCCGCAATAAGATGACCGACAAAGGGCTTATCGTACATCACAGCCCCGAGATTTTCCTCTCCGATAAAGAAAACGAGAGCGTTGATAGCCAATGTCACTGCAAGAATAAAGAGTGTAATTGTAATGGTATGATGAAATGCCGAATAAAAAATTCCCTTTTCACAGTGGCAGTTATCCTTGTCGCATATCTCGTCAATATTGATATTTTCCTCTTTCCTTCTGAAAATTCGGATAAAGAGATCTGCCAAAAGACCGATGCAAATACCGACGCCCGCCTTATAAAGCATTATAAGAGCAACCGTAAGTGGAGGAATGTCACCGCCGAGAAGCACGGGAAGCATCTCATCCGAGGTAGAAAGGAAAACGGCAAGAAGCGTACCGAAGGAAATTACCCTTCCGGCATAAAGCCCCGACGCCGCAGCCGAAAATCCGCACTGAGGCACCGCACCGAGGATACCGCCAACAGCAGGAGCAAGCGGCCCCGCCTTCTTCATAAAGCGTTCTGCCTTGTCCTCGGCCTTATGCTCAATAAACTCCATAAGCAGATAGGTCAAAAACAAGAACGGTATTATTTTCAAGGTATCGAGAAGCCCATGCCAGAATATCTCTGTAAGAATATTCTCAAAAAGGCTGCCTCCCTCTGTATGAGCGTGCAATAAATTCACCTAAAATTCTCCCATATTTGAAAACAAAATATTTACCTATATATAATACATTTTTTTAAATAAAAAGTCAATACCTACCAAAAAAATGTAACATTTACAGAGAGTCAATCAAAAAAGCTCTTGCATTTTTCCTTCGAACGTAGTATACTGTATACATCAAAAAAGGACGGTTTTGCACTAAAATGGAAACAAAATTTTACATTATCAAGAAAATCGAGGGCGAATACGCCACGCTGAAAGACAAATCGAGCGGCGAAGAGCTTTTCATCGCAATGATGCTTCTTCCGATGGGAGCAGACGTTGGCGACGATCTTGAATACGAGAATTTCGAGTTCAGATTGACTGTATAAACGGCAACTCAAGGCTCCATACTAATAAAAAGCCCTATTGGGGCTTAATACAAAAAGGAAGCTTTAGATTTGAATAACGATACCGTAAAGCTGCTCAGGGAGTGCAACGCCGGAATAAAGATGGGCGAGAACGCTATAAAAAAGGTTCTTCCACGTACCGAATCCGACACGCTTAAACGCACCCTTGAGGTATGCAAAAACACACACGCAGAGCTTGGCGACAAAACACACGGGATTCTTCTTTCCCTGAAGGCGGATACCAAGCCTCCTCATCCCGTTGCCAGATTTATGAGCGATATGAAAATACGGATGAAGCTGATGGAGGGTGGCGATGACAAGATCGCAGACGTAATGACCGACGGCTGTGATATGGGCATAAAATCGCTTAACCGTTACCTCAATCAGTACAAAAACGCCGACAAAGAAGCGAAGGATATCGCAAAACGGCTTATTGCCTCCGAGGAATATATGGAAGCAAGCATGCGAGAATTTCTTTAATAAAAAAAGAAGCGGGGCAGTCTCAAATGCAAAATTTGAGACTGCCCCGGCTTTTTTATTTCATCTTAGAGTAATTATCCTCAACTATCTCAATATACCGTTTCATTTCCCTCTCACCGAATATCGGAACCTTAATGTCCGATAAGCCGAGAGATGCATAAACGTAATTAAGAATATCCGAAGAACAGATGATAGTGGCGTTTACATCCCCCTCTGCCATACCCTCGTGGGTTACAGGACAGCCCTGAGAACGTGCCGAGCTGGTGTTACGGCAATAGGAGAAGGAGCCGGACTCCTTTTTAAAATCGAGTAGCTTTTTCTTGGTAGCTCTGAGTCCCTCCGGTGCCTTCTCACGCAGTCCCTCAAGAAGCTTTGCGGAAAGCACGGTTCCGTCCTCACCGCCAAAGGTTCTGATATGGCGAAGAACTCTCTCAGCGGCAAACCAGGTGTTATACACGTCGGTGACCGCTCCCGCCTCCTGATCGGTGTTCATGGCATCAATTGCCGCCAAAGCAGCCTTCTGTGCATTAGGAAGAAGAACGCCTGCCGCACCGTATACGCCGGACACCTTCATCAGTCCGTTTATTCCGTAATAATTCGCCTCGGGATTCCAGAGTCCGTTCTCGGGATTCTGATTCTCGTTAAGCCAATTGATAAGTATTTCCATGAGCGAGTAATCGGCCCCCTCGGCCTTCAGCTGCTCGTCACGAAAGATTATCTGCCGCTTCTGTGCCGTGAGGGTATTTCCCACCGAGTAGGCACCCGTTTTGATATTAAGCGTGTCGAGATAATCGAGGAACGCCTGCTTATCACGCATATTCTCCGGAATCTCTATTCCGGCGGAGGATACGTCAGCATTGTCTCCCTCGGATATCTTTGTGCCCCTTTTTTCCACGGGAGTACCGTCGAAGAGCTTATAATCGCCCTTCTCACCCGTGGGAGTGTCATACGTGGGAGCATAACCGAGTGCGCAAAGCACACTTACCGATGCACCGAGGTCCCTCGCTCTTCTTGAGAGCTTTTTATCGGTGTATTCCTTCCCCCACTGCGGATTATAGAAGAAGCCGCCCTCGTCCTGAAGCCCCTTAAGATATCTTGCAATATCCGCCTTCATCCTATCGGGAAGAACATCCTGATATCCCTTGCCGCAAGTAAGACCTGAGCTGTTGATAAAGCGAAGTGACTGCTCGGTCGATTCAATATCCGGCAAAAGAGGATAGGTCACCCCTTGATAGGTCACCGTCTCAAGATCCTTCGCTCCGTTTGAATAATACCAGCCGCCAACCTTCGGATCGTAAAGACCTGCGAACCAATCGATCATTGATTCGTCAAACATTTCATAAAGGTCTCTTAACGCCTCTACTATTTTCTCACCCGTGCTACCGCCGACTCGGTCGGCGATAGCCTTATATCTTTCTTCTCTTAATGTGTTCAGTTCGTTCATTTTCGAAATTATTTAACACCTATATAAACATTGTCGAATGCCAGCTGAAGAGGCTCTGCCATCTTGTTTCTGATATATACGCCGAATCCGTTAAAAACAAGCGGATCGGAGTTGCCGTTCGAATCTCTCTTCGTGGTCATATTACCGGAATTTACTCCGTTAACGAAAAGTGTAACTTTACCGCTGGACACCTCGTACTCGAAGCGGAGGTTATACCAGACGCCCCTATCGAATCTGCTGCCCCAGAAGTAGATAGCGCTTCCCTCTTCGTCAGCAAACTGCATATATCCGTAAGCGAACATATCGGGGTTGGTCTCATTGCCGCTTGAGAAGCCTACAAAGGCTACGTTCCAATCCGAGCCAGGAGTTCCGCCGACAAAGGCGAAATCGGTTTCAAAAACGTAAACCGAGCTATTCGTTCCTGCGGTATTTCCTTTGTTAGCAAAGCTTATGCCCGCATAGCAGCTGTCTGCGGTAGCAAGAAGAATATCTTTGTTATCGAAAACTACCTTGCCTTCGTCATAGCTCTTCTGGCTCTCCTCGTTAAGCGGTCCGGAAAGGAATCCGTTCGGGTTTGTATCCTTATCGTAAATGCTGTAAGTATCCTTGCCATCCGTGAAGGAATATTTAGTTCCATCGGATACGGTGTTGTAATAAGAGTCGGGATTGACGGTAGTTTCCGGAAGCTTTATAACCGGCTCGGGAAGATCAACCGTACCGTCACCCTTCTCAAAACCGATGTATATGTTATCCATTACAATGGACATCTCTTCTATAAAGGACTTTCTGAAATAGAAGCCGAATCCCTGATACTCATCACCGGAAACAAGGTTGCTTCCGTAGATCTTACCAACCTTAGCAGGCTCACCATTAACGTAAAGCTTTATAGAACCGCCGACCTGATAAACAAATCTAAGGTTATAGCTTACCCCCTTATCAAGAGTTGCTCCGCAAACCTTGATCTGCTCTGTGTTATTCTTGATGAAGGACATATTGCCATAGCTATACATCTGCGTGTTATCGGTAGATCTGTTCTCACCGAGGAAGCCGATAAATGCCGCTCCGCCGCCTATATCTGCAGAATCCTGCATTCCGCCGAGCCATACGAAGTCGGTCTCGAAGATGTAACGATCGCCAAGCTCACCCTTTATCGGCTCATCAGCACCAAAGCAGATACCCTGCCAGTTGGATGCGTTGGTCAGTGAAAGAATTCCGTTTGCCACCTTGCTCATCATGGGAACAGAGACAGTAGAGCTACCGGTTTTAGAATCGTAGCTCTTGTTGTAAAGATGATCCTTGTCGGGCTTTTCCGTAAAGTCGTATCTTGTACCTTCCTTGTCGCTGTTGTAGTACTCACCGCCCGAAAGCTCGATTCCTTCAAGTGGAAGAGGAAGGTCAACATTGATCTTGGGAGAAAGCTCGGGATCTGTCACGGCAACGTAAGGATCGTTGCTCTTATAGAATATTACGTTGTCAACAGCCATCTTAACCTTGACACCGTTGAGAACGTATATCTGGAAGCTGTTAGACATTCTTCCGGGTGTTGCGTTACCCGTGGTGTAGCGATTGCACTCCTCATCGTAGAAGCCGTCTGTAACAGCCACAAGCTCATTATTATAATAAATCTTTATTCGAGTCGTATCCTGAGAGCCTGCATAATACTCTATTTTGAGATTGAACCACTCACCGAATTCGGGATTAAGTCCCAAAACGGTGTCTCTGGACTTCTTTGCAGAAGAAGAGGTGGACTCAATGAGTGACAGCTTTCCATTCTGCACACGTACCGAAATCATATAACACTCGGTAATATACATCTGTATGGAATAGTTTGCACTTGCCTCGTAGATGCACATATCCGACTCAAAAACGTAGCAGGTCTTGCTGGATGCGAGGCCGCCCGAGCTGATGAGCAGCGATTCCTTTCCCACCGAGGAAGAGAACTCAAGATAATTGCCCTCGCCCGAACGGTCGGTGTCCTTCACTACCGCAAGGTAGCTCTCTGCGGATTTGAGTGATGCGGTTATGCTATCGTGATCGAATTCACCCTCATCATCCTCGTCAAATGTGTAGGGCTCTTCCATTGTGACCTCGGGATTCTTGATAACAGGATTAAGGTTTTCAAGAGTATACTTATACTCGAGCCAATCTGCGTAGGTGTATATCGGAACACTGTGATCAGAAACGTTAAGAGCCGAGTAAATATAAACGAGAATGTCCGAGGAGCATATTACAGTTGCGTTAACGTCGCCCTCATTTGTTCCTTTCACAGCTACGGGACACCCCTGAGAATTGGCAGACGAAGCGTTGGGAGTGTAGGAGAAGGAACCGTCCGTCTTTCTGAATACAGAAAGCTTCTTTGCCGAATCTCTGATAAGCTCGGGTGCCTTCGCACGAAGCTCGTCAAGAACCTCAGCGGCAAGAGCCTTATCCTCCTCGTCACCGTAATCTCTCATGTGGCGAAGAAGTCTTGATGCCGCATACCATGTGTTATAAACGTCAACAACCGCACCGGGAGTCTCCTGGTAACCGATAGCGTCGAGGACTATCCAGATAGCCTTGTCTGAATTGGGCATAAGCACGCCCGCACCGCCGTAAACACCGGTGATCTTCATTATAGCGTTGATCTCGTTATAAGTACCCTGCTGCTCCTCGTTAGCCCAGGATCCTCTCTCGGGATTCTGATGCTCGTTGAACCAATTAATAAGTATGTCCATCAAGGGCGTGGGATTGTCGGGTGTTCCTATCTGACTGTCTCGGTTTGATATCTGTTCCTTCTGGGCAGTCATTGTGTTACCTATTGAATATGCATTATTTTCAATGTCAAGAGTATCAAGATAAGCTCGGAAAGCAGCCTCATCAACCAGGAAGTAGGGCACCTCTGCCGAGGAGCTGACAGCTACAACCTTGGAGACTGCAGTGACCGCGGAGCAGCCGAATCGTTCGGTAAGCGAGATGCTCGTCGCAGAGACCTTTGATCCGTCGGGAAGTATTCCGTCACCTATATCGCCCTTGGGAGTGTTATAAGTAGGAGCAGAGCCTAGAGCGTAAAGCACGCTGGTAGCATTACCAAGATCTCTTGCTCTTCTGGAAACCTTGGAATCGGTGAATTCCTTTCCCCATTGCGGATGATAGAAATAACCGCCGGGATGCTGGAGAGATTTTGTAAAGCATATGATCTGCTCCTTCATCCATTCGGGAATTGCACCGGCATAATTCTTAGCAAAGCTCGACACCATGCCCGAGGTGGTTATGGCATTGAGCGCCTGAGCAGTAGACTCAATATCGGGAAGATAGCCCTCGGTATCGCGTCCGGAATTAGAGTAGTAATATCCTCCGATAGCAGGATCGTAAAGGTTTGCGTACCAATAGATCATATCTATCGAGTACATACCGTACATATCCTTGAAGGCTCCGACGATAGCCTCACCGTGCTCTCCCAGTTCCTCTGCAAGCTCCTGCCACTGCTTGTCAACGGTAAGCTGATCGATCTGCTTCTGATATTCATAAGCATTAAAGGAGAAGTAATCAACGAATCCATCCTCAAGGCAGAGGGCGTAATCATCAATGTAAGACTCGATCTTCTCAAACGCCATATATGCAGCCATGCTTAGCCCATACTTATCCTCGGTAAAAGCAATTGCCACCGAGGAGCCGTCTGAATAGATAAGATATCCGTCATACTCTGCTTTCTCATCATCAAGACGTCTTTCAAGATATCTGTACGCAAGCTTGGAAATATCTCTATCACACTCGCCAATTACTATCTCATGGGTAATCTTTTCCACAGTGTCATCTTTAATTTGAGGAGGATAGAGCATCATGGGATACATCATCTCGAACAGAGTGAATCCTACGTCATATGCAACTTCGGAGCCCACAATAATTTGAGCGGTAGATTCGAAATTAAAAATTAGGTTTTCCGGCTCCTCAGTATTGCCGTCGTCCTTGTCATCGGTATTGCCGTCGTCCTTGTCATCGGTGTTGCCGTCGTCCTTGTCGTCGGTGTTGCCGTCGTCCTTGTCATCGGTGTTGCCGTCGTCCTTGTCGTCGGTGTTGCCGTCGTCCTTGTCGTCGGTGTTGCCGTCGTCCTTGTCATCGGTGTTGCCGTCGTCTTTGTCGTCGGTGTTGCCGTCGTCCTTGTCATCATCTTTATCGTCGTCCTTGTCATTGTCCGACGAATCGTTGCTGTTGCCCGTTCCGGTATTCACAAATTGGCACGAGAAAAGCATTGCCAGCGAAACGCAGAGAGCCACAAGCATTAAAAGTAATTTTGACATCTTCATAAACAAATCTCCTCTTTGGATTTACTGTGTATTGTAATTTTATCATACACCAAAATATTTTATAATTCAAGTACGGTAAGTAAAAAAAGAAAAATTAAAAAAGCATTCTGCACAATTCCCTGCATACATCGGTGTGCAAAATGCACAACTATAATCAAAAGGCAAAAAATACATGGGGATTCGGGCAATTCTCACTTTGTTCACTTTATCCAATAAATTTATCATTCCGTTCAGAACTATAAAAATCCGCTTGACAACACGCGGAATTTTTGATAAAGTGATATTGGTATAAAACTTAGTCATCACGGAGGAAAAACCAATGCAAAAGCTTAAAACAGGTGCCGCTTATCACGGCAACAGAATGCTCTCTCACGCTATTGCCGATATGGAAGAAATGGCAAAAGCGGATATGGACGTAGTCGTTCACATGCTCTCGCACACCGACTGGGAGAGACACGACCAGGTAATGGCAGACATCTTCAAGGCATCCGAGGCAGTAGGTCTTGAGGTTTGGGTAGACAACTGGGGTATCGGTGGATCTCCCGGAGATAAGTGCCATTTCCTTGGTGCTCACCCAGAGGCGCATTCCTACTACGGTGACGGACAAATGCACCCCTTCCAAATTTGTCTTAATTCTCCCGCATACCGTCAGTTCTGTAAGGATTGGATAGAAGAGGTCAAAAAAATAGGCGGTAAAAAGATCTTCTGGGATGAACCCTGGATCCCTGCTCCCGACGTGAAGGGTACCGAGGATAAATACGCGGGCTGTACCTGCCC
>JAZRMT010000145.1:0-16006 GCA_045647805.1 Eubacteriales bacterium | reverse complement strand
AGCCCGAGTTCATTTCGGTGACCTCAATTCCCGCATCGGCAAGGAAGCCGCCGTCTATACCGATCTCACCAAACTCGTTCTCGATGAGAACGACCTTCTCACCCGCAAACGCCTCCTTAAGAAGCTTCTTTATCAAAGTGGTTTTTCCGGCTCCGAGGAACCCGGAGAAAATATCAATTTTAGTCATAACAGTTTTCCTTTATTTTATTTACGTTAAATAATTATAGCACACGGCATTTACAAAGTCAAGTTAGCTTAAATAAATTTTAACCGAATTCCCTTTTTTAAAAAACAGATATTCAAAATAAAATCGATAAACTATTTTTAAATTTTAAACACCCCTTGACAAACACTCGGCATCTGCTTATAATGTAGTGGTGAATTTAATTTGGAGAGTTACAGTATGTCAATACAAATCATTTCACAGGGCATCGGAATCGTTGCGGCGGCTATCAGCATCAGTTCCTTCCAGTTCAAAAACAATAAAACGCTCTTCATTTTAAGAGCTATTGCAAGTGTTCTTTTTGCTGTAAATTATTTTCTTATAGAAGCGTTTACCGCGGCAATACTCAACGCGATCAATATCGTTTGTATGGTCCTTATGGTCTACGGCGAGCGGCACAGATATATCGCCATTCCCGTTAGCTTATCGGCAATGTATATTATAGCGGTATTTTTCACATACGACGGTATACTGTCAATACTACTGCTAATGGCCCAGCTTGCCTGCGTTATATCTATGTGGACCGCCGACGGATTGAAAATACGGCTCGTTCAGCTTTTCGTATCCTCTCCGATATGGCTTATAAACAATATTATCGTTTTTACGATAGGCGGAATCGTTACCGAGGTGTTTGCGATAGTTTCGGTCATCATCTCTATTTTCCGCTACGGCTTCAAAGGTCTTGGGCACGTGAATGAGGCCAAGAGCACGGAATAACTCCTTCTTCTTAAATATTTAAAAAACTTCGCAAAACTTCCTAAAATCTATTGACAGACAAGGGCTTGTGTGGTAAAATATTTCTATCAAAGATAGAGGCGCACCTTTGACGAAGAGTAACGCACAGAAAATGACTGCCAAGGTCGTGCGAGAAAGGCGTGGGTGCCGAAGCGGATGCGGTGGCGTGCATCTTATGCTGGCAGTTCGGAGAATATCCGCCCTGCTGTCGCTTTTATGCGTTGGGCTATCACAAAATCCGCATCAGGCATTTTTTGATGATATTTTGTGGGTAGTCGGTGACGGCTATCTTTTTTAATTGTTTATGGAATAAATTTTGGAGGACTTTCAAATGAAAAATACAGTATTTACCGGAGCGGCAACCGCTATCGTAACCCCTCTTACCAAGGACGGGATCGATTACGAGCAGTTCGGACGCCTTATCGAGTGGCAGATCTCCGAGGGAATTGCCGCTATCGTAGCAGTCGGAACCACCGGCGAGGGCTCTACTCTTGATGACAGAGAGCATAAGGAGGCTATTAAGTTCTGCGTTGAAAAGGTTGCGGGCAGAGTTCCCGTTATCGCAGGAACCGGCTCCAACGACACTGCATACGCAATCGAGCTTACCAGATATGCCTGCGAGGTCGGGGCTGATGCCATGCTCCTTGTTACGCCTTATTATAACAAGGCTACCCAGAGAGGTCTTATCGAATCCTTTAAGGCTGTCGCGGATATTTCTACCAAGCCATGTATTCTTTACAACGTTCCCTCCAGAACCGGCTGCAATCTGCTCCCCGCTTCTGTTGCAGAGCTTGCCGATCATCCCAACATTGTTGCTATAAAGGAGGCTTCGGGAAACATTTCCCAGATAGCCGAAATTGCGGCACTTGTCGGTGACAAGATAGATATTTATTCGGGTAACGACGATCAGATAATTCCCATTATGTCGCTCGGAGGCAAGGGTGTTATCTCGGTTCTTTCCAACATTATGCCTAAGGCTACTCAGAAGATGTGTATTGATTTCCTTGAGGGTAATACAAAGGAGGCTCTTGACGTTCAGCTCAGACTCCTTCCTCTTGTTAACGCTCTCTTCTGTGAGGTCAACCCCATTCCCGTCAAGGCGGCTGTGGCAGCTATGGGATATTGCGAAAACTACGTAAGACTTCCCCTTACCGTTATGGAAAAGGACCACGAGAAAAAGCTTCTGTCGCTTATGAAGGCAGAAGGTATAATCTAATTTTACATTTTTGGAGTTATTATGAACATACTTTTATCGGGTATTCTCGGATATATGGGCAGAGAGGTTGTAAAGCTTTGTGACAACGGTTATCGCGGAGCGGTGCTGGCTGCCGGTGTTGATCCAAACGCTACGGGCGAGGAAAGCGTTGTCGTATACAAAAGCTTTGAGGACGCTATGCCCGAGGGGGTGGATATCATCGTTGACTTCTCGCATCACTCGGCAACACCCGGTCTTCTTGAATTTGCGGAAAAAACCAAGCTTCCCGTTGTGCTCTGCACCACCGGCCATACCGAGGATGAGCTTGCTCTTATCGGAGAAGCCGCTAAGAGAATTCCGATATTCCATTCGGGAAATATGTCCCTCGGTATAGCTCTGCTTATGGAAACGGCTAAGACGGTAGCATCGCATATGCCCGAGGCCGAGATAGAGATCATTGAGAGGCATCACAACAGAAAGCTTGATGCTCCCAGCGGCACAGCACTTATGCTTGCTGAGGCAATCAAGGAGGCTCGCCCCGAAACCTATTCCAAGCTTGGAAGGTCAGGTCATGGAAAGAGAGCTTTCGAGGAGATCGGTATTCATTCGGTGAGAATGGGAAATATCGTCGGAGTTCACGAGGTAATAATAGGAACTCCAAATCAGACCATAACCCTCAAGCACGAGGCTCACGACAGAGCTTTGTTTGCCGAAGGAGCGTTGGCGGCTGCCGAATTCCTTCTCGGATGCGTTCCCGGAAAATACGATATGAAGAGCATTGTTTCGGACAAAAACGAGGCTCTGAGTACAGTTGGCTAATATTTATTGGAGAAAAGAATGAAAATTGCAATTTACGGATACGGAAACCTTGGACGAGGCGTTGAATGTGCGGTAAAATATCATAAGGACACAGAGCTGGTTGGTGTTTTCACAAGACGTCCCCCCGAGACGGTTAAAACCGCCAGCGGTGCAGCAGTTTACCATGCGGATAATATACTCGACTTTAAGGACAAGATCGACGTGCTTATACTCTGCGGAGGAAGTGCAACCGATCTTCCCGAGATGACACCAAAGCTTTCCGAGCATTTCAACGTAGTAGACAGCTTTGATACCCATGCAAAGATCCCCGAGCATTTTGAAAGTGTTGACAGGGCGGCAAGCGAAAGCTCGCACACCTCGCTCATATCGGCAGGATGGGATCCCGGACTCTTCTCTATTGCAAGGCTTTACGCCTCGGCAGTTCTGCCCGAGGGTAACGATTACACCTTCTGGGGCAGAGGGGTAAGCCAGGGACACTCGGATGCTATCCGCAGGATAGACGGTGTTCTTGATGCAAGGCAGTACACCGTGCCCGTAGAGAAGGCACTCAATGCGGTGAGAAAGGGAGAAAATCCCAGCCTCACGACAAGAGACAAGCACAAACGTGAATGCTACGTTGCCCTTAAGGAGGGTGCGGATGCATCTATAATTGAAGAGAAAATAAAAACTATGCCCAACTACTTTGCCGAATACGACACCACTGTAAATTTTGTTACGGCAGAGGAATTGAAAAAGAACCACTCGGCTCTTCCCCACGGCGGCTCGGTAATCAGAAACGGAATTACCGGCTTCAACGGTGAAAATACTCATACTGTGGAATTTTCCCTTAAGCTTGATTCTAATCCCGAGTTCACCTCCTCGGTTCTTGTTGCATACGCAAGAGCCGTTTACAAAATGGCAAAAAGAGGTCAGTACGGCTGCAAAACGGTGTTCGACGTTTGTCCCCAAGACCTTTCCGAGAAGAGCCCTGAGGAACTTAGAAAATCCATGCTATAAGAGGATCATAAAGTGATTTCAACAGAAAACGGAATGATATGTGAAAATCTTTCGAGAAACGCCCGTGGCGAGCTGTGCTTTGCCGGGGCCGGACTTACGGATCTTGCAAAAAAATACGGAACTCCCCTATATCTTTACGATGAAAAGAGAATAAGAAACAGGATGAAGACCTACCTCGATGCGGCAAGATCGGTTCTTGGCACAAGATGTAAGGTCCTGTACGCCTCTAAGGCGGCTTCGTTTAAAAGGCTCTACGAGATCGCAAACGAGGAGGGCATCGGAATCGACGTTGTTTCCATTGGTGAGATCTACACGGCACACCGTGCGGCATTCCCTCTTGAACGAGCATATTTCCATTCAAACAACAAAACCGATTATGATATTGAATATGCCATAGATCACGGAGTCGGATACTTCGTTGTTGATAACAAGGAAGAGCTGTTTGCAATCGACAGAATCGCAAAGGGCAAAAGCGTCACACAGAAGATACTTCTTCGTATCACGCCCGGTATAGATCCTCATACCTATGCGGCGGTTGCAACCGGAAAAGTGGATTCAAAATTCGGATCTGCCATTGAAACCGGACAAGCCGAGGACATGGTCAAAACTGCTCTTTCGCTTAAAAATCTCGAGCTGCGTGGCTTCCACTGTCACGTTGGTTCACAGATATTCGATGCCGACGTTTACCTTGCTACATCCAAGGTAATGCTAACATTTGTTTACAATATTTACAAAAATCTCGGTTTTCTCGCCAAAGAGCTTGATATCGGAGGCGGTCTTGGTGTGCGATACATTGAAGAGCAACCCACTCTTGATATCGGGGCTACGATAAAGGGAGTGTGCGAGTTTTTGAAGAGCTTCTCCGAGGAGCTTGGTATTGCCCTTCCCTCCATTGCCTTTGAGCCCGGACGCAGCATTGTTGCTGATGCGGGACTTACGGTATACACCGTCGGAACTGTCAAGAGAATTCCCGGCTACAAGACCTACGTTTCGGTTGACGGCGGTATGACCGACAATCCAAGATTTGCTCTTTACGGCTCACCGTACACCATACTCCCCGTTATTTCGGGAGAGTGCGACGAAACAGAAACCGTTTCGGTTGTCGGAAGATGCTGTGAGAGCGGAGATATTCTTCAAGAAAACATTCCGATGAGAAGTGATATTTCCAGAGGCGACCTTCTTGCCTGCCTGACGACCGGTGCCTACCATTACTCTATGGCATCGAATTACAACAGAATTCCCCGTCCGCCCGTAGTAATGCTTATGGA
This sequence comes from Eubacteriales bacterium, assembly GCA_045647805.1. Lineage (GTDB taxonomy): Bacteria > Bacillota > Clostridia > Oscillospirales > CAG-272 > UBA1740. Next base: position 10,770 of record JAZRMT010000145.1, on the reverse strand, counting down.
CGGAGATGATTATATCGCAGTAAAAAGAGAACGTCCTGAGGATATTACAAGTCTTGACGTATAAAAAAATATCTGCAATTAGCTTTTTACTCTTAACGGAGTATCTTGCTGATTGCAGGTGTTTTTTTATTATTTCAAGGAAATGATTACCCCATGCTTTACGTCGGAAAGTGACGGAGTTTGGAACGGGAGCATCATATCGCCTTCCCCTATTTCACAAGGAAGATTATCGTGTTTGAGAAGGCGGTCGGGGTTCTGAACCTTGCCGAAGGTCTCAACCGACGAAGGCTCGAGTGTTTCTTTACCAAGCCTTTGAACCACGTAATTGACATATTGCGAGCCGAAACTATTTACCGACACGGTTACCCTTTTGATCGGCTTCGGTGCGGTGAGGAAGGTTACGTTATATACGTAAGGGCCCTTCTCGGCAATATTATAGCAGGAGGTGGCGTAGGGCTTGTAAAGACTCTTGCCCAAAACCTCGGTCTCACCGTCACAATATTCCGCAGTGACCTCGGTAAGGGCTCTCACACTCTTATCCGGTAAAAGAAGTAATATATCTAAAGCTCCTTTCGTGCCACTATCCGCCATTCTTGCCCACTCGATAAGATTATCCATATCGGCAAGTAATGCATCCCCCTCATCAAGGAAGTCCTTCGGGATTCCCTCGCGGTAGATCTGCCATTCCCTCTCCCACTGCTTGATATCCTCGGCGAAATCCTCGCGCAGCTTTAGGAAGTCAAGGACGAGCTTTGATTTATCAATATCTATCTGTGCAGAAAGATAGTCGTAAAGCTTCTGACACAGGGTGTATTGACGGTAGAAGTTAAGAGTGTTTTTAATTCTGCCTTTATAAAAGTCGGTGAACTTATTTTTTAATCTGAAGTCAGAGATTAAATCATAAAGCATACGGTCAAGCTTGTTTTCCTCGTCAAAATTCACGTTTCGTCTGACAAAAGAGCCGTTCATCATATAGAAGTGTCTTGGTGCACGGTTAGCGTAAACCTTGGTTGCGATCATTCCGAGGGTTGATGCCTCGCTGTCGGAAAGCTCTTCACCGACGGTATCTCTAACCGCCTTTTTCAACCTTGCGTCAGGATCGCCTGCGAGGATCCCGTTCCAAAGGAGTCCTGCATAGGCAAGCGAGATATAGTTATAAAGAAGAGGCTCGGGGCCCATTTGCCAGGTGGTCGCGAGATAGCCCATTGGACAGAATCTTTCACCGAGAGCGGTGATGGTGTCGATATTATAATCAAAATTAGACCAGCAGGCGGGGATATATTTTATTCCGAGCCGGTCATACTCGCGGTAAAGCTCTCTTCTTATATTGTTTCTGAACTGCCCGGGAACGGCTCTGTCTATGTACTCATAATTCCAGGAAACCATTACAACATCTTTTGGAACGTTTTCAAGAGCGCCATCCATAAGATGGAACATATCGTCCCACATCATCATGGTTTTACCGAGAGATCTAAGAATCCGGTTTGTGTGCTTGATATGATCTATAAATATACCCGCAAAATCCCCATCCTTCTCAAATCTTCTGCGGCATCGGTCACAGGAGGCAATGTCGAATCCCTCGTCAAGACCTGCGTGAAAATACTTTGAGGGGAAAATTTCTGATATTTCTCGGTAATATTCATCAAAAAACTCGTAGGTCTTAGGGTTCTCGGTGCAGGTTGCGTGATAATAAGCACTCCCCGCCTCGTTAAACCGTCCTTTGATATTTCCGTAAAGCTCTGCCATGGGGAGAAGCTCCTTATGGCGAAGAAAACGCTCGGTGTGTGACTGATTTGAAACTACGGGAATGACCTCTATTCCCTTCTTTTCAGCATAAGCAACCAATTCACGCATTTCATCGGGAGAATAACTCTCATCATCGGAGGAATAGGGGTAGCTCTTAGTCTTTATCCTATCCTCAAGGTAGAAGAAAACGGTATTGTAACCGAATTTTGCTACATGATCAAGGAAGGCAAATACCTCTTTTTTGTTTTCCTTACGTCTTGCAAGGTCTATTTGCGTTGCAATTATCTTTTGTTCCATTATTTATTCTCCAACAAAATGTCGATATGCTTATATTATACATCGAGTAGAATTAAAAGTAAATATATTTTTCTGAATAAAAAAAACATAAATTCCGCTTTGGCTATTTACAAATAACACATTTAATGCTACAATTATGACACTAAAAGTATCGAGGTGAAATATGTCTATAAATTTAAAATCAAGAAGAGAGCTTTTCTGGGATTTTGATCTTATTGAGAAAAGCGAAGGAATCAGAATAGAAAGACATGCGCCCATAAGAAAAAACGTGGCGTTGACTTGCGATAAGCCCTGGGAAGGAATTACATGCGGTTATCCATCTATACTTAAGGTAGGAAACAAAATAAGGCTTTATTACAGAGCCTCCGGGCAGAACGAGATGGCAAAGGGTGAATCCTTCTGCGTTGCGGAGAGCGATGACGGCAAGGTTTTCACAAGTGTAAACCTCGGCAAGCACAGCTTTGGAGATGAGAAGGAAACCAACATTTTCCATAGAGAAGAGCGATTTATCGACAACTTTACCGTACATTATGACACAAACCCCGACTGTCCTGCCGATGAGAAGTTCAAGGCACTGTCACTTGTTTGCTCAAACAATTTCTATACTACCGAGCTGGCTCTTTATTCAAGTCCCGATGGAATCAGCTTTAAATACGAGAGGATACTGCCTATTAAAGGAGTGTTTGATACTCATAACGTTCTGATCTGGGATGAGAAGGAAGGAATGTACCGCATCTATATGCGTGATTTCCACAATCAGGACGGATCGGATTGCACCTACGAGCCTACCGATGCTATGAACTGCTGCATCAGAGACGTGAGAATCACAAAATCCAAGGATCTGATGGAGTGGACCGAGCCCAAAAGGCTCATCTACGAGGACGGCGAGGATATTCAGCTATATACAAATCAGATCATAAAGTATCCGAGAGCTGACATATACTTCGGTATGCCCACAAGATATATCGACAGACGAGAGGATGAGGCAAGCTTCAAATATCTTTCCGATCATGGAGGCTGGAGAAGTGAGCTTCTTGCGAAGGGCAGCCGAATAGGCTCGGCTATGACAGACTGCGTGATCATGTACTCGAAGGACGGTCTTCGCTTCAAGAGAGACGGCAATGCTTTTGCTGCACCCGAATACGAGGAGGGGCGCAATTGGTACTACGGTGACTGTTATTTTGCCCACGGTCTAATTGAAACTGTATCCGACGAAAATCCCAACGTCACCGAGCTATCTATGTTTACCGGTCAAGGATACCGCCAAAGAGCTATTGAGTTTGTAAGATTTAGCATAAGACTCGACGGCTTCTATTCCTACAAAGCCGATTACTGCGGCGGTGAATTCACAACGAAGCCTATGCTGCTTGGTAAGAAAATGTCTATTAACTTCAAGACCTCTGCACTTGGCGGCGTAAGAATCATCATCTGTGACCTTGACGGCAATCCTATTGAAGGCTACGATTCGGGAGTGCTTTTCGGTAACAGCGTAGACAGAAACGTTGACTTTGAAAAGCCGCTTTCAGACCTCGCTAAAAAAGAGGTAAAATTAAGGTTTATTATGAAGGACGCTGATATTTATTCGATAAATTGTGATCTTTAATTTACATTTTAGCAAAAAGCAAGAGGCTAAGTCAAAAGCTTTTAATTAAGCGATTGGCTCAACCTCTATTCTATTTATGATAACTTAGCTTTTCTATATACTCGGAGTAGGCTTCATCGGTAACGCCGTTATTCTCTATGATGCTTTTATAGAGTTTCCCACTGTTTTTCACGGTACGCTCCTGGGTTTTGTAGTCTATATGAACAAGTCCGAAGCGGGCAGATTCGCCCTCACGCCACTCAAAGTTATCCATAAAGCTCCAGTGATAATAACGCTCAATTCTGTTCTCGCTCTCGGAGATAGCCCGAAGCTGATCGTAGATGAAGAGCGGACGGAAGCGGTCGTTATTGTCACAGGTTCCGTTCTCGGTAACAAATACGGGTGCATTATATTTGTCGGAAAGATTATTAGATATTTCGATAAGACCTTCGTGGTATATTTCCCAGCCCAGATCATTCTTGAAGCAATTTTCCCTTGTGCCGTCGGATATACCCGACACGGTGCTTCTCGAATAATAATTTATGCCTATAAAATCGTAATATTTTCCCTTTTTCACCCCTCGTCTTTTCAAAACGGGGAAGCAACACTTACCAGTCATCAGAGCCTTTGTCAGAGCACCCTGGAAAAGATATTCGGTAAGGCGTGACGAGATACGGTGCAAGGGGTTGCGAGGATTTTTCGGTGCAAAGACACGAAGGTGGTTTGCAAAGGAAACGAGAGTTTCTTCCCTCGATTTACCCATTTTTTGCCGCTTTTCGTGTATCATATTATAAGCTCTTATATGGCAGGCGGTAAAATTGGAATATGCCTTTATCAGAGCGGACAGAGATTTTTTCTCAGGCGGCCATGTACCGTAAAAAAGACTGTTTGTAGCATAGACGTTAGGCTCGTTGAGCGTTATGTAATCGTCAACGATATCACCGAGACAATCTATTACACGCTCTGCAAAGTTAAGGAATATATCCACCGACTCAGGGCCGGTAAATCCGCCCATGTCCTCAAACCAGAGGGGATTTGTAAAGTGATGAAGAGTGAGCATTGGGCGAATGCCCTTCTCTATCATATATTCTATTTCTTCTCTGTAATGGTCAAGGGCAGATTTATCAAAGCTTCCTCGGATTGGCTCTATTCTGGACCATTCAATGCCGAAGCGGTAAACTTTTATCCCAACCTCTGCCATTAAATCGATATCCTCTCGCCATCTGTTATAATGGTCGCAGGCGTTGGTAGGGGTCGTTTCGTCGTAGATCTTGCCTTCTTGAGCAAATCTTGCCCAATTGTTATTTTCATCGCCGCCTTCAATCTGTGTTGCGGCGGTTGCAGCACCGAGTGAGAGCCCGTCCTTAAGTTTAAGCTTCAATTGAGTTCACCTCTTTTTCGTTTTCTGCCGCATGCCTTTTTTCGAGATCGGAAAGAATTTCAGAGTACATCTGCTCGTCTAACTTAAACTTCTTTGTATATAGGATAAAGCCGACAAGGATCATAATAAGAGGAAGGATCATCATAGATATTTTCATTATCCAGATAGCAGAGCCGGGGGTTGCATTTATTATTTCCTCCGCACGAGCGGGCTCGGCTCCCGCCGCATTGGCTATTGCGTTGATGCCGGAAACAATCAGCGTGAACGAAATTATTCCCTTACTTGCCGCACCGCCGAACTGGTTGATGAAGGGCTGAACAGCAAAGCTTGCCGCCTCGTTACGCTTACCGAGCTTCCATTCTCCGTACTCAACCGCATCGGCAAGGAACAGGAGCATAAGAAGCTGAATAAACGCCTGAGCAAAGAAAAGTCCAAGACCTGCAAGGACGATAAGCGGAAGCCACTCGAAGGAGAGGAAGAATATTACGTATGAGACCGTGACTGCTATCATTGAGCCGGTATAAAGCTGCTTTCTCGTAAACTTCTTTCTGAACATAGGGAACAGAGAAAGTGCCGTAAGCTGGGCAACTGCAAGAACAACCGCGAATACCATATACATTCCCTCGTCCTTGTAGGCATACTTGAAGTAATAGGTACCGAAGCCCGTGGTGGTGCAATATCCGATCATAAAGAGTGCCATTGAAACCGCGGTCACGAGAAGCTGATCGTTACCGCCGAGGGCACGGAAAAGATCCTTCAACGTAGTTCTCTCTTCCTTTTCAAGCCCTGAGCGATCCTCCTTTACTCCGAAGAGGGTTACGCTCTGGAATAGGAACATTATAAGTGCAATTATTATTGCGAAAACGAAATAGCTATCTCTTGCATCAAGACCAATACCCGAGAAGAGGTCGGGTACGTTCAGATATATAAGAACCATAGAGAACATACCTACGTTAGCACAGATTCTTGCAAACGCACCGACACCCTCACGAACCTTATGATCCTTTGATATAGCGGGCATAAGCGACCAATAAGCAATATCGTTAAGCGAGAAGAAAATGCTGAACAGAAGATACGTAACGGCAAGAAGTACTATATGTGCAACCTCGCTCATTTCAAAATTGTGAAACATAAGGACGGTAAGCACACCTGTGCCGATCATACCGATAAATATCCAGGGCTTGAATTTTCCCCACCTTGTTTTGGTACTGTCAACGATAGCACCGACAAAGGGATCGATTATCGCATCAAAGATGCCGAATAGCGTGAGCATTACACCGATGACGGCAAGACCGCCGTCGGAAAACCTTACAACGTCGGTAAGATGAACCAGAAGATACATACTTACCAAGGAGTAAAGTGCATCACGGCCTACCGTTCCGAGGCCGAAGCATATTTTATTACGAGTCATTTGTTTATCCATTATTTTCTCCATTCTGCTACACGGGCAACCGTCAAGCGTTTAATGAATCATCCGTTTCGCTGATCTGCTCGGCAAAATAAAGGTTAGAACCGAAGTCACCGAGTATCCTAAGATCTTTGTTATATCCCGTTCCCCCTATACCGCATAGCAAGATTTATTCCGAAGCGAAGAACTCTTCCCTAGCATTCGTAGGATTCAAAGCCATCCGCCAAAGAAAATTGGCGGTTGACGGTAAGAATATGCGTCATCGCATCACCATAGGCAAGAGGAAGTGCCGCATCCGCAGTATAAGAACCCTGCTTTATTTCGTGTGATTTATAAACGAAATCGTTGACAAAGGAGCCGTCGGGCATTATAAGCTCTATCGGACTGTGACGGTAATCGCCCTTTCCTATACCCGAATATTCAAAGAGCATATTGTCAAGGCAATAATTCTCCCTCTCGGAATACTCCACACTCGAGCCTATAATATATGTATTCTTAAAGCTTAATGCCATGATATCCTCTTCATCAACCTTTTCTCCGTAGTGAACGTGCTCGGGATGGCCCTCCTCGATTACGAGTAAGATATAGGAGATATTGGTTGTATCAAGTCTGAAAACACCGTTTTACTCGGGTATCATTCTTTCTTTACAAGGCGTATTTCATAGGGGCGAAGAAGCTCTGCCTCAAAATCGTAGTTAGATGCAATCACCTCTCCGATTAGCTTAACAGGGAGCTTTTTATTCTTTGTTGAGAAATTACAGAATACGGTGACTAGCTCGCCCTCGTATTCCCTCTCAAATACATACACCGACGAGGTTTGGGCAATCTGACGGAAAGAGCCCTTAAGAAGTGCCGCACTCGACTTACGCAGGCTATTCATTTTTCTAAAGAAGGCTATAATTCCGTCCTCGTCTGAAAGATCCTTCTTAACGTTGATATCCTTATAATTCGGATTTATCTTAAGCCAGGGAGTACCGCTCGTAAATCCTGCTCCATCATCATCACTCCATTGCATTGGAGTTCTGGCATTGTCACGGGAGGTCTTCTTTATGAGATGCCAGCGGAAGGGGTTGATTATTCCGAGAGATTTTGCCATTTTATCAACGTTATGGCTCTCGATATCCACGATCTCGTCAAGGCTGTCAAAGGCACCGTTTGTCATTCCGATCTCCTGCCCCTCATAAAAATATGGGGTACCACGGAGGCAGAATTGAAGTCCGATAAGCATCTTTGAACCAAGCTTATGGTATTCTCCGCCCCTTGTAAAGCGGGTGACCGATCTCGGCTGGTCGTGATTTTCAAGATAGATAGAGTTCCATGGAAGCTCGTTCTGCCATTTTGTAAGGATGTTCATCAGCTTTTTAGGCTTGAAGCGCGTTTTGAACCACTTCACACCTATCTGATCGCACTCCATATGCTCAAAGGCAAACACCATATCAAGCTCTCCTCTCTCGGGGAGAGTGAGCTCACGTGCCATTTGAGTGTTTACCATAACCGTCTCACCAACCGTGAAGGCGTCATAGTTATCCATTACGTCACGGCGGAGTGCGGCAAGTATTTTATGAGTTCCGTCCTTGGAGATATAATGCTCCTTACCGGTAAGGGCAAGACGCTTCTTTCCGTTATCGTAGGATTCCTTATAGATTACGTTGATAACGTCGCAGCGGAAGCCCGCAATGCCCTTATCAAGCCAGAATTTCATTATATCCACGATCTCTGAATAAACCTCGGGGTTATCCCAATTAAGGTCGGGCTGTTTTTTCGAGAAAAGGTGAAGATAATACTCGTTATTTTTCGGATCGCCAAAGGGCTCCCAAGGGCAGTCGGCAAAGAAATTGCCCCAATTGTTCGGAAGCTCACCCTTTTCTGTCCCCTTCTTTATTACATAATAATTCCTGTACCGCTCTTCCCCGTTAAGGGCTCTCTTGAACCACTCGTGCTCGTCGGAGGTATGATTAATGACGAGATCCATAATTATACGGATTCCTCTTGCCTTCGCCTCGGAAAGAAGAAGGTCAAAGTCTGCCATAGTTCCGAATTCCGGCTGAATATCCTTATAATCGGAAATATCATAGCCGTTATCATCATTAGGACTTTTATAAACGGGAGAAAGCCAGATTATATCAATGCCGAGGCTCTGCAAATAATCAAGCTTGGAAATAATACCTTTGATATCACCGACACCGTCTCCGTCAGAGTCACAAAACGAGCGTGGATATATCTGATAAACCGTACCGCTTTTCCAAAACTCAGTTTTTTCCATCATTATTTCTCCAGCATAGAAGTAAGAAGTGCCGTAAAGCCCTCCTCTGCCTCTCTAAGCGTCTTATCGTTCATAAAATAGCAGTCGTACTCGTAATTCTCGACCATATCGTCTGCGGCGTTACCGTATGCGCCCCTCTTGAGTCTGTCACCCGCTCTTACAAGAAGAGTTTTAGCAACACCGCCGGTACGCTCCACGAACTTTTTGATCTCCTCGGGCTCTCTTATATGAACAAAGAGTATTTCTTCATCACCCGAAAGGAACTTCTCGTATTCACCGAGTGCCCAAAGGGTGGGATAATCGTTATATTCTACCGAAAGCTGCTTTAGGTCAGCAAGGAACTTCCTCGACTTATCATCCTTCTGTCCACCCCAGCCGCACATTGCGGCGATCTCCTTTATGGGAGTAATTGAGGAAATGTTTTTCACCCTGAAATGGCGGGCGGCAATTTCGCAAAGAGCATCCTTTCCTACTCCACCCTGACCATTGATAACCAGAACCAGCTTCTTCATTTTAAGTCCAACCTCTGCTTTTATTATAATACTATTATAATAACATATATTGCACTTAAAGTCAACACGGAGGGTGGATTTAAAAGATTTAAAAGTTTTTGGCGGGAATGTACTCTTTTCCTATTTACTTTTACTTTGAAATGATGTATAATGAAAAAACAAAAAAGAAGTTTTAGCGTGAAAGCTTCGTAGCATCTAATATGTCGTTTAGTACGTTTCACGCCTCAAATTTTCGCATTTTCGAGCCTTATTCCTAAATCCCGCCGAAACGTCGGCACCGAAAATCAGTTAAATATTTGTGCGGTCGCCCGATAGGCGACGGAATGGAGATTATTATGAAACAAGAGCTTTTCGGAAAGCTTCCCTCCGGCAAGGAGGTATATACCTATTACCTTGAAAATGAAAAGGCTTCGCTTAAGATATTGAATTTCGGTGCTACTATCGCCAGCTTCAAGCCCTTTCAAACCGATATTGTTGCGGGATTTGAAAAATTTGAGCATTATTTCGACGATAGATCTCCCCACGGTGCCGTTGTGGGAAGAGTTGCCAATAGAATAGAGAATGCCGAGCTTAACATAGACGGTGCCATACATATGCTTAGTGCAAATCAAGCCGGAAACTGCCTTCACGGTGGATTTGAAAACTTTTCAAGAAAGATTTGGGATATTGTTGAAACGACCGAAAACAGCATTCTTTTAAGCTATTATTCCCCCGACGGCGAGGAGGGCTTCCCCGGAGGACTTCTGGCACGGGTGAGATACACTCTTGACGGTGCTACGCTGATTATTGAATATGAGGCAATTCCCGACGCAAAGACGGCAATCGCTCTTACAAACCACGCCTTCTTTAATCTTGATGGATTGGGAGAAACGGTATACGACACCAAGGCAAGAATATATGCAAAGACCTACACCGAGGTAAACGACAAACTCCTTCCAAACGGTAATCACCCCTCGGTAAAGGGCACGGTATACGATTTCAGTTATTTCAAGCCATTTGGCAAAGATTTCCCCGAGGGATTCCGAGGTCATGACATAAACTACAATCTTTCTCCCGAGAGCTTCAAGGAATTTTGCGGAAAATCGGTAGGACTTTGTGCTGAGGTTATCGGAAAGCGTCTTAAAATGAATTACTACACCGATCAGCCCGGAACGCAGCTTTATCTTGCCAATCACGTGGGAAGAAAGGGCCCCGAGCCCTATTTCACCGGAGGAATTCCCCAGGTGCCCAACGGGGCGTTTTGTCTGGAGTCTCAGACCGAGCCCAACTGCGTAAGTCGAGGCGAAGCGATCTACGACGCAGGTGAAGTATACAAACAGATAACCGTTTACGAGATCATGAAAATCTAAGCTCGGTCTACCTCATCCACCGCTGTGCGGTCCCCCTTCCCCAACAGGGAAGGCTTGAGCCCAACTGCGTAAGTCGAGGCGAAGCGATCTACGACGCAGGTGAAGTATACAGACAGATAACCGTTTACGAGATCATGAAAATCTAAGCTCGGTCTACCTCATCCACCGCTGTGCGGTCCCCCTTCCCCAACAGGGAAGGCTTGAGCCCAACTGCGTAAGTCGAGGCGAAGCG
>JAZRMT010000144.1:0-5893 GCA_045647805.1 Eubacteriales bacterium | reverse complement strand
GGCGATAATTCTCTCAACGTCCTCCTCTTCCTTAGCGAAGACCATTGCCTCGTCATAGATGGGATAATCCGAGATCATTACAGACTCGGCAGTGTGGGGGAGTGCCTGATATATCTCCTCGGTGATGAAGGGCATATAAGGATGAAGAAGTCCTACTATGCCCGAGAGCACCTTAACGAGAACTCTCTTGGCGGTAAGAGCCGCCTTGCCCTCTTCAAATATTCTGGACTTAGCCATCTCGATGTACCAGTCACAGAATGTATCCCAGGTGAAGGAATAGATCTCGGCAAGAGCAACGCCGAGCTCGTAGTTGTTGATGTTGTCGTTTACGTTCTTCGCGAGTGTATTGAACTTGGATAGTATCCACTTGTCCTCAATAGTAAGATCGGACTCATCGGGAGTGGCAAGAAGCTCCTCGTCGGACTCGGTAAGATTCATGAGAACGAATCTTGATGCGTTCCAAAGCTTGTTTGCAAAGTTTCTTGCAGACTCGATCTTTTCGTCCGAGAATCTCATATCGTTACCGGGGGCGTTACCCGTAGCAAGAGCGAATCTGAGAGCATCTGCACCGAACTCTTCGATGACCTTAAGAGGATCGATACCGTTGCCAAGCGACTTGGACATCTTTCTGCCCTGAGCATCTCTTACAAGACCGTGAATGAATACGGTGGAGAAAGGCTTCTCGCCCATATGCTCCATACCGGAGAATATCATTCTTGCAACCCAGAAGAAGATAATATCGTAGCCCGTAACGAGAACGTTTGTAGGATAGTATCTAGCAAGATCCTCGGTCTTTTCGGGCCAACCCATTGTAGAGAAGGGCCAGAGAGCAGAGGAGAACCAGGTGTCGAGCACGTCCTCTTCCTGACGAACGTTGCCGCCGCACTTGGGACAGGAGGTTATATCCTCCTTTGAAACCTCCATATGACCGCACTTGTCACAGTAGAAGGCAGGAATTCTGTGTCCCCACCAGAGCTGACGGGAAATACACCAGTCGTGGCAGTTTTCCATCCAGTTGGTATAGGTCTTGGTGAATCTTTCGGGCTCGAATTTGATCTCGCCGGACTTGACTACCTCGAGAGCGGGCTTTGCAAGAGGCTCCATTTTTACGAACCACTGATCGGATGTAAGAGGCTCAACGGTGGTCTTACATCTGTAACAGGTACCTACGTTGTGAGCACAGGGCTCGATCTTAACGAGATATCCGCCTGCCTCAAGATCGGCAACCATTGCACGTCTTGCCTCATATCTGTCCATACCCGCATACTTGCCGCCGTATTCCTTAGAAATGGTAGCATCGTCGTTCATTACCTTGATTATCTCGAGGTCATGTCTCTTACCAACCTCAAAGTCGTTGGGATCGTGTGCGGGAGTGATCTTAACGCATCCGGTACCGAAGTCCTTTTCAACGTACTCGTCTGCGATAACGGGAATCTCTCTTCCGACAAGTGGGAGAATAAGCTTCTTACCGAGCAGATGAGCATATCTTTCATCCTCGGGATGAACTGCAACGGCAGTATCACCGAGCATGGTCTCGGGACGGGTGGTTGCAACGGTCACGAACTCATCCGAATCCTTAACGGGATATCTGATATGCCAGAAGGAGCCGGGCTGCTCGGCATACTCAACCTCTGCATCGGAAAGAGCGGTAAGACAGCGAGGACACCAGTTAATAATTCTGTATCCTCTGTATATAAGCCCCTTGTTGTAAAGGTTGACGAATACCTCTCTGACAGCCTTGGAGCAACCCTCGTCCATGGTGAATCTCTCACGAGACCAGTCGCAGGAAGAGCCGAGCTTCTTAAGCTGATTGATTATTCTGTTTCCGTACTGATTTTTCCAGTCCCAAACTCTCTCGAGGAACTTTTCACGACCGAGATCGTATCTGGTAAGACCTTCGTTGATGCGAAGAGCTTCCTCAACCTTGATCTGAGTCGCAATACCCGCATGGTCTGTTCCGGGAACCCAAAGGGCGGAGTAGCCCTGCATACGCTTGGTACGCACGAGTATGTCCTGAAGAGTCTCGTCAAGAGCGTGTCCCATGTGCAACTGTCCGGTTACGTTGGGGGGAGGAATAACAATGGAGAAGGCAGGCTTCTTCTTGTCGGGATCGGGTGCAAAGTAATTTTTCTCGCACCAGCCTGCGTAGATCCTGTCCTCAAACTCGGCAGGATTGTAATTTTTCGCCAGTTCTTTTCTCATTTTTTATTTTTCTTCCTTTCGGTATTATAATCTTTCTTGTTTACGTTAGGGTTGCTTAACAGCAAATTTGATATATTTTATCTCCTTGTCAGAAAAAAAGAAAGCCCCAAAGCAACTTTTTAGTTGCTTTGGGGCGCAAGTAGCACGGTACCACCCAAATTCGGAGCTAGAAGCTCCCTTGTTTTCGCATATATCGGTGCTCACCGCCGGGTTCTAATAAGCGAAAAAACATTTCACCGTTCTTCCCGAATACGCCGCAGGCTACCTTCATTTGCCGCCGCCACAGCTTACACCAACCGCTGCGTCTCTTATCCTGCCGACCTGCAAATTACTCCTCCTACGGGGAATTAACGTTAATATTTTATCACAGACGCAAGGATTTGTCAATATATAAAAATATTTATTCCTAAAAATGAAAAAACCATTCCCAAATCCCGAAATATTCTTGACTTCTAATCTGCTTTCTGTTATAGTTATACTATGAGAATATACACAAAGGAGACTACATATGAAAATTTTAATCGGAGCAGATACCGTACCGACCAAGGTTACCGAAGAGCTTTTTGTCCGGGGCGATACAAAGGCACTTTTCGGTGATATTTGTAAGCTGGCGGATGAGGCTGATCGAGTAATAATTAATCTTGAGTGCGCTCTTACCAATTCTGACGGTGCAATCAAGAAATTCGGCCCTAATATTAAATGTGTTCCCGAGGCGATCAATGGTATTAAGGCACTTGGCGTTACAGACGTAATGCTCTCAAACAATCATGTTTTCGACTTCGGCAAGCAGGGACTTATAGATACCCTCGATACCCTTGATAAGGCGGGATTGCCTTGCACCGGTGTTGGTGAGAACGATACCGATTCGAGAAAGTCATACTATTTTGAAAAGGATGGCAAAAAGGTCGGAATCGTAAACGTGTGCGAGCACGAATATACCTATGCTCTTCCTAACAGAATGGGTGCCAACCCCTTTGATCCTTTCCTCACTATGCAGGATATAAGAGAAACCAAGAAGAACTGCGATTACCTCATCTGCATCTATCACGGCGGTAAGGAGTATTGCCGTTATCCCTCTCCGAGACTTTATAATCTCTGTCATGAAATGGTGCTTTGCGGAGCAGACGTAGTGCTTTGCCAGCATAGTCATTGCATCGGCTGCTACGAGCAGTTTGAGGGTGGTCATATTGTTTACGGACAGGGTAATTTCAATTTCTGTTTCGCTGGCTACGACTGTCCCGAGTGTTGGTTTACCGGACTTCTTGTGGAACTTGATATTGACGACGGAGTGAAAATTAAGTTCCATCCCATAGTCGAAACAGAGACGGGTTGCGACCTTGCAAGAGGTGCAAAGGCTGCCGAGATAATGTCTGAGTTTGAAGCCCGTAACGCAGAGCTCCTTGACGGAACCTGGCGTGACGGTTGGCATGAGTTTTGCACTCATCCCGACAGAGCATATTACCATGATCGCATCCTCGGTGCGAACGTTACAGAGAGGGAAATCCACCACTTCGCCCACTACCTTGACTGTGAGGCACATACCGACGTTTGGCGCGAGCTTTATCCTACATGGAATCTTACAAACGAGCTTGACTAACAGCCTTTTGTAAAAGATTGTTGACAAAACAATGACTTTTTAGCCGATTTTTGGCAGAACGGAGATAAAAAATGAAACTTTTATTTGGAGCAGATCTTGTACCTACGGCAATAACCATGGAGGACTACGTTAAGGGCAATGCAGAAAGGCTTTTTGGCAAGGTCTGTGACATTGCGGGAAGAATGGACAGAGTGATAGTTAACCTTGAATGTGCTCTTACGAGAGGCGAGGGTGCAATAAAAAAGTTCGGACCTAACCTTAAGGCGGATCCCGAGTGTGTAAATGCACTTAAGAATCTCGGTGTTACCGACGTTCTTCTTTCTAACAACCACGTTTTCGATTTCGGCAAGGAAGGTCTTATTGATACCGTTCGGACTCTTGAAGCTGCAGGACTTCCATACACCGGAATAGGCGAGAACGATACCGACTCACGCAAGCCCTATTTTATTGAGGGCGAAGGCAAACGCATTGCTATAATCAATGTTTGCGAGCATGAATATACCTACGCACTTCCTAACAGAATGGGTGCTAACCCCTTCGATCCCTTCATCACTATGCAGGATATCAGAGCGGCAAAGGCGGTAGCGGACTTTGTTATCGTAGTCTACCACGGCGGAAAGGAATACTGCCGTTACCCTTCTCCAAGACTCGTTAATCTTGCTCATGAGATGGTGCTTTGCGGAGCTAATGCCGTTCTTATGCAGCATAGCCACTGCGTCGGCTGCTATGAGAATTATGAGGGCGGACATATCGTTTACGGTCAGGGAAACTTCAACTTTGTTTCTCACACAAATCCCAATGAGGGCTGGTATACCGCACTTCTTGTTGAAATAGAAGTAAGTAAATGTCTTGATATTTCCTTCCATCCGCTTGTTCAGACCGATTACGGCTGTGACCTTGCCACAGGTGAAAAGGCGGCAGAGATCCTAAGCGGCTTTGCAAAGAGAAACGAAGAAATGAAGGATGGCAGATGGCAGGACGGTTGGCACGAATTCTGCATGTCACCCGACAGAGAGGTTTATTACCGTTCTCTCAACGATTACTCTAAACCCGATAACGACGGTAGTAACAAAGAGTTATTTGCTCACTTCCTTGATTGCGAGGCGCACACCGATGTATGGAGGGAAATAAACAAAACCTGGAACCATACTAACGAATGACATATTTGGCTACAACCGCCCCTCGCTCCCACTCGACGTAGGTAACTACGTCTTCGAGTCCCGATGAACGCTTCTAGCCTAAATCTGTCATCCGTACCGAATGACTTTGATGGCTACAACCGTCCCTCGCTCCCACTCGACGTAGGTAACTACGTCTTCGAGTCCCGATGAACGCTTCTAGCCTGAATCTGTCATCTGTACATGAATATAAATATCATAACAGTCATAACCACCAGTAAACTGGTGGCTTGCACAGCCCCTAGAAGGGGCTATTACAGGCTTAACCCCTAAAAGGGGCACAGAAGTTTGACACCGCATTACAATTACAGGCAGCCGCTCACGTGCGGCTGTCTTTTTTTGCCTACTTATTCTTGCCACCCGTAAACGGGTCTATGTATTCTTTTATGTTTATTTGGTCTTTTGCACAGTCTTCTTCCAACTGGTTGCGTATGTATTCTTCTATGACCTTTTTGTTCTTTCCTACTGTATCCACATAATATCCTCTACACCAAAAATTTCGCGACCCGTATTTATACTTCAAATTCGCATGTCTATCAAATATCATCAATGAACTTTTTCCCTTGAGAAATCCCATGAACTGTGCTATACTTATGTATGGCGGAACACTTACAAGCATATGTATATGGTCTTTACAAGCTTCGACCTCTATTATCTCTGCTCCCTTTTGTTCGCAGAGTTTTCGTAAAATTTCTCCTATATCCTTTTTCAATTGACCATATATTTCTTTTCTTCGATATTTTGGTGCAAATGCTATGTGATATTGACACCTATACTTTGAGTGTGCTGTGCTTTTAATTTCATTTGTACTTTTCTTTAACATTGTTAAAAACCTCCATGATATATTTTTAGTAATGCGGTCTCCAAATCATTTACTATTATATCACGGAGGTTTTATATACTAAAGTTTTTTTCT
>JAZRMT010000143.1:0-8332 GCA_045647805.1 Eubacteriales bacterium | reverse complement strand
GAGAGAAAACTCGAGGCAGTCGGGCGTTGTTTTTGCTAACCGACTGCGGGGTTCAAAGTCCCGTTTCATCGGTATTTTTGTACGGGTTCTCCGACGGCTCGCAAGCATAGTCGTCTCACGCGCGTTTCCTACGCTTCTGATACTCCTTGTTTTGCTCGGGCACGTCACCTAAAACAGTTCTCAACTGTTTTAGGCTCGTTTACCCGTTTCCCGCACCAACAAAAATACCTGACCAATCGGTCGGGTGTTTTTTGTTTCATCGGTATTTTTGTACGAGTTCTCCGACGGCTCGCAAGCATAGTCGTCTCACGCGCGTTTCCAACGCTTCTGATACTCCTTGTTTAACCTATTTGAACGAATATTAAGTGGAAATCTATTTTACAGTCATTTTATGTCAAATAAGTGTATTCCATATCTTAGCTTGCGATCTTAACTTGCTTAACTTACGAATAAAAATCTCTTGACTAACTATTTTATATATGTTAAAATAAATAAAGTGAATACAAAGGAGAAACTAATGAAATTCGGTATGCCAACTCTCGTCGAGTGCCGTGACATCTATGATTGCGTAGAGGTCGCAAAGAAGAACAAGCTCGACTTCATAGAAATAAATATGAGTTTTCCGCAATATCAGCCGAAGGCGCTTGATAAGGAAGCTTTGAAGAAAATAACCCGTGACGATGGGATCTTTTACACGATCCACGCTGACGAAATGCTGAATCCCTTCGATTTTAATGACTCGGTTTCGGAATGCTACTTCGGTGTAATGAGGGAGTGCATCCGTTTTGCAAAGGATATTGGCGTGGCGGTGATAAATATGCACCTTCTTAAAGGTGTTTACGTCACCCTCCCCGGTAAGGTGATACTTCTTACCGACGTCTATGCCGACGAGTACTTCAAGAAGGTCAGAGCCTTCATCAGAATGTGCGAAGAGGAAGTAGGCAATGCTCCTCTGAAAATTGCAATTGAGAACGTTGACTCTAATCCCTTTACCGAAAGTCAGCTTAAAGCTCTTGAGCTCTTTATGGCAAGCCCGGTTTTCGCTCTTACCCTCGATACCGGTCACGAGCTTTGCCTCGGCTTTGTTGACTCTCCCGTCTTTGAGAAATATCCCGAAAGGCTTATGCATATGCATCTTCACGATGCAAAAGGGAAGAGTGCTCACCTCCCACTCGGTACTGCTGACGTCGAGATAGAGAAACGCTTATCTATGCTTAAAAACGGAAATACATGCTTATTAGAGGTAAAGACGATAGCAGGACTTTCCGAGAGTGTAGAATACATGAGAAAAAGTAATTTGATGTGAGGATATTATGACTAATAAAGAAAGATTTGTTGAAATATATAATAAAACCATACACCGTGAGGGGGCTGACAGACTGCTGGAGTATCTTCTTTCTCCCGCCTCTGACTTCTTTACCGCTCCTGCATCTGCTCGTTTCCATTCCTCCTTTGAGGGCGGACTTCTCGAGCATTCGCTCAATGTTTACGATTGCCTTGATGCCTATCTGAAATCTCCGAGAATCAAGGAGACCTTCGGATTTGAGTATTCCGATGAATCAATAGCCATCGTGTCGCTTCTTCACGATCTTTGTAAGGTAAACGTTTATAAAAAGGGCTTCCGTAACGTAAAGGACGAAAAGGGCGTATGGCAAAGGGTGGACACCTTTGAATTCGATGATAAGCTCCCTTACGGCCACGGAGAAAAGAGCGTTTACATAATATCCGGATATATGAAGCTCACCAGGGAAGAGGCTTTCGCAATAAGATATCACATGGGCTACTCCTCGCCTACCGAGGATCCGAGAAACGTCTCTGCGGCGTTTGAAATGTTCCCGCTTGCCTTTGCTCTTTCTACTGCTGACAGTGAGGCAACCTATTACCTTGAATCGGATAAATACAAACAAAAATAACAGAAAGCGAGAATAAAATGCGTAAGAACTTTGGTGCAAAGCCTATCACGTATCCTCAACCGGTATTTATCGTTGCCGCTTATGATGAAAACGGCGTCCCCTGTTGTATGAACGCTGCGTGGGGCGGTATAACCGAGGAGGCAGAGATCACAATCTGTCTTTCAGCGGATCACAAGACCACCAAGAATATACAGATCAGCGGAGCCTTCACCGTAAGCATGGCTGATGCAGATCACGTTGCCGAGTGCGATTACGTCGGAGTCGTTTCGGGAAATGACGTTCCGAACAAATTTGAAAAAGCAGGCTTCCACGCAACAAAATCCGAGTTTGTAAACGCACCCTTGATTGATGAGCTGCTCATGACACTTGAGTGTAAGCTTGTCAGCTACGACGAAAATACCTGCCGTCTTATAGGAGAAATAGTCAACGTTTCGGCTGACGAGCGGATTCTTGACGAGAAGGGAAGAATAGCAGCAGACAAGCTTCGTCCTATCACCTTCGATCCATCGAGGAACGAGTATCTTGTAATTGGAGAAAAGGTCGGAAATGCTTTCTGTGACGGACTTAAATTCAAATAATGATCAAAAAAGTAAACATAACTTTTCTGAATACGAAAAAAACACTGCCAAGAAATTGACAGTGTTTTTTGTTAATTATTCAGCAACGAACATATAAGGATAAATATCCTGACCGCCGTCGATGAAATAACATTCAACTCCGGGGTATTTGTGAGTGATGTAAGCGTCAAGCTCCGCACTGTCCTCAAGACGTGCATCAGCTCCGGTAAACACCGTGAGCATAAATGCGCCTGTCTCAAGAAGCTTATCTGCAAGAGTGTGGCACGCAACCATTCTCTCGGGCTCCGAGACTACGATCTCCTTGTTAATAATACCGATAGTGTCGCCCTCGTTAACGTGAATACCGTTCATATCGGCATCTCTTACCGCAGGTGAAATATAACCGGAAGTAATTCTGGAGATTGCCTCATCCGCTTCACGGATAAGGTCCTCGGGCTCTCCGGACTCAAAGTTCATGGAGGAAAGTGCAACGTATCCTGCACCTATCGTCTTTGCTCCGATAACGTGCACCTTAGCCTTGGTATAAATTTCCGCTGCCTGCGATGCCGCCATAACTATGTTACCGTTGTTGGGGAATACGAAGATATGCTCTGCGTTGATTCCCTCAAAAGCGACTATGAAATCGTTAGTGGAAGGATTGTTCGTCTGTCCGCCGTGAACTATTTTGTCACATCCGAACTCAAGGAAAAGTCTTTCGATACCGGGGCCGTTGCTCACCGCTACAATTCCGTATTTCTTTTTCTTCTCTTCCTTTTTTTCCTCGGACTCTGCACCCTCCTTAAGCTCGGTGTGCTGAACCGACATATTCTCTACCTTAACGGTAAGGAATTCACCGTATCTTCTGCAATACTCGAAGACCTTTTCGGGAGTAAATGTATGAACGTGTACCTTAACGATGCTCTCTGTCTTGAACGCGACTATGGAATCACCGATACTTGCAAGGAACTGCTTAAGCTCCTCAACGTCGAATGCATCGATATCGCACTTTGCATTCTGAAGCTGGAGCAGAAGCTCTGTGCAGTAGCCGAAGGTCATAACACTGTCGGGGCCAAAGGAACCGCTTATAGCTGCCGATACAGCGGCGGGCTTTGCTTCACCGAGGAAGTTAAGCTCGGGAACCTCTTCACCGTTAAGAACACGGTTAAGACCGTCAATAATGTAGTAAAGACCTGCTCCGCCCGAGTCAACAACTCCCGCTTCTTTCAGAACGGGAAGAATCTCGGGAGTTCTTTCCAGAGATGCGTGCATCTCGTTTGAAAGGTCGGAGAAGAGTGTACGTATTGTGCTTTTGGGGGTTATTTTGCCAACTGCGTAATCAACAGCCTCACGCATAACCGTAAGTATAGTACCCTCGGTGGGTGTCATAACCGAGGTGTAAGCCTGCTCAACACCAAGCTTGAATGCGTTTCCAAGCGTAAGAGCATCTGCTTTGTTAGTGTTCTTGAAGCCCTTTGCAATACCTGCAAAGAACTGAGAAAGAATAACTCCCGAGTTTCCTCTTGCACCGAGAAGCATTCCTCTCGAAAGGACCATAATAACCTCTGCGAGGTCGTCGGAATCGTTATTTTCGATAGCGGCAATACCGCTCTCAATGGTCATGGTCATGTTGTCTCCGGTGTCTCCGTCGGGAACAGGGAAGACGTTAAGCTTGTTTACCTCGTCTGCATTTGCACGAAGCTCGGACGCACCTCCACGCATCATCTTTGCAAACAGAAGACCGCCAAGATATTTAAAGTTGAACTTCTCACCGGGCTTTTTTTCGCTCTTTTGAGTCTTTTTCTTCTCAGAAGTGGGCTTTGTAGATTTTGCGGGCTTTGCGTTTTTCTTTGCGGTCTTATTCGAAGCCTTTTTAGTCACCTTTTTATCTTCTGCGTTTGCAGCCTTCTTTTTGGTGCTTTCAACTTCGTTCTTATTCTTATTTTCAGGCATAACGTTACCTCTCGGTTATTATCTTTCTTTTCCTACGAAGAACAGTGCGATGGTGCCGGGCCCTGCGTGAGCACCGATAACGGGACCGATATTGGTTATAATTGATGTCTTTTTGCCGAATTTGGTCTCAATGATCTGAGCAAGCGAGGATGCCTCATCATAGCAGTCTGCTTGAGAGATAAATATCTCGTAATCTCCCTCTGCGCAAAGCTCGCCGTACTTCTCGGCAAGTGCATTTATTGCAACCTTTCTTCCTCTTACCTTGCTAACGCTTACGAGATGACCTTCGTTATCAACGTGAAGCACAGGCTTAATTCCGAGTATGTTTCCAACGAACGCAGTGGTAGCGCTGATTCTTCCGCCTCTCTTGAGGTATACGAGATCGTCAACGGTGAACCAGTGGCAGATGTTAAGCTTGATTTTTTCTGCAAAATCCGCAGCCTCCTCAATAGAAGCACCCTCCGCCTTTTTGTCAACGACCATCTTAACGATAAGACCTTCTCCCGCAGAAGCACAAAGGGTATCTACAACAATAATCTTGTTGTCGGGGTGCTTTTCACGAAGCTCGTTTGCCGCAAGTCTTGCAGAGTTGAAGGTGGTGCTGAGACCGGAGGAAAATCCAATGTAAAGAACGTCGTTTCCGTCCTTGAGAATCTCTTCAAATGCACTAATAAATGTCTCGGAATTGATCGCTGCGGTTTTTGCAACACCGCCGGAACGCATCTTGTCATAGAATTCCTTGATAGGCATCGCATCGTTTTCGTATTCCTTCTCGGAATCGGTGAAGCGGAAGGTAAGGCAAGCTGACCTTACACCCCACTCGGCAAGAGTTTCCTTAGCGATATCGCAGGCCGAGTCGGTAAAAATAACATAATTATTCATATTAATCTCCAATCCGTCGTCTGTTTGGCGACTGTACTAGGTTTAGTGATATTTTACTACCGTCTTACGACGGCATTTTGGATAAGGCTACGAAATGCGAAAATTCGAGGCGTGAAATGCAAAACCCAAAACGGATGCTACATAACTTCACGCTGCACTCGGTTCACAAGTCATTCCGTGGGAATACCCGATTTGCTGATTGCTCGCAGATTTTTTGCTATAACGTCAAGTGATTTGTAGAGAATGGCACGGTCCTCCTCGGAAATCTCTCCGCCGGTGAGCGATACAGCTCGCTCTGCGATGGAGTCGATTTTCTTGGCGGTTTCCTTACCCTCCTCGGTAAGCTCAAGCATTACTCTGTAATTAGTAGAGCTTTCAATCTTTTTTACAAGCAACTTTTCTTCAAGGTAGGAAATATTGCGTGAGATCTCTGCCTTGTTCTTACCGGACTCCTTTGCAATATCTGCCGCAGTCATGCTACCGTTCTTCAAAAGAATAAGGAGCAATCTTGCAGAAGAGCCTTGCAGTCCATATTTTTTCATAACGTCGGATGAAATCTTCACAAGATGACGGTGTATTTCGGTTATAACGGCCGAGAAATTCTCAAATCTGCTAAGCAACTATTTTTCTCCATTTTAAATTAAATGTTGACAACACAACATCTAAATTATACAGCATAAAAAGCATTTTGTCAACCTTTTAGTCGAATTTATTAAATTTTATTAAATGAATTCTTCGATTTTTATCAAAAAAGTTCCGAGTTTTCAGTAAATTTCAATAAATTTTGAAAAAAATTAAAAAACCTCTTGATTTTCTGAAACAACTGTGATAGAATATATCGGTAATAAAATGTAATCGTGCAGTAAGGCTCTTCGGACGGACCCTCTCAGCCGTCGGCAGGCACCAGAGCAGGTTGCTAAAATTTAAAGGAGAATTAAAATGGCTAATATCAAGTCCGCTAAGAAGCGTATCCTTGTAAACCAGGCTAAGGCACTTCAGAATCAGATGGTTAAGAGCCAGCTCAAGACTGTCATCAAGAAGTATAACGCTGCAATCGATGCAGGTGACAAGGCAGCAGCTTCCGAACTCTATAAGCTCGCTGTTAAGAAGGTTGACCAGGCAGTTGCTCACGGCATTCTTCATAAGAACAACGCAGCTCACAAGAAGTCCGAGTTAACCAAGAAATTCAATCAGATGGCGTAAGCCGATAAGAAAAGTTCGCACTGACCCGGCGGACTTTTTTTGTTTTTTGTCCGATTTTTAGTCGGACTTTTCTTTTTTTGCGGGAATTTGGCTGTTTTCGGATTTTTACCTTTACCGAAAAATATCCATTTTCATCATTTTTATACATTAATTATTGTAATTATTTAATATTTATGTTATAATCATATAAATAAAGTACTAACAGCTAACCGGAGCATATATTTACGGAGGTTTTTTATGGTTCGTAATTACGAAAAGCTCAGTGCCGAAATCAGTGAGAGAATAAGACAGGATAATGAAACGGGCAATAAGCCGAATTATGCCGCAAAGGGCAGCGAAGCCCTAAGAAGAAATCCTAATTTCGATAAGGAATCGGTATGGCGTCCCGCCTACGTCAGAGACGTCGATAAAATAATGCACAGTCCTTATTACAATCGCTATACCGACAAAACTCAGGTGTTTTCTTTTTATAAACACGATGATATTACGAGAAGGGCTCTTCACGTTCAGCTCGTTTCCCGCATAGCCCGCTCTATCGGTGCGGTACTTAATCTTAACCTTGATCTTATCGAGGCAATAGCTCTCGGTCACGACATCGGTCATACGCCCTTTGGTCATGCAGGTGAGCGCTATCTTTCAGAGGTCTATCATGCCGAAACGGGAAGATACTTCAATCACAATGTTCACAGCGTCCGAGTGCTTGACGGAATTTTTCCGTTGAATATTACCCTCGATACTCTTGACGGAATAATCGGTCATAACGGAGAGTTTGAGATGCACGAATACTATCCGCGTCCGATGCCCTCCTTTGAGGAATTCGATAAAATGGTAGAATCCTGCTATATTGACGAAAGCAATATCGCTCACATCGTTCCCTCTACTCTTGAGGGCTGTGTTGTTCGTGTTTCGGATATTATTGCCTATCTCGGCAAGGACAGGCAGGATGCAAGAAGGGCAAAGCTTATCGACTCGGATACCGCCCTCGGCGATGCGGGTATAGGTACGATCAACGCAGAGATTATCAACAATCTCATGGTCAACATAATAGAGCACAGCTACGGTAAGCCCTACATCATGCTTGATTCCGAGCATTATATGGGACTTAAGAATGCAAAAAGGGTAAATTATGAGCAGATTTACCGCAGAGGAAGCGTCACAAGAGTTCTTGACGAAACGGTAAAGCCTATGATACAGCGTCTGTACTACAAGCTTCTCTCCGATCTCAAGGCAGGCGTTAAGACCTCGCCTATATATGAGCATCACGTTGATTTTGTTTCAGGCAACCACTATGCGGCATCTTCGCCTTACATCGAGACCGAGCCGAACCAGATAGTCGTTGATTATATCGCCTCCATGACTGACGACTACTGTGCCGAGCTATATAAGTATCTTTTCCCTGACAGTAATCTTGAGATCAAATATCACGGTTATTTTGAGCAGCTAGACGGAAGTATTGACGAGCTTTACGATAATATGCTGGCACAGTACACCATGTTTGATCAGAACTGATTAAAATAGACTTATGTATAAATATGACAGTTTTTTTAACGAAGGGTTGACTATTTGTTTACAAACCTTTGTGGATTTGTTATAATTATACTAAAATAATAATTTAAGGAGAGAACTATGAAAAAACTTTTGTATTTGCTACTTGTGGTGCTTACGAGTGTTTCGTTAATTTTCACCTCTTGTTCTAGAGTTGAAGATAATCCGGACGACAAGTCCGACACCGACGACGGCAAGGATGATGACACCCACGACGGCAAGGATGATGACACCGACGACGGTAAGGACGATGACACCGACGACGGCAAGGACGACGGTAAG
>JAZRMT010000142.1:0-10448 GCA_045647805.1 Eubacteriales bacterium | reverse complement strand
CCTACGTCGGTCCCACCACACGAAAAAAACAGCCGACGGAGGTTTGCCCGAGGCAATATTCTTCGCCTTGCTGCTTACGTGCAAGCTCGACGCACTCTGCGGCGAGAATGTGCACCCGTATTCGCGCAGGAATGTCAGCGTTTACAACGTGGAGTTGGAGTGTTCGCGGGGACAGAGCGGAGAGCGCGAGCGTGTTCAACTCCTACGTCGGTCCCACCACACGAAAAAAACACCGCCATAAGCGGTGTTTGTGTGGTGGAACCGACGGGAGTTGAACCCGTGTCCGAAAACCTCTTGACATAACCTTCTCCGTGGACAGTCTTATCTACTGAGATTTCCCTTAACGAGCGCCGGTAGACAGGCTCTCGTCTTGGTAGCCCTTTAATGCATGACCGATACAAGAGCGAAATCTCGGTTCATGTTCACTACTGATTTGACGCACGGCGGGAGCCGTAGTCCTCACCCGCGGTACGGGCGGCACTTTGGCCGCGTCACAGCTTACGCTGCAAGAGCAACTTTATTGTTGTCGTTTATTTTTTAAGTTGAACAGTTTTACGGGTTTATTCAGCCCGCCACGCTTATCATGCCTCAAAATCCCCGTCGAAACCCTTACGGCCCCATTTGATTTTAAGGTGATTACATTATACACTAAAAAAAACTCATTGTCAATAGCAAATAATGTAAATATATTCTAAACATAAAATCCCGAGGTGATAATAAAACCTCGGGAATTTTTATAAAATGACGAATAATGTAATTAATTGTTGACGAAATCTTACAATAATATGCAGATTAGACCGTTAGAACCTTCGTTAATGATCTTGCCAAGTGTTTCTCCGAGCTTTTCTCTGGAATCGTCTGGCATGTGTGTCAGCTTCGCACTCATTGAGTCGTTGACCATGTCGTAAAGAGATCTGCCGAACATATTGTATTCAAGAACTCTTCCGGGATTTTCTTCATATTCCTCCGAAAGATATTTGACTACCTCGGCACTCTGCTCCTCACTTCCCACAACCGGACAAAGATCTGCTCTTATTCCGGTTTTTATCATGTGTATCGAATCTGCGTGAGCCGTTACCTTGACACCGAATCCGCTAGCCTGCTTTACCAGCTTTGGCTCCTCGATTTTCAGTTCATCCGAGGTGGGCATTACGATTCCGTACCCTTTTTTCTCCACGTCGATAAGCGCGGCCTCCACCTTTGAGTACTTTTTCTTTACCTCGGCAAGCTCGGTTACGAGTGCGAAAAGCTCACCCTCATCCTTGATATCAAGCTTGGTAATATTCGATAAGGTTTGGTAATAAACGTCTTTTCCAAGAGGTAATTCAAGCTCCGCAACGCCGTCACCCGCATTTACCGAAATACGCTTGATTTCGGGATTTTCGGCTAACCTTTTGTCTATGTCCATTAGCTTTTCCACCCCTTCGGAAAAGTCTCTGATAGACTGTAATATCCGCCCCTTAAGCTCATGCTCGTCGGGAAGTGCCTCTGTCCAGGTGGGAAGAGCAAACGTCAGTGCTTTCACAGGAAATTCACCTAAAACAAGGTCGAGTATTTCTCTGATATCCTCGGCGTTTAGCCTTGTGCAAGCGACGAGCGCAACCGGAGCACCGTATTTTTCTTCAAGCTCGACGGCGAGCGTATGTGCCTCCTCACTTTCGGGATTTGCGGAATTAAGAATGATTGCAAAGGGCTTTCCAAATTCTCGAAGTTCTCTTACCACTCTTTCCTCTGCGGGGACGTAGCTTTCTCTCGGAATATCCGAAATCGTTCCGTCGGTCGTTACCAACATAGCAATAGTTGCATGCTCACCGATCACCTTGCCTGTTCCAAGCTCTGCCGCCTCGGCGAATGGCATAGGCTCCTCCGACCATGGGGTGTTAACCATCCTTAAGGCTCCGTCCTCCTCGGCTCCGAGAGCACCGTCTACCATATATCCCACACAATCCACCATCTTGACGTTAAATTCTGCACCGTCACCTACGTTGATCCTTACCGATTCGTCCGGCACAAATTTTGGCTCGGTTGTCATGATCGTTTTGCCCGAGGCACTTTGCGGCATCTGATCTAAGGTTCTTTCCTTGTCGTACTCGTTTTCAATTCTGGGAATTACAGCGGTATCAAGAAATCTTTGAATAAAGGTAGATTTTCCGGTTCTGACCGGACCGACAACGCCGATATAAATATCTCCCCCGGTCCTTTTTGCTATATCTCTGTAAATATTGCTTTCGCTCATAATTTCTCCTCCGTAAAAAGCTTTTCAAGAAATTCTATGAGCGAGCTCAGAGCATTATTCCAATTAAAAGACCGCCACACATCATTTCGTGCAGCGGTCTGCCTGTTATTATTTGATTTTTTCGATTCTGACTTTGCCAAATTTAAGAGCAGGGCGTCTTTCCTCAAACATTAACTGCCTATCGGGATAAGCGGTAGAATAGACACCTACCTCCGCCTTGGGGAAGGTGTTGAAGATCATCTCTTTCTTAGCTACAAGCTCGTTTGCGGCGGTATTCGACACACGTACCTCGATTTTTCCGGATTTCTTAAACCTATCACCGGAAACCTCTGCAAACATCGGCATAAGTCCGGTGTCACCTACCTTGACGCCGTCAATAAGCACCGAGGCACTTACAGAAGTGTCTTCGAGGACAATGCGGTATTTCTCCTCCGGAGAAGGTTCTCTTTTGAGCTTATAATCGGCAATATAATATACCGTACCCGAAAAATCAGAGTTAATTTCCGGTGCAAAATCATAGTGCTTTAATTCGCAACCGGTGTATGTAACTAAGAATCTGTCATGCGAGGCAGCACGGAAGTCCTTAACCTCAACAGAATACTCGATCTCATCCGATACCGTCTCGATTATCTCATCGGTAACGAGGTATACCGAGACGTCACCGCAAAGAAGCGTAGGTCGGCAGACGTCTTTTGCATACACCTTTCCGGTTCTTGGATCTATCTCGTAAAGCCTTCTTCCGCACGCAATAGCGAACTCTTCGGTGACAGTGTCGATGCCTTCGTTAAAGAAGAAATAAAGCCTTGAATTGTCAATCTTTCTTGTCATAATGCGTATTTTGTCGCGTTTTGACCTGCATATCGGATCGCCGTTTCCGAGATAAGGCTCGATCTTTTTCTTCACGTCCTCGGGCATATATTTACACTCGGGAACGACAATGTGCTTGTAGACTGCATCTCCGAGCTTAAGTCCGTCCTCGGTTACCTCGGCATCACGGATTCCGTAGTCGTCAATTATATCGAAGGGGATATTCTCGCTTTCAAGAGCCCTGCCTGCCTTACCGAAGCTTTCGGTTGCCGAGAAAACGGCGTCGGGCTCTGCCCAATAGTCTGCCGCAGGGTGGTAAAGTGCTGTGTCCCCCTCTGCCACGCCAAGCGTAGCGAGATAGGATAGTCTTTCTATGTACTTGTTAAAATGGCTCAAATTGAAGAATCCGGGCTTTGTAGGGTGAAAGGCGGGGCGGCACAAAAGAGCAGAGCATCTTTTGTCGGATTGCGGCATGCTCATATAGTTGAAGCGGTTAATACCTCTTATGAGCTGATAGTTCAGAACGAATTTCATCTCCTCGGGGGTAATTGAGTCACCGTAAATTGCAAAGGTTTCGCTGAGTGTACGTGTTTTGCCGGTCTGCCTTGCGGCTGATGATGCAAGGCGGGGGAAGAATCCGAATTTTTCGGTCTCGTCGTTCAAGCAGCTTCTGCCGTCATGGGGATAGCGTATCTGCTCCCAGATTACGTCAATACCGGGAAGATCAAAGTTCCTCAGACATTCAACAAGGCTGAAGCATCCGCAGTACATTCCTCCGTAAGCGATGTTATCGTTGTTGAGATGACCTCCGAAAACTATTCCGTTTTTTCTGCACCAATCTCTCAGCTTCAAAAATGCGTTGTCGCGAACAAGCTCGCCGAGCATTCGTCCGTAATCTATCCTCGCCTTGATCTCGTCCTCGGTTACAGCCTCCTCACCATAGCCTTTAAGAACGTAAAGGTAATCACGTAGATCATAGCCGTACATTTTTTTAAAGGTTTCAAACCCATTCTTCGGAATGCAACCTTTGAATACGGCAGGCTCGTCTGTAAAGAACACGGGAACTCTCTTTCCAAAACTGTCAGAGAGAGCTTCCTTGTATTTTTCGTAGGTATTACATATAAAGGTGTCAATAGCCTTCGGATTTGTCAGATCTATGATGTTAGGACTTATGAGCAGTTTTTTCAAGAAGTGCTCCTCAACCGTTATATCCTTGTAAGCGATAAAGCTTTCCGGCATACGTTTTTTGCCGAAAAATACGGCAACCGTGTCCTCGGGGGCGTGATAACTCTCGCCCTGCTTTAGCACTCTTTCTCTGGTCTTGAGCATATCGACCGCCGCTTCGGGGCATTCTCTGATGGTGTTGAAATTCGCACCGCCCGAGGGCCAACCGCCCTCGTCGTAAAGCCAAAATACAATTCCTCTTTTTGCCGCTTCCTCCTCGGCAAATCTGATAAGCTCGAAGAACTCTTCGGAAAGATATTCCGGCTCAAGGAAGGTTCTTAGAGTCTCGGGACGAAAATCCTTGGGAAGGGGAATAACGTATGTGCATTTTATACCCGCCGAAACCATCTCGTCAAGCCTTTTGATAATACCTTCCTTGGTAATAACGCTCGACCATAACCAGGAATATATCACGTCAAATTCCTTTGGCGGATTATTAATACTTTCAATATTGAGTGAATAGTTCATAAAGATCTCCTGTTTTAAATCCTAAATTCCTTGCCCCTAAGGTATTTCCTTGTCAGAATGATAACTATTGTTAGCAAAGTAAAGGCTGTTGCCGCCCAGGAGATGGGATAACAGATGAGGAAATTGTAAGGGGTAGCTTCGAGAAGGTTTCCGTATATAAACTCCATCCATATGATTCTGAATATACATACTCCGACAAGGTTGGAAATCATCTGCATTATCGTGTAGCCGTAGGCTTGAAGTGAACCGCCGTTGATGTTCATTATAGCGTTCAGCGTAGCTGCTCCAACTATCATCGTCATTCTGAGATAGCCGAATTCGATAGCTTCTGCCTCACCCGGAATAAAGAAGCCGAGAAGGATTTTTCCAAGGCAAAGCACTACTACCGTGAAAACTGCCATTATCGAGAAGTTAATTATGTATCCCCTGACAAGAACCTTTTTAACACGGTCCTTATTTCCCGCTCCTATATTCTGTCCCATAAAGGTGGCAACGGAACTTCCTATTGCCTGAGTTATGGCGTAAATGTAGGCTTCTATCGAGCTGGAGGCCGCCGTTCCCGAAATACCCACGTCACCGAAGGAGTTGACGGTCGGCTGAATTATGAAATTGGTCAAAGAGAAGGTTGCCGAGGAAATAGCCGACGGAATACCGTAACGGATGGTCTTTTTAAAGGTGGGAATGTGGAAACCAAGGGCGAGGGGGCGAAGTCCTGTTGCACTTTTATCTCTTACCATATGAATAAAGAAGAGTACGGCGGCAACGTACATCGAAAGCGTAGTGGATGCCGCAACCGAGGCAACGGGATTACCGAATATGAGAACGAACGCCACGTTACCGACAACGTTGGTAAGTCCGGAAATGCTCAGATAGATGAATGGAGAACGGGAATCTCCCGAGCTTCTTATTACCGAAGCGGCAAAGTTCATAAACATTGACGCAGGCATACCCAAGAAATAAATTCTAAGATAAAGTGTTGACTGATCGATAATATTACTCGGACAATCGGTAATTATCATCATCTGCTTTGCAAGCAGCTCGCCTGCCACACCAAGGATCAGTCCAAGCCCTAGACTTATTGTGTAGGTCGTGGAAACTATTCTTCGCAGAGCGGTCTGGTCGCCCGTACCCTTGGCTCTTGCTACGAGAATGTTCGTTCCTACGAAAATGCTTACGAATATGTTGACGAGAAGAGATACGGTAGAGCCGGTTGCACCTACCGCCGCCAAAGCTTCCTTGCCGCCCATCGCTCCGACGATTAGCGTATCGGCAGTGCTGTAAAGCTGTTGAAGTATGCTCGACAGCATTATCGGCATGGCAAATTTCATAAGTCCCGGCGTAATAGGGCCGGATAGCATATCAAGTTCTTTCTTTTGCTTAACGGCTGAACTCATTTTTTCCTCCCCAAGGTTAGAGTTACCTCTATTCTATTCCTTATTTTTTTAAAAGTCAATAGGTTTGTTATTTAAAAAATATTTTTTGCAATGTTAAAACGTTTTTTTGCTATTGAAAAAACGCCACTCTTGTGCTATACTTTAATACGATAGAAAAAGGGGAAGACGCCCAACAGAGAAAGGAAAAAACACAATGCAGATCTATTCAAGCGAAGATATCGCTCGTATTAGGAAAAGATTATCCGAGAACCCCGACTTCGTTAAAAATATTGAAGATGAAACTGCTAACGTAAGACGCAAGCTTATCATTCAAAAGAGCGGTCTTGCTACGTGGGGGCATTATTTCAGTTGCCCGAAATGCGGTGGAAGGCTGACTTATGACTACGACTGCAACGAGCATTTTGATTGCTCCAATTGCGGTGAGGTCGTAAGCGGCGAGCCTTACCTTGGCGCTTGGTGGGAATATATTCTTGACGTTACCGTTGAGGCCGCCTTCAAGCTTGCGCTGATTGCCGTTGGCGCGGGGAAGACCGAATATCTTGAATTGGTTAAAAAAATATTGCTTGGATATGCGGACAACTACTGTAATTACGAGGTACACGGTGGTATTCCTTACAATAATCCGGGAAGATTTGCCGCACAGGTCTTGAGTGACACTCATCCTATCTATAATCTTGCGAGGGCCTACGCACTTGTGAAAGAGGAGTTTTCCGAGGCGGAAAGAGAGCATATAGAGAACGATCTGTTCCGTGCCGCGGCAGAGCATCAGATCAAGTACCTTACCCCTCAGATACATAATCACGAGGTAGTTATTTGCGGCTCTATCGCCGCGGTAGGCTTCGCTATTGACGATAGGAGCCTCGTTGAATACGCTCTTAATGCGAAGTACGGCATCAAGTATCAGATCGATCACTCTTACCTTGACGACAGCCTTTGGTTTGAGGGCTCGCTCGGTTATCATTATTATTCGTTGCGTTGGTTCATGATTTACGAGATGATGGCGAAGAATACACCCGAATACAGTCTCTTTGCCGACGAGCATTACCGTGAAAAGCTATACTCTGCCATTATGTTTCCCGAGAAGGTGAATATAGGCAATAGAAGATGCTTCAAATTCAATGATGGCGGCGGATATTTTCTCGATCATTCCGTAGTATACGAATACGCTTACGCATATTTCAGGAGAGAAGAGCTCCTTCCCTTCCTCAAGGCGTGCTATATAAAGGACGGCAGAAAAAACGATATATACGCAATAATTTACGGCGTTGATACTCTTCCTGAGAATATTCCCGAAATCAAGAAAGAGTTCTATCTTGCTAAGGGCGGATCTAATCTTGCTGTTCTTCGCGGAAGCAACGACGGTTATTTCGCCTTCAAAGCCTTCCCCTACGGTGGAGAACACGACCATTACGATAGGCTTTCGGTTTCATTTAGTGCATTCGGTAAGCCCGTCAGCGAGGATTTCGGTACCGCATCCGGCTACGGCTCGCCTCTTCATTACGGCTATTTCAAGAATACAGCTTCTCACAATACCGTTGTAATCGACGGCGAGAATATGGCTCCCTGCGACACGGTTGTAAACGAGTACAGAATAGATGCTCCGGACGATGTTTATCTGGACGCTGAGACTCTACCCCCCGAGGATTACAAGATGCTCGATTCCTTCACCATCAAGCAGTGGAGCGACGAGGCATACCGCGGTGTGAGAATGAGAAGAATCATCTCCTGGCATGATAAGTACTTCATCGACGTCTTCTCGGTTAAGTCGGATAACGAGCTTAGGAAAGAGTGGACTATGCATATCGATGGAAAGCTTGTATCCCCCAAGGAGGGAAGATATATCAACGGCATCTCCTCTAAGGGTGCTCAGAGCTACATAAAGAATGCATATATAAACAAGGGAGAGGGAATCGTCAAGTGCGAGTATACACACGATGATTATAAGGTTGATATACACGCTCTTGTCGATGGGCTTGAAATGGTATATGCTGAGGGCCCGAACAATCCCGCCGATAAGAACGTTTCCTATCTTCTTGAACGCACCTACGCAAAATGCCCCGTGTACGTCAACGTTGTCGAGATGTATAAGGATAGTAGCGTTATAGCGAATGTTGAGGCGTCGGTCAAGGATGAAAAGGTATTCGTCACTGTCACCGAAGTTTCGGGTAAGGTGAGAAAGTTAGAAGTTAGAATTTGATGATAAATGTAAATAAATAATGACAAAAACGAGCTTTGGAGTGCTTCCAAAGCTCGTTTTCTTTGCTTTTTATCAGATGAAAAGTGCGAGAATCCAACATAAGATCTTAAATACGGAAAGTGCCATTTTTTTGTCCTCCTCGTTTTTTGTTTTTTTGTTTTATTTAAGGAAATCAGCTCTCATAGGAGTAAATATGTCAAGAAGCGCACCAGCCTCAAGGCAGACAACTCCGTGAGGAACGTCGGGCTCGGTAACGTATGTATCACCCTTTTCAATTATCTTGGTCTCACCGCCGATAGTAGCCTCGAATTTTCCGTCAAGAACGTAAGAGATCTGGATATGGGGATGAGTATGCATAGCACCGATAGCTCCCTTCTCAAATCTTACCTCAACGCTCATAAGCTTTTCCTCGTAAGCGAGGATCTTTCTCGAAACACCGCCTCCGAGATCGGTAAGCGGGATATCACTGTTTTTAACGAACATAATTACTCTCCTTTTGTTTTTCTTTTATCATAACATATTTTTTTGTAAAAATCAATAGTAAGACCGTATTATCCTATTGACAAAATAAAATCTTCGTGATATAATTTTTTCCGTTTTAAGAAATATAAAAAATATAATAAGGAGAAAAACATAATGATAGATTTCTTTATTGAAAATCCCGACTATATAATCAGTATTTTTGTAACTATATTTGCGGTAACAGGAATGCAGTTCAAGAATATGAAGGTAATAATTGCCAGCCAGATAATCGCAAACGGACTTCTCGGAGTTCAGTGTATCGTTGGCGGCACTGCATCAACGGGCGGCGTGCTGTTTCTCGCCACCGCTCAGACTGCTCTGAGCTTTGTTTTAAGCTACAAGAAGATCAAATTCCCCATATGGCTGACAGGTCTTTTCATGCTCGGCTATACCTCTATCACTGTAATAGGCTTTATAAGCCCCAACATAGTTTCCAGTCCCTTTGATTTCCTTACCATGGTTGCGGCTTGGTTCTTTGCTGTTTCTATGGTGCAGGAGAAGTCCTGGATTTGCCGAGGTCTTTCAATTGCCAATCTTGCTCTTTGGTTGACCTACGACATAATCGTGCTTCCCTCGGGCATACTTAATCACGTTATACTTATATGCTTCACGATCGTTTCGATTATCCGAAACGACAGAGAGGAATGGAAGGCACTCTTCTCGAAGCTGCTTTCTAAAAACAAGGATAAAGTGTCTTCCAAAGATGTTGAAATCTAAAGAAAAATAATAAAACCCCTTGAATTTTCTTAAAAAGTAGTTTATAATATATTTTGTTATGACGGAAGAATATGCGTTATCATGCCATCAAGAGAGTCTGCGGTCGGTGTGAGCAGATTGGTATCGACGCTTTCCGCTTCCCGAGCATCCGACGTTGAGTCGGGGTAATCCTGCCTTAAAGGAGATCGAGTGACGGCTTATGCCGTAATTTGGGTGGTACCGCGTTTCTTTCGTCCCAAAGCAGATGATTTGTCTGCTTTGGGATTTTTTTAATTCAAAAAAATAAAATAAATATTGTTTTCAAGAAAGGGAAAAAACATGATCGACATCAAATTTCTAAGAGAAAATCCCGACGTTGTCAAGGAGAACATCAAGAAGAAGTTTCAGGACTCCAAGCTTCCTCTCGTTGACGAGGTAATTGCTCTTGACGAGGAGCTTCGTCAGAATAAGAAGAGAGCCGATGATCTCAGAGCTAACAGAAACAAGATTTCCAAGTCCATAGGTGCGCTTATGGGACAGAAGAAGTTCGAGGAGGCAGAGGCTGCAAAGAAGCTTGTTGCCGAGCAGGCTGCCGAGCTTGCCGAGTGCGAGAAGAAGGAAGAGGAGCTTAACGAGAAGGTAACCAAGATAATGATGATCATCCCCAACATTATCGACGATACAGTTCCCGTTGGTAAGGATGATTCCGAGAACGTTGAGGTACAGAGATACGGAGAGCCCGTAACTCCCGATTTTGAGGTTCCGTATCATACAGATATTATGGATCGTTTTGATGGTATTGACCTGGATGCAGCAAGAGATGTTGCAGGTAATGGTTTCTACTATCTGATGGGTGATATTGCAAGAATCCACTCTTCTGTAATTTCTTATGCAAGAGATTAAG
>JAZRMT010000141.1:0-26246 GCA_045647805.1 Eubacteriales bacterium | reverse complement strand
ATGGCTACGATCCGACTTCCTCAACAACCTCAAGGTCCTCTGCCTTATGGTCGGTGGTGGGGATTACCTTTGCAACGATTATGTCCTTGTTGCACTTGGTACAATAAACGTTATCGGTCAGACCGGTTTCCGCACAATCGGGAGCGTAGCCCTCGGTAACAATAATATGCTCAAGGCCTCTGTCGTGACCGAATGCGGGAATAACCTCGGGCTCTTCGATAGTATTGAGACACTTGATGCAGTGGGTACCGCCCATGTAACCATCGGAGGTACAGGTGGCGGGAACGTCCGAAGATTTAACTACAACGTGCTCGAGCTTCGGAAGAACCTCAACACGAACGAAAACCTTATTACATGAAGAGCACTTAAGACCTGCGGAAGTTCCCTCCTCGGTACAAGTGGGAGCAACCGAAGGAATAGTAAACATCTTATGTCCGGTAGCCGGAATGACCTCGGCTGGGATTCTTACGTAACCGCAGTCAATACAGTACTCCTTACCGGTAAGACCGTCCTCGGTACAAGTTGCCCTTTTCGTCTTATCGAAAATAAAGCTGTCACCGTTGCCGTGATTACAGTTGGGATCACCGTTGGTGTCGTCGTCATTGCCGTCGTCGGTATTGCCGTTGCCATTGCCGTCGTCGGTATTGCCGTCGTCATTGCCGTCATCGGTATTGTCGTCGTTACCGTCGTCGGTGTTGTCATCGCCGCTATCGTCGTTATTATCATCCTGCTGGCTGTCATCGTCATCCTTGTCATCATCCTGGCTGTTGTTCTGAGCCATGCAAGAAGACATAACAAATATTGCAAGCAGAAGTGAAAGCAACATTAAAAACTTTTTCATAAACATTTTCTACCTTTCAAAGTTTTTCAGTTTATTTAATTTTACACTAAAAAATTATTAAAGTCAATAGGTAAAATAAATAATTATGAAATAAAAGAGGATTTTTGGCTTCTGTGATGAAAAAAACGGTGGAAAATTGTGCAAAATAGCCAATACTCTTTTTCTAAGAAAAGAAATCGGATTTTGCTCGATCAAGGCAAAGACAAGGTGGAAGAAAAGGTTCTTTTTTTAAAGACAAGGCAGATTTGATGGTTGATTCGCCAAAAAACTTTGCGTTGGAGCGTGTTAAGCGAAATAATATTTGGTTTCAAAATGTTAAAAAAAGACAATGATAGTTTACAAAATGTGCTATTTTTGTAGATTTTGCGGCAACTGTCCGCTGTGATGCGTTAAATTTTTCATCCAATTGTAACGGTTGATTTTTATAACGGCAACAAAGCATTTCAGTATCTGATCCGACTTCAGACAGGCAAAAACTATCCACGGGGCAAGTCCGAGGCGTGTTGCGATCAAAGCCGAGGGAATCACTACCAAAAATACGAAGATCAGGTCGTTTTTGAAAACAAAGGAGGTATCTCCTCCGCTTTTTACAAGTCCAAACAGGCAAGCCGCCTGATAGCAGGTGCCGATTACGGTCACGGAAAGGACGTTGATCAGGGCGGATGCCTGAGAGGCTGCGGCTTCGCTCACGCCATAGAGCGATATGAATGGATTTTTAAGCAGAAAGACGGTTGCGCCGGTCAGAATTCCGAGACCTAAGAAAAGGATCTGCACGGTTTTAGCATATTCCTTCATAAGCTCTTCTTTTCCTTCTCCGATGGTTTTTCCGGTGATGATTCCGACGGCTCCGCTCATTCCGTTCATTACAACGTATGCAAGATTATGCATAGTATTTGCTATACTGAGACCTGCTACGACGCCTTCGACACTCTGCCGCCCCATTATTGCAGAATTGGACATCATATTTGCCGCCCAAACCAGCTGACCGAGAATTATTGGCAATCCGTATTTCAAAAAATCCTTGAAAAGTGCTTTGTCGAAGCCGATTAGGTCAAGTATTCCGAGCTTTAGCTTTTTGTCCTTTACAAAGACGTAAAGCGACGTCAGAGCGGCTTCTGCGATTCTTGCAATAAGCGTGGCAATTGCCGCACCCTTGATTCCCAGCTCCGGCATTCCGAGCTTACCGAATATCAGAAGATAATTGAGAATTACGTTTATGATCAGCGATGCCGCAGAAACGTATAGTCCGATCCTCGGTGCCTCTACGCTCCGCATTGCGGCAATCAGCGACTGGGTAAGGCAAAAGAAGCCGAATGAGTAGGCGGTTATTCCGAGATATTCGGCTCCTGCCTCAATGATTCCCTCTTCGGGGGTGAAAAGCGAAATGACGTTCTCGGGGAAAAATGCACAAATCAGCGAGAGTGTCAGCCCGAAGGCAAGAGAAATTTTTACACCGATCGAGGTGATTTTTTTGATTGAATTTTTGTCGCCGACTCCCCAATATTGGGCTGAGAGGACGAGAATGGCACCCTCTATTCCCGCACTGAATATCTGAAGGAGCGTCTGTATCTGATTTCCCATATACACTCCCGATACGGCATTGTCACCGAGGGAGCCGATCATAACGTTGTCGAACATACCGACAGCAAAGGTTATCAGATTTTGCAGGGCTATGGGCAGAGCCAGAATGAAGAGGGATCTGTAAAAGCTTTTATCCTTGGTAAGCAGCATTTCGGCACCTTTTTCTGCTTATTTTTTGCGTGTTTTCCTAATAATATGCGAGCAGAACTGACAAAAAAACAAGAGCAAGAATATCGGCGTTATGAAGCAAACCCGAGGCTGAGCCCTCGGGAATGAATATCACTTTCCTCAATTCTTGCTTTGCTTTTCATATTTTGAGCGTTATCTGTGAATTCTGTAATCCTTGCCGTTAAAGAAGAGTGCTTTTGTATTCGCTCCAATTATACGGGAATAGATCCTGTCCTCGTATTTTGAGGCAAGCTCCTCGGGGGAAAGGTTGGTCGAGATAATGGTGGCAAGCCCTCTGTTCTGTCTTGTATTAAGAACGTTGTATAGACAGGATACGGTGAATGAGCTTGAAAACTCGGTTCCCAGATCGTCTATTATTAGCAGGTCGCAGTCGAGATATCTTCCCGTAACACCGCTTCTCGGCTCATATCCGCTTCTGAACTTCTCGTCCTCAAAGTCGTTCATAATGTTCTGGATGCTGTCGTAGACCACGTCGTATCCCTTTTTGATTATTTCGCCTGCTATGGCAGAGGAGATGTGCGTCTTTCCGGTTCCGGTCTTGCCCACGAGGAGAAGATCGCTCTTTTCGGCCGGGAATTTCTCTGCGTATTCCTTGGCAAGCTTAAGCGTTCTTTTCATTGTTTCAAGAGCGTTTCCTTCATACCTTGTGATATCAAAGTTATTGAAGTTCTGCTTTTCAAGCAGTTTTCCCATTCCGGAGGAGGCGATCGTTGCCTTTATAAGTGCTTCCTTAAAGCAGGAGCATACGGCTCCGGTTTCGGTGTAGCCGTAGTCCGAGCATTTTTTGCAGGAATATTTTACGTCGGTGTAATCCTCGGGGTGGCCGAGAGATACTGTGATTTCCTTTTTCTTCTTCTGGAGGAGGAGATTCCTCTCCTTTATAGGTTCGATGTCCTCGCCCTTGCAAGCCGCCTTGAAAAGAGTAAATCCGGTGGAGGCGAGCTCGTCGTCTATTCTTCTGTACTCATCGGACTCAAATCTGAGCTGCTCGTTGCGTCTTTTTGCATCGTCGAGCGCTCTTTGTCTGGAGTTCGCTATTTCTTCCTTGACCTTTTGATAGTTTTCGTAGCTATACATAACTGACGGTCCTTTCCATGTCACTCTTTATCTTCATCACCGTAGCTGCGGCTTAGAGCAAGCTTAAACGCTTCCTCGACGTCAAAGTCGCCGTATCGGGGTGTGGGAGCTGCGGTCTTGCTTCTTTTCGTCGATTTTTCTGCATGTTCCTTCTTCTCGGCGTTTCTTGCATCCTTGAATGCCTTGTGGCTCGTTTCGCATTCGGCAACAGTCTTACAGCCTGCGGCGTGCCATCCGCTGAGAATTGCATCGATGTATGACAGCGATTTTGCAGAGCCTGCTATTACCGCCTTGTCATATGCCAAAGCCAATATTTCTGTGGAATAGCAGAAATCCTCTGCCCATTTTTTGTAGCATTCCTTTTCGCTCTTGGAGATCGCTCTGCCGTAAATGCCAAGTACTCTTCGGTACTCGAAAACATATCCGGGCAGCTCTCTGTCTCTTATGTAATCATTAAGGGAATCGAAGCTGTCTATGCCTCTTCCAACCAGCTCCTCTGCCTTGCTTACAAGTCTTGAGACGGTGCATTTTCTTTCGGATTTCAAGAAGGAGAGCAGGGTGGTTATGTATTCACCGCTGAGGGCAAGGCCCGTTACGAGCGAAACGATCTTAGCTGCTTCGGTAGAGGAGAGCGCTGCTTTGCCGAGTATGGCCGCACACTCGTCAAGCAATGCGGAAAGCTCATAACGGCTGATGCTTTCGGCTACATCCTTTGGAGTATCCTCCTCGATGTCCGAGAAATGAGAGATACTGCCGTGCTCATACTCAATTTCGGCATTTTGAAAGGGGGTGTCGGATATTTCTATTATTTTTTCCTCTGAGAAGAGCGTGAGCGCTGATTTACACCTGGAGAGCGAGCATTTTGCCAGTGAGGCTATCTGCTCCTCGGAACATTCGGAGCCGTGGGCAATAATTGCAAGAAAAACTCTCAGCTCCTCCTTTGATGCCTCGGGAAAAAGCTCTTTTTCGATCAATCTTTCCGGGTGAGCTCTGAGATACAGCTTACTCATTTTCGCCTTCCTCCGAGGATACCTCGTTTCTGCATTTTATCTCGTAGCAAAGTGTCATGAGCGAGTCTCCGAGATGGATGTTTTCGACAATTACCGATTCATCCTCCAGCTTCAATTCCATGTTGGCAAAGTTCCAAATACCCTTAACGCCTGCATCCGCCATGGTTTTTGCGACGTCGTATGCGGCTTCCTTGGGTACGGTGAGAACACCGATGTCCGCGTTCTCGTTTTTGCAGAAGCTATAAAGATCTTCTATGGAATGAACCTTTATTCCGTATATTTCGGTTCCGATAATGCTTTGATCAATGTCAAAGAGGGCGAGCCTGCTGACTCCTCGTCTGCCGAACATTCTTGTTGCCGCAAGAGCTCTTCCGAGATTTCCCGCACCGACAATGACTGCGGTGTAGCCCTGGGTAACACCGAGAAGCTCGCTTATTTTTGCATAGAGATACTTTATGTTATAGCCGTAGCCCTGCTGACCGAATCCGCCGAAGCAGTTAAGGTCTTGGCGTATCTGCGAAGCGGTAACGTTCATAAGCTTCGAGAGCTCGGAGGAGGATATTCTGAGTCGTCCGTCAGCAATAAGATCACCGAGATAACGATGATATCGGGGAAGTCTTTTTATGACCGCTGGAGGAACCTGTGCCTTCTGTGCTTCAGAAAGGCGCTTTTCAAAGGTGCCGTGTACTTTATCTATATGTTCCATCGGGATAACGTTCCTTTCAAATGGTTTCTATGGAGTCGAGGGCGCTCGCATTGAGCGAGGAATCCGAAATGTTGCCCTTGATGAATTCGTAATAGCCCTCAGCGGCTATCATAGCGGCATTGTCACCGCAGAGCGAAAGGGGAGGAATGAATATTCTGCGTCCCATTTTTTCCGCAACCTCTGTAAGTCGCTTTCTCAGATGAGAGTTGGCGGCAACACCGCCTGCAACGGCAAGGTCGCAGCCCTCGTTTTGAATAAGTGCCGCTTCGGCTTTTTTGGCAACCGCCTCCACCGCCTCATAGGTGTACCTGGCTGCGAAAAGAGGCTTGTCTATCTCGGTGCCGCTCTGTTCATAGCGATGCAGAAGATTGATAGCGGCGGTCTTAAGTCCGGAGAAGGAAAAATCAAGAGAGCCGTCGGAAAGTGCGGGGGAGGGCAGAGTCATGGACTTGTCCTTGTACGCCTCGCTTTTTTTATAAAGACGGTAGAAGCTTTCTTCGCTTCCGGTAGCCTTTATAAAGCCCTCTCGGGAGAGTAGATCGAAGCCCTTTCCCGCAGGGTATTCAATGCCGATAATTCTGCCGATCTTGTCAAATGATTCACCGATAGCATCGTCACGGGTGGTTCCTATCATACGGAACTCGGTGTAATCGTTTACCTTATAAATTGCCGTGTGTCCTCCGGAGAGTGCGAGGGCAAGAAACGGAGGCTTTGGTGCGTTTTCCTTTCCGGAAAGATATGCCGCCGCAATATGCCCCTTGATGTGATCGACTGCCACAAGCGGAATACCGTTTGACGCAGCAAGTGCCTTGGCAAAGTTTACTCC
The DNA here is from genome assembly GCA_045647805.1 of Eubacteriales bacterium. Classification (GTDB taxonomy): domain Bacteria; phylum Bacillota; class Clostridia; order Oscillospirales; family CAG-272; genus UBA1740. The sequence continues at coordinate 20,016 of JAZRMT010000141.1, read as the reverse complement.
GACAAGAAGGGCTCCGATAAGCCCGGGGTTAGCCGTCACGGCAACAAGATCAATATCTGAAAGCTGTACCTCCGCTTTGCTCAGTGCCTCATAGGTGATCGAGGAAATAGACTCCGTGTGAGCTCGGCTGGCTATCTCGGGAACAACTCCGCCATAAAGCCTGTGAGTTTCGATCTGAGAGGCAACGATATTCGATTTTACAGTAAATTCTCCGTCAGCGTAGCTTACGACTGCTGCACTTGTTTCGTCACAAGAGCTCTCAAATGCGAGTATGTTCATATGTCTTTTACCTCGTATATGTAAATAATTGTTTGCTTATATAGAATTATTTGACGGTTTTTGCCGAGATGCGAGCTATTGTCCAAGCAACATAAGCACTGCGTCCTCGGTGGGGTTGCGGTAGTAGTTTTTTCGTCTGCCGATCTCTCGGAATCCGAAGGAGCGGTACAGACTTCTTGCAGCAATATTGCTCTCTCTTACCTCAAGGAAGGTGGATTCAAGTCCTCTTCCTCTCTCGGTTTTCAGCGAATAGGACAGAAGTCTGTATCCAATGCCTCTGCCACGGTATTTTTCCTCTACTGCAATGCGGTAGATCTCACCCTCGGGGGCAATGAGTCTGCCGACAAGATAGGCGATAGGCACTCCGTTCTCAAGGGCGGTAAAGCACATTCCGTCCTCGGAGCATATATAAGAGAAGATATCTTTTTTCTGCCACGGGTCAGGAAAATAAAGCTCCTCGAGCTCTGCGATCCTTGTGGCATCATCGGGTTTTGCACGTCTTATTTCCATAAGTAGTTCCTAAAAGTTACATTACTGCAGAAAGGTCGGAAAGAAGTATTTCTTCCGCCTTTTCGATAGAGTCTGCGGAAACGGTGCATCCTGCGGCTCTTACGTGACCGCCTCCTCCGTGGAGCGAAGCAACAGAGGCTACGTTTACTCCGGTGGAGCGGATGGATGCTTTGAACTCGCCCTTTTCGGTTTCCTTTATAACGAAGCATACTTCAACTCCGATGAGCGAGCGTACAACGTCGATAGAGGTTTCGAATGCCGAGAAGGGGAGGGAGAGCGCATCTCTGTCCTTCTTTGGCACAAGGAGGTAGGAAATTTTGCCGTCACAAGACTTCTTGAGATTTGCGGCGGCGTAGCCCTCGGCACGGAGCTGCTCCTCGGATTTTGAGTTGAAGAGTTTTCTGTTTATTTCCGCATGGTCAATGCCCAGCGAAATAAGCTCTGCCGCTACTCTGTACGTTGCTTCTGTGGCATTCGAGAACATAAATCCGCCTGTGTCGGAGGATATCGCGGCATATAAAAGCGAAGCGATTTTTCTATCAAGCTCCAGCTTTCCCATTCTGCAAAGCTCCTTTGCAACAGAGTACAGAACCTCTCCGGCACTCGATGCCGAGCCGACGGTGTAATTATCGCAATATGGGGTGTTGACCTCGTGATGGTCGATAGAAATTAACGGAAGGTCGGTTTCGTAAAGCGAGCCGAGCTGTGAGGGAGAGGCGACGTCGATGGACACCACCTGATATCCGCTACCCGGTGCGGCAGAGCTGCTTCCCTCGGTGAGAAATGACAGTCTGTCGGGAATCTCATCAGCACATATATAGGGGGGATTTTTTCCAAGACGTTTGAATATCTCGCACAGTGCCATTGCCGAGCCGACGGTGTCACCGTCAGGACGAATATGCATTGCCACGGCAGGCCGTTCAAGCTTAAGAAGGGCGAGAACGCACTCCTCGAGAGAGAGCTTTTTGAAATCACTCATTGCTCTCGTCCTCTGATGCCTCGCTTGTTTTTTCCTTAGCCGCTTTTTCGGCATTTATCTCTTCAAGGAATTTTGCGATCTTTGCACCGTGCTCGATAGAGCCGTCCTTCACGAAATGAAGGTCGGGGGTAATTCTCAGGTTGAGTGTTCTTGCAAGGTGATGACGGAGCATACCGGTACACTTTTTTAATCCCTCGCCTGCTTCCTTGGAATCGCCGATGCAGGAGAAGTATATCGTTGCGTATCTGAGGTCGGGTGCAACCTCTGCTCTCGTTATACTTATAAAATTATCGATGACCTTCGGCTCTCTTACCTCGCCAAGAGCGATAGCAAGCTCTTGAGCCACGGCGTCGTTGATTCTTCCACGTCTGTACTTTCCCATTTTTTGAAGTCCTTTCTATTCGGTATAAATACATCTTCCGCATTCGGGGTGTATATTATCCGTGTTTCTGATTATTTTGAATATTTCTCCGGCACCTATTATTGCCGGACTCAGCATTTCTACACCGGGGAGCCTTTTTGAAAGCTCGTATTTCAAGTGAGAAAAATGCGTGCATCCGAGAATCAAAGCATCCGGGCTTGTTTCGGTAATCTCTTTACATAAGGAATCGAGGAAAATCGAGGTGCGTTCTCCCGTTTTCCCGTCACGCTCTCCACTTTCTACCATTGTGACAAGCTCTTGTGCCGCTATCTCGGAGATCCTTATGTTCTGTAAATTATTATTTACACCGCTACTGAACGCACGAAGGGCTACGGTACGCTCTGTGGCGATTACCGTCACTCGGTATTCTTTGTCTTTGCTTGCCGCTCTTTTTGATAGATAATCAAGGGTTGGCAAAATTATGGGAGTTGCGACTGCACGTTCATTTTCGCTAAGACAGCCATATACCGCCGAGGCGGTACAGCAGGCAATCAGGATATGCTTTGCTCCCATCGCTGTTAATCTGCTAATATCCTTTTTCACAAGGCATATAAGCTCATCCTTGCTTTTTGTGCCGTAGGGGGCGTTTTTTCTGTCTGCAAGGTAAATAATGTCCTCGCTTGGCAGAAGCCGTCTGAGCTCACCGTAGGAAATCAGCCCTCCGACACCGCTGTCAAATACGCCGATCATCTCCCGAGTGCCTTGTCGAGCAATAGCTCGGTCAGTGCCTCTCTTACCGAGATGCCCGAGCTTTCAAGAAGCCTTGGATAAAGGCTGGAGGAGGTGAAGCCGGGGAGAGTGTTGATCTCGTTGAAAAGGATTTTTTTGTCCCTTGTAAGGAAAAAGTCAAATCGGCTTATTCCGCAGATCCCAATTAAATCCTTCAGCCTTTTTGAGTAATCCCGTATTTGGTCACCGTATACGGCGTCAAGCGAGCTTTCCGACGTGACCGACGAATTTCCCGAAGAAATATATTTTGAGTCGTAGTCGTAAAATCCCTCTGAACAGCGTATCTCGCCTATTTTTGTAAATAATTCTTTGCTATTTGAACCGTAATATCCGCATTCCAACTCGGAATCAATTTCTATAAGCTCTTCGATCAGCACTCTGCCCGAGCCGAGCTTATATGCCTTTTCAAATGCTCTTTTGAACTCTTTGCGGCTTCTTACAGCGGATGCACCTATTGAGCTGCCGAGTCTTGCGGGTTTTACGAACATTGGGTATGAGAGTTCCTCTTCGGCGGATGCGAGCGTTTCCTCATAACTAAGCTTCCCCGGGGATATCCAACGAGCGGTAGGAATGCTAAGATGCTCTGCTATGATCTTCGTATATATCTTGTCGTAACAAAGAACCCCTGCCACCGATTCGCAGCCTATATAGGGGATTTTTGCATTTTCCAATGCTCCGAGCGGGGTTCCGTCCTCTCCAAAGTCACCGTGGAGAAGCGGAAAGGCAACGTCGATAGGGATAAAATCTCCTTTTTGTGTCAGAAGTCCGCCTCTTCCGTCGTTGATAGCGGGAATGACGTCAATTTTTGGGCTGCTGCTATTTGTCAGCAATGAAATATTGCTTTGGTTTTCGTTTATTACCCATTCGCCGCTCTTTCTAATGTAAATCGGCAGAATTTCAAAAAGCGAGCCGTCTATTTTACGGAAAGCGTACTCGGCACCGTTGACCGAGACGTCATGCTCAAATCCTCTTCCTCCGAAGAGAAGGGCAGTTTTGTATTTTTTCATATCATGCACCTCGTTTTTGCTTCATCGGTGCAGTATATGATTTTTTTGTTATTAGGTTATTTTTTTGAGTACGGCAAGCCTGTCGTTGCCTGAAAGGTCTTTGATTATTTCTGCCCTCATATTATTGATTTTGGCAATTTCGGATATCAAAGCTCCTTGGTCATATCCGATCTCATAGGCGATGAACCCACCGTTTTCAACCACATCTCGGTAAAGCGGGGTGATAAGTCGGTAAAAATCTGCGCCGTCCTCGCCTCCTACGAATGCCGATTTCGGTTCGAAGTAAAGCTCTTTTTCGAGCTCGCAGTATGCCTCGTTTGAAACGTACGGCGGATTGGAAAGCACCGCGGAGATGTCACCGCATTCGATAGGCTTTGTTGCATCGGCGTGGATAAAGCTTATACGGTCGGAAAGCGACAGTCTTTCTGCGTTTTCCTTGGCAACGGCAAGGGCTGGTGCAGAGTTGTCAACCGCAATTGCCTCGGTTCCTTTTGTGTTGTTGAGGACCGAAAGGGCAATGCATCCCGAGCCTGTGCACAGATCGAGAAAGCGTGCTCCCGCACCAAGATTTTTCACCGCATAATCAACGAGTATCTCTGTGTCCTCTCTCGGGATGAGGGTGTCGCGGGTGACCTTGTATGTTTCACGGTAGAAGCCTGCTTCACCAAGGATGTATTGCAGCGGCTCTCTTAAAGCACGTCTTCTGACGGCATCCTCGACCGCTGCTTTGTCCGAGCTTACCGACGTGGAAAGCAGATCGTAGGTGCCGATCCCACCGATCAGCGAGAATATCCGTCTCGCCTCGCCTCTCGGATCGTCTATGCCTGCCTCACCGAGAATTTCGGAGGCTTCCTTAAGCGTCATTTTCGTTCTGTTCCTCTTCCAAGGTGCTTTCGGTTGCTTCAACGGTGTTTTCGGTTGTCTCTGTTGTCACTTCCGCGGCGGATGCTTGTTCTATGGATGCGTCGGTGTCAGATTCGGCTGATTGCTCTTCTTTTTCTGCATTCTCGGATGCTTCTTCGGGCTTGGACTCGTCGGGGGCGGTTACTTCCCAAGGCTTTGCATCAAAGAATTCCTTGAACTCGGGGAAGTCGTCTCTGAGAGCACATTTGATTGAGGTTATAGCTACCTCGAGCATATCCTCGGTGGGCTCTTTTGTGGTTATTCTCTGAACCCAGAGACCGGGAGCGGATATTGCCTTGGTTATGGGGTTGACGTGCTTGCCTGCGAGCATGATCACCTCGTAGCCTACGCCAACGAGTATAGGAAGTATCGCAATACGAATCAGCGAGTACATCCATAAGCTGAGTCCTGGAATTATCATTCGGATAAAGAGACCGGCAATTATACCGAGAAGTATCATAAAGAACATAAAGCTGGTTCCGCATCTCGGGTGGAAGCGACAGTGCTTCATCGCGTTTTCGGGAGTAAGCTCCTCGCCCGCCTCGAAGCAGGCGATGGATTTATGCTCGGCACCGTGGTACATAAAGGTCCTCTTGATATCGGGCATAAGCGAAACGAGCGAGAGGTAGGAGAGGAATATTCCGACCTTGACAAAGCCCTCGACTACCGCAGTCCAGATACCGAGATCGGTATTCCAGAACCAATCGAGTATGGCATTGATGCCGTAGGAGATCCAGCCGGGAAGCAAAACAAACAGAAGCACCGACAGCAGAAGTCCGAGAATGGTTGCGATAACCATTATGATCGAGGTGATCTTGACACCGCACTTATCTCTGAGCCATTTTTCAAATTTGCTTGCCTCTTCCTCCTCGTCAAGTCCCATTGCCTCCGCGGAGGCACCGAGAGTCTTGATGCTGAGTATCATCATCTCTACAAAGTTAATAATTCCTCGAAGGACGGGAACGTTAAGTATTTTATGCTTTTTTCTGACCGAAACAAAGCTGTCGTCGGTCACGACGAGGGAACCGTCTTCTTTACGGCAGGTGGTTACTGTGCGGCTGCCCGCCTTCATCATAACACCCTCCAGCACTGCCTGCCCGCCGACCTTGCCGAGACGTGAGCACTCGGAGGCCTGACAATTTTCCTTTTTCATTGATCTAACCTTCTTTTTTGCTTTTTATGAAGAACGCCGCTTTTTTGACTTTGCCATAAAACGGCGACAGTTCACTGATTATACCATTATAGCATACTTTGTCAAAGAAATAAATACCCTATTTAAAAATTTACAATTTCTAATTAGTTTTACTTTGTTTTTAAAGATTTTAGGTTGATTATGATTGACATAGCCGTCTGATCGTGATATAATATTAAATTGGAAAAGTTTAAAACCAACGTCAAAAACGGCAGAACGGAGAAGGATATGTTAAAGGTCGAGAGAATTTCTGTAATGAATTTTGAAAATGCGATAAGAGGTGCGAGAAATCCTCTTAACAGCTGGGCGAGGATGGATTCCTACTATGATGAGAAGGGAAATTTCGTTTTGGGCGAAAATGATCTTTCGCTTGCAAAAAAACTTGCGAAGGCGGGAAGCGACCACAGAAAGTATCTCCGTCAGATAATGGTTTCGATGGATATTACGGCTCCGCTTTACTGGTGGAAGGAGTTCGATACCTACAAGGTGGGAACTGTGGCAAATTCCACCTCCACAATGCATAAAATCCAGGCAAAGGAGTTTTCGAGAGAGGACTTCTCCTGCGACAGAATGAGCGAGGATTGCCTTAAGGTGCTTGACGGCATTATAGCCTATCTTGAGGGCGAGCGTGTAAGGTTTAACGAAACTAAGGATAAGGCTGCTTGGCATAATATGATACAGCTTCTGCCCTCCTCGTTTAACCAGATGAGAACGGTTACGCTGAATTATGAGGTGCTTATTAACATTTACTATGCAAGAAAGAATCACAAGCTGGCGGAGTGGCACACTCTTTGCGATGCGATTTGTCAGTTGCCCTATGCAAGCGATCTTATTCTTGTAAAGGAAGAGTCGAAAGAAGTATAAAATGAGCAGTATTTTCGATCTTTTTAAAAAAATTGAGAAAAAGCCCGATACGGCTCCTGTAAGCTTCATAATTGCGGGACTTGGAAATATCGGAAGCAAATATGAGCGGACAAGACATAATATAGGCTTTATGGCGATAGATCATATTGCCGAAAGTCTTGGCGTTAAGATAGATAGAGTGAAATTTCATGCGACGGTTGCCGAGGCGAGCATTAACGGTGTACGGGTATTGCTTATGAAGCCCACTACGCTGATGAATAACTCGGGCGTTGCTATCGGAGAGGCGGCAGGCTTTTACAAAATTCCTCCCGAGAACGTGCTGATTCTTCACGACGAGATAAGCTTTGATCCCGGAGTGCTCAGGATAAGACGCAAGGGCTCAGCGGGCGGACACAACGGACTGAAGAGCATAATCGCTCACCTCTCTTCGGAGGATTTTCCGAGAATAAAGATAGGCGTTGGCAAGAAGCCCTCACCCGATTATGATCTGGTGGATTTTGTTTTGGGTAGATTCCCGGAAGCCGATCTGAAGGCGATATCCGACAGATACGGTGACATAAGGGCTGCGGCATTTGAGATCGTTTCGGGTAATATTGACTCGGCAATGAACAAGTATTCAAAATAATTTTTAAGCGGTATAAAAATGGAAAGACTAACAAGTCTTATAAGGGCGGATAAGGAATATAAAAGCTTCCTTGCGGCTCTTGGCTCTTCCTATAAGGAAAAGACCTCGCTCCCCATAGCGATAAACGGACTTATGGGCGGTGCATCGTCGGCTTTTATTGCCGAGAGCGTTATCGAGGCTAGGAAAATGACCTCGGTACCGACGCTGGTGCTTTGCGAGAATGAGAGCGAGAGGGAGAGTGTCCTGGATACTCTTAGATCGTCCGGCATAAGCTGTCTCGGGTATAAAAAGCGTGATCTTGTATTTCATAATATAAAAGCCTCTCATGACATCGAGCGTGAGAGGCTGTCGGTGCTTTCTGCCGTGCTCGAGAATTCGGTGGATGCGATCGTAACCACTCCGTCTGCGGCATCGGCATATACGATGCCGATGAGACTTTTACGCTCGTTAAGTCTTGTCGTCAGGTTGGATGCCACCATTCCTCCCGACGAGCTTTGCGCAAGGCTGGAGGCACTCGGATTTATGCGTTCTGATGCCGTTGAGGGCAGAGGACAGTATTCAAGACGGGGCGGAATCGTGGATTTTTGGTGCGGAGAGTCGGAAATGCCCACCCGTATCGAATTTTTTGGCGATGACGTTGATAGAATAGCCAACTTTGATCCGATTACCCAGAGAACAGCAGATACCGTAAAGGAAATAAGGATCTTGCCTGCGTCTGAAACTATTGTTGATGCCGATGCGAGAGCTAAAATGCTCGAAAATGTAAACAAACTTTTACAAAAAGCAACAAACGAGGGCGAAATCGAACGACTTAACCGTGAAGCGGCTGTGCTGAAAAGCGATTTGAATGTAGATTTTCGTGATAAGTATCTCGGTGTTATATATTCCGAGAGAGAAAATCTGTTTTCATACATTGCCTCTCTTGGCAAGTGCGTGGTTCTCATTATGGGAACAAACGGATGCTCAGATGACCTTACAAAGCACCTAGAGCATCTTAAGGAGGAGAGGGACACTCTTATTTCACAGCATTCGGTGACCGAGCAGGCTGCCGTTTACAGCTCTGATAAGGATGACTTTGACGCATTTCTTTCCTCTATGATGACGGTTCATTTGAATCCCTTTGCAGGAGGGGTTGGAACTATGAAGCTCTCGGGGCTTTTCGGATTCAGGTGCAGAAGGTGCGTTTCCTACGGAAAGAATGCCAATATGCTTCACGAGGATTTAAGCTCCTTCCGAAAGGGGCTTTACCGTGTTGTTCTTGTAGCCGAAAATAAGCAAGGAGCCGACTCTCTTGTATCCGCACTTACGGATGCGGATTTTGCCGTTACTCCGATATATGACAGACCTGAGATGGATCCTGCCTCTGCCGAGGGCGGACGGATCTTTGTAACGGTCGGTCGATGCGAGGGCTATGACCTCATCATGCCGAAGATCGCTGTGCTTTCCATGGCGGAGGACCTTGGCAAGGCTGTTATGGCTAATCGCAGACGGCAGAGGATACTTAAACAGGCGGGCGGTGCCGGAAAGCGGCTTATGAGCTATGCCGATCTGTCTGTCGGTGACTACGTAGTTCACGCTAATTACGGTATCGGACTTTTCGAGGGTATCGAAAGCGTTACCGTTGACGGATTTACCAGGGATTATATTACTATCAGATATGCGGGAACGGATAAGCTGTTCGTTCCGTGCGACCGTCTTGAGCTTATCGGTAAATATATCGGCGCAAGAGATAAAGACGGAAAGGTCAAGCTTTCCAAAATGGGCGGTACCGAGTGGCACAAGACGAGAAGCCGTGCAAAGAGTGCGGCAAAGGATATTGCCAAAAGTCTTATTGCTCTTTACGCTGAGAGGCAAAGAAAGCCGGGATTCGCATTTCCGGAGGATTCGGATCTTGAATATGCCTTTGCCGATTCATTTGAATTTGAGGAGACCGAGTCTCAGACTCAGGCTATCCGCGAAATAAAGGCGGATATGATGAAGCCTGTTCCGATGAACCGTCTTCTTTGCGGAGACGTTGGTTTCGGGAAGACTGAGGTTGCACTCAGAGCAGCCTTTAAGGCAATCATGGGCGGTAAGCAGGTTGCTATACTTGTTCCCACCACTATACTTGCTCTTCAGCATTACGAGACCGCTCTTTCGAGGATGAGAGGCTATCCCGTGTCTGTTGAAATGCTATCCCGCTTCAAGAAACCGAAGGAGCAGGCAGAAATACTGCGTAAGGTAAAGAGGGGGCAGACGGATATCCTTATAGGCACTCACAAGATCCTTTCAAAACAGCTCGAATTCCGTGATCTCGGGCTTCTTATAGTCGACGAGGAGCAACGGTTCGGCGTGTCGCAGAAGGAAAGACTTAAGGAGATCGCCAAAAACGTGGACGTTCTTACTCTGACGGCGACACCTATTCCCAGAACGCTTAATATGGCGATGAACGGAATAAGCGATATTTCCATTCTTGACGAAGCTCCGGGTGAAAGGCGTCCTGTGCAGACCTACGTTCTAGAGCATGACGATGCGGTCATAATTGATGCTCTCAGACGTGAGCTTTCAAGAGGCGGTCAGGCACTTTATCTTTATAATAAGGTAGAGGATATCGACCTCAAGGCAGGGCATCTTATGAAGGAGCTTCCCGACGCAAGGATAGCCTACGCTCACGGACAGATGGAGAAGGAGGAGCTTGAGGATATCTGGCAGCTTCTCGTTAAGGGCGATATTGATATTTTGGTATGTACTACCATAATCGAGACGGGCGTAGATCTTCCAAATGCAAATACGCTTGTTATAGAGAATGCAGACCGCTTCGGTCTGTCTCAGCTTCATCAGATAAGAGGAAGAGTGGGACGCAGCGGCCGTCAGGCATACGCATATTTCACCTTCCGAGTCGGAAAAACGCTTTCGGAGGTGGCGGAAAAAAGACTCAGTGCTATTAAAGAGTACGCCGAATTTGGAGCGGGCTTTAAAATTGCACTTTGTGACCTGGAGATAAGGGGTGCGGGAAATCTTCTCGGCACAGAGCAGCACGGATATATTGATTCGGTCGGATACGACCTTTACGTCAAGCTTCTCAACGAGGCGGTGCTGGAGGAGCGAGGAGAAAAGCCGGAGGCTAAGACCGAGGCTCTTATTGATATTAAGGTAAATGCACACATTCCCGAATATTACATTGGCTCGTCGGCTCAGAGAATGGAGATGTATAAAAAGATATCTCTCATTACCTGCCCCGAGGATTCAATGGATATTGCCGACGAGTTTACGGATCGCTTCGGTGAGATGCCGAAGACGGTTGAGAGGCTGATATCGGTTTCGCTTATGAAGGCACTTTGTGAAAGAGTTGGCTTCTCGAGGGTGGAGTTCAAGGGCGGAGATCTTATATTCTTTACCGGTAGGCCCGACTTGTCTGTATGGTCGGAGGTTTTTGAGAGCTTCCCCGGAATGAGGATATCACCTGCGGGTGACCGTGTGATATACAGATACAGCGGTCAGGATGCTACAACCGTTGGAGCAAAAATCCTTGAACGCTACTATCTTGTAAAAACCGAAAATGATAAAAACGGAGAAAATAATGAGTAAAAGCTACAACAAAACGATTGTCACAAAAGAATCGAAAAAAACCGCAAAAAAGAAGAAAAACCGTTTTTTGCTAATATTTATTTGCATTTTCATGTCTGTCATCATTGTGGTTGGAGCGGTTCTTGGAATAATTGCATATGTGAAGAGGAAAAACGCAACGGTTATCTACGGCTCATATATGCTTGACGAGGGAGAGACTAATTACTTTGCCTCTTATTTCAAATACAGGTTCCTTATAGGGCTTTCGGATGCGGGAATCAGCGGTTATGATACCGAATGGTTCTGGGAAATGGAGAGTGATGACGAGGTGCCTTACGGCGAGCTTCTTAAAACGCAGTTCCGTGATTACATCTCGGGAATTCTCGTGGCAAACGCTCTCTTTGACGAATATTCGAAGCTTGAAAAGGGGGATAAGGCGGCGATAGAGGAAATTGCCGAGGATGCCCTGATAAGACACGGCTCGGAGGAGGCCTTCAACGAGGCCGCATCTAAATACGGCTTTGATTTTGAGGATTACAAGACGGCGGTTGAGTACATTTATAAGGCGGCGATGGCTCAGTCCGTCATTTTCGGAACCGACGGAGCGAACCTTGCACTGGCTCCTGAGGAGTGCGAAAGCTTTTATGAAAATAATTATTCCAGAGTGTCGCTACTCTTCCTTAGAGATGAGGAGATAGTAGAAACCGATGCAAACGGTATCAGTAGTACCCGTCCTATTACCAACGAGGAAAAGGCGATACGAGAGGGCTACAAGGAAGGACTCCGTCTTGTTATCGGTAATTCCGAGCTTGGTACCGAGGATAAGCTTAAGGAATATGAAAGGTATTATAAGCTCAGTGATAGCGATATGGAACGATACAGAAGCTATTATTTTGCCAATTCGGCTGAGGCGACAAACGAATTTGCTACCGCCTTCCCCGATGTGGTCGAGGCTGCATTGTCTATGAATGAGGGCGAGTACGTTGAGCTTGAATGCTCGATAGGTACCTGCTTTATCTACAAGGAGGCTCTTGATGAGCTGGCGTATACCGATAGCACAAATCCTTTCTTCTCTGATTTCTATGCAGATGCGGTCTTTGACGTATATTCGAGTATGTTGGAGCTATATTCGCCTGACGTTGAGTTTACGGACAGGTTTGACGGGGTGGATATTGTCGGCCTTCCGAAAAATTACGAGTTTGTTATCAGCGTTATGCAGTAAAAGGATATTATTATGCCGGAGCAATTTCTTTCAACTTTAATAACCGTTGTTGCCCTTCTTCTTGTAGCGGCACCGGGATACCTTATGATAAAAACGGAAATGCTTTCCACCGATTGTATTTCCGGTTTTTCCAAGGTTCTTTTATACGTCAGCCAGCCCTGTCTTGCGGTATATACCTTCTCCAACGTAGAATTCTCCGGTGAGAGGCTTTTGGAGATGGGACTCTTCGCTCTTTTGACGCTTGCTATTATGGCACTCATGCTTGGCGGTACTTATCTTGTTTTAAGACGTCGGTGCGAGAAGCCCATATACAGGATAATGACCATAGCCACGACCTTTGCAAATTGTGCCTTTTTCGGCATACCGATTATCAGGTCGGTAATGGGCGAGCGGGCAGACGGGCTTATCGTCTACACAACTATTTTCGCACTTGTGATGAATATTATCGGCTGGACTGTGGGGGCGGCGATAATCTCGAGAAACACGAAATATATTTCTGTAAAAAAGATATTCCTTAATCCTGCAACGATTGGAGTTGCGGTTGCTATGGTCATATTCATTTTCTCTATTCCGATAGAGTCGAATATTGCCAATATGATATCGGTCACGGGAAATATGTGCACACCCCTTTCAATGCTGATTATGGGAATGCGTTTGGGTACTATGGAGCTTAAGTCGCTCTTCACTAACGTCAGGGTATATATTACCGTATTTGTGAAGATGGTGGTAATGCCTCTCGGCGCGTTTCTACTCGTATATTTCCTTCCGATTTCAGCCGATCTCAAGATGACATTCTACATTATTTGTGCCTGTCCTACCGCATCGGTGGTGCTTAACTTCGCTGAGATCGTCGGAGAGGGACAGAAGGAGGCTGCCGCAATGGTTCTGACTTGTACTATTCTGGCGGTGGCTACAATGCCCGTGATGATGCTAATGCTTCCCTTGCTTGGATAGGGGGGAGCGTTCCGAATTAAGAGTAAGACCTTTAAATTTACAATTGACAATTAACGCTTGAAATTTGGATTACACAGAGCGAAGAGTTTACATTGCGGAAATAAAAAGAGCTGATTTTCTTTAACACCGGTTGTATATAATATAGTAAAGCTCGTTGTCTGCCGTTTGCAGGGGCTTAAAATCAGAAACGGAGAAAAAAACGTGGCAAATATATTGATAATCGGCGGAGGTGTTTCGGGACTTTCGGCGGGAATATACGCTCGACTTCACGGTCACAGAGCGACTGTTTGCGAAAGGCATATTGTTCCGGGTGGTAATCTCACGGGATGGAATAGGAGCGGATATCATATTGATAACTGCATTCATTGGCTGACGGGTACTAATCCGAATACTTCAACCTACAAGATGTGGGAGGAGCTCGGAGCCCTTGGCGGAGTAGAGGTATATCAAGGAAATTCGCTTTATACCTGCGAGCTAGACGGAAGGACTGTGTCTTTGTATTCCGATATTAGGAAAATGGAAAAGGAGATGCTGGATATCTCACCCGAGGATAAAAAGGAGATACGCTCCCTAGTCCGAACGGTGGAGGCTCTTATGGGCTTGTTTGGTATTGGCGGCAAGGAACACGATGAGAGGCTTTCGATTGTCGGAATGCTCCGCGCGGTTCCTTCACTTGTGAAATATTATAAGCTTACCACGGGCGAACTCGCCGAGAAATTTTCTCATCCGCTTCTGCGTTCGTTCGTAATTTCGTTTTTAGGCGAGGATTTCGGTTCGCTTACACTTCTTTTTGTTATGGCTCATTATTGCGGAGCAAACGGAGGAATTCCTATGGAGGGCTCCTTTGCAATGGCAGAGCGTATGGCGGACAGGCTCAAAGCACTCGGCGGAGAGCTTCTTTTGGGAAAGGAGGCTGTAAGGATAAATCACGAAAACGGAAGAGCGGAGTCGGTAACCTTTGCCGACGGAACTACTCGCGCTGCCGATTACGTTATTGTGACAGGCGATCCCGCAGTGATTTTTGACCGGCTGCTTGACATACCAATGCCTATTCAGCTTCAGAAAAAATACGATGATAAAAGGTTTAAGCGTTTTTCAAGCTATCAGTGTGCCTTTGCGGTCGATCTTGAAGATCTGCCATTTGAGGGAGACTTTATATATGAGACTCCCGAAGGGCTTCGTGATAAGACTTCGATAAAGCAGGTTATTATAAGAGAGTTTTCTCACGGTAGCTTTGCTCCGAAGGGAAAGCGGATCATACAGACTATGACCTTCTGCTCGGAGGAGACTGCGGAGAGCTTTATCAGCTTGCGGAATAAGAATAAGTCGGCATATGACAGAAAGAAAAAGTCCATTGCGGATATTCTTCGCCGCCTTATCGAAGAGCGTTTTCCCGAGATGAAGGGTCGGCTTTGCTGTCTTGACATATGGACCCCCGCAACCTATAAGCGTTTTACCGCCTCGAAGGTTGGATCGTGGATGAGCTTCACTCTGCCATCAAGGGCGATCCCGCTGAGAGTCAGCAACCGTGTGGACGGCATCGACAACGTGATACTTGCATCTCAATGGCAGCAGATACCGGGAGGACTTCCCATTGCCGCCGAGGGCGGAAAGCTTGCCGTAGAGACTATAAGTGCAATTGAGAAAAAAGCTCTGTGAGGTCGAAGAGTGTTTATCCCGAAAGGGTAAAAGGCACATAAGGTAAATAAAAGCTTACAAAAAGAGAGAACAAATCGGTTTATTAGCCGAAATGCTCTCTCTTTTTTTGCTGTTATAAAAGTGATATTATATTTGCCGAAACTCGGCTATCAGATTCTGTATCTGTTGTTCCTGGTCTTGGACATTCTGAAGTCGATAGCGGGATCGGGGGGGCATTCATCCCATGCTCTGTCTATATAGCTGTCGAGAGTCTGCTCGTCGGGGTTCTTGATTCCGTCTGCCGCCGCCATCTTACGGGCACTGTACTCAAACCAAACGTCGGTAAGAGAGTTCTCGCCCTCCTGAATATCGTAGTGATCCTCGGCAAAGAAGGGGGCAAGATAATCAAAGTTGCCGATCTTTACTGCACAAATAGCGGCACTTATCTTGATTCTGTCGATTGCCTTAAGATTTTCGGGAAGGCTTTCGTAGATCGAGAATGCCTTCTCGTATTTCTTTTCTTTAATCAAGAATTTGAGGTATTCGGATGCGATAGCATAATCGTCGTAAACTCCATTGATTGTGAGCGCTTCATCGTAGTAGCGTTCAGCGGAGTCGGCATCCTCGTCGTTCTTTGCCATAATTGCGAGGTTTCTTAAGCACCATACGTTCTTTTCCTTTGCTACTGCCGCCTCAAAAGCAGCTCTTGCAAGGCGTGTTTGTTCCTTGTCCTCGCTTTCACTGAAGGACTCGTTAAGATATACCTCTGTGGTCTGGTATTCGTAAGCGGCAACACCAAAATGCATGAGCTCCGCCCAGCTCGCGTCGGGGCTTTCTGCCGCCGCCTTAATTCTCCTAAGCCACTTGGGGCTTACCATATAGGAGTCGGGAAGAGCTTTGGCGTCTGTCAAGGGAAGTCTGCCGGTTTCAAGAAGGGTGAGCCAAGGAGCCTCGATCTGTCCGATACTGTTTTCGGGGAAGAGCATTGATACGGGAGCGATGGCATCACCGTCCTTCGCCATTCTCTTGATCTCGAGAGCACCGAAGCCGGTACCCTTGCAGAATATTTTATCCTCGGTTACGGGCATATCGGCAAGAGGTATAAGCTTTTCGTTGAGCTCGTTTATTCCGTCAGCGGTAAGTATACTATCAAGATTTTCGTCAAAGTAGTCGCACGCCGTGACGTAATCTCCGAAGAGCTTATCCGCATTCAGTCTTACGCCACCGAAGATCTGTGTCCACTCGTATTTTGAATGAGCGGGAAGCTTCTTGTCGTGAAGCTGAGAGGGGGCAATACCTGCCTGAAGCTCGGCGTAGTAGCCCGTACCCTTTCCGTCGGAAAGGAATTCCTGCCAATGTCTGCCTGAGTCGGTATTACCCCAGCAGAAGAGCTTCTTGTAGTAAAGCGGAGCAGTAGAACGCTCATAGAATACAAGACCGTCGTCGTATGCCGCTGCCTCCCAGGTTGACTCACCGTCCTCGTCCTTCTGAATGAAGTAGTCGAAGGCAAATGGAGCGTTGTTCGGATAGGTGACATCGGTGTTATCGAAGGCACTTACCTTAGGAAGAGTGTCCTTATGCATTCCGCCCTTGACGAAGGAAATAACGTTTTTGTTAGAGGCGATAACACGGGTGTGATCGTCGGTGGGAACTGCAATGTTGCTCCACCAATATGTAGTGGTATCCTTCGGGAAGGGGTTGATCATCTTAACGTGAGAGATAAGGTAAGGCGAACCGTCGGGAAGATGGAAGTCTACCTGCCAGAAGATACTCTTGTTTCTCTCAAACTCGTAAATACGGAGAAAATCGTTTCCGTCGGGAGCGGTAAGAACCGCAGCATAGACGGGTGAGCAGGTGGTGTAGGTGTGGCCGAA
Organism: Eubacteriales bacterium; assembly: GCA_045647805.1. Lineage (GTDB taxonomy): Bacteria > Bacillota > Clostridia > Oscillospirales > CAG-272 > UBA1740. Next base: position 3,273 of record JAZRMT010000141.1, on the reverse strand, counting down.
GTTGCCGATATTCCACTCAATTCCTCCGGAGAGCCAAGCGTTTCTTATAGCAAGATTTCCGGGCTGAATGACGGTATTTGTAAACAAAAGCTCTCTTTTTTCACGCTTGTCGTAGAGCGAATGAAGCCTGCCGCCGTATTCGGGAAGAAAACGGGCTACGAGGTATTCATTCTCAAGCACGAAGCTCTTAAGCTTCAGCAGGTCACGACGGCGGGAATATCTGTCCTGAACAAGATAGGGAAGGGGCTTAGCGACGTGAGCAAGGCCCTCCTTCCATTCCTCGGGGAAGTCCTCGGCGGTCTTGGAAACGTTGAAGTTTCTCGCTCTGAATATGGGAAGGGGATTTTCACCCGTTAGGGCGGCTCCTCTTATTTCGAATATCTCATTTTTGATCTTCATTGTCTTGGGCCTTTCATTATATTTCAAAGCGTATAGTTATGCTGGAGTCGCTTCCAAGCGTTTTCGGAAGCATGCATTTTCTGTCACATTCGCCCTCGGTGGTGATGCGGCATTCGTATATTTCAGCTTCTGTGTCGATATTAAGGGGGATCGCTTTATCGGATAGGTTGGTAATGACCAATGCTCCACGCCTTCCATCGGTTGCGGCTATGGCGTAAACCTCATCCTCTCCGTCGTAATCCATTTTTGCCTCTCCGCCGAGGGTGTAAAGCTCGTTATAGGCTATAAATGCGTAGTAGGCGGGGTGGGGCTTGTAGGTCAGAGGATTGAACATTCCCGAGTAGTTGCCAAGTCCGCACCTTGCATCGTAGAACATTGCCGAGTCAAGAGGCGTTTTCTGGAAGGCGAGCATCATTGCAGAGGTGACTGCCGCATGGCGGAAGCTGCCTTTCTTTGTGGCTTCGGAATTCCACTCGTTGCAGGTGGTCTCGGTTTCGGTATAGCCCGCCGCATCGAGTCGGTCTCTTGCGTATTTTGCGTAAACGATATTGTCCTCCACCGAGCCATAGGAGTGCCAGGAGAAGAAGTCTAGGGGAGCTCCCGATTTCTTTATGTAGTCGATGAAGCCGTCAAAGAAGTCGATGAAGTAGCGGAGTCTGGGTGTGGATTTTGCTTCCGCAACAGGTTTTGCCTGCTCGACGATATCGTAGAATCCGCAGGATGCGTAGCCGCCTATCTTAAGGTGTGGGAAGCACTTCTTTAGGTGCTTTGCCGCCACGTCATAAAGCTCGTAAAACTCTTGGGGCGTGCCCTTCCACATCTGATTTTCTTCAACAGATTCGAAGTTGTCGGGCACGTTCCATATCTCCCAATAGGTGATCTTGTAGTTGAAGCCGTCAGCCCAGCCTTCGGTGTAGTGCCTGATGATGTGCTCGCATATTCTAGCCCACTTTCCGTAATCCTTCGGGGGCTCAAGGCGGTAGGATTTGATCTTTGCTGCATTCTCAATGGTGACACCCAGACGGAAGAAGGGCTCAACTCCCGCTTCTATGAGCGCGGTAATGAGAAGGTCGGTGAAGGTGAAATCGTAGCTTTTGGGATCGTTCTCATCAGCATCGAAGTCACGGAAGAGGTTGGGAATATCCACCCATCTGCCGCCGCCGTAAACACCGCCTACGTCATGAAGCCTTGAGTAGGGGATACCTGCATCGGAGAGGTAACGGAACATACCGAAGCTTGTTCCCATAAAGGGAGGCTGTCCTACGCCGTGCATAGGCTTGATCTTTCCTATTACATTATTAAAATCTATTTTAAAGCTTGCCATATCAATCTCCATTTCGTCGCCTGTCAGGCGACTGCACAAATGCTTAACTAATTATTATCGTAAGGTTTCTCGAAGTTATCAGGCTCGTTCCATATCTCCCAATAGGTGATCTTATAGTTGAAGCCGTCAGCCCACCCCTCGGTGTAGTGCCTTATAATATGCTCGCAGATCCTCGCCCACTTATCAAAATCCTCGGGGGGGATCTATGCGGTAATATTTTATCTTGCAGTCATTCTCAATAGTGACTCCGAGACGGAAGTAGGGCTCGATGCCTGCGTCCATAAGAGCGGTTATCAAAAGATCGGTGAAGGCGAAATCGTAGCTTTTCGGATCATTTTCATCGGCATCAAAGTCACGGAAGATGTTGGGAATATCTACCCGGCGATTTCCTCCGTAAACGCCGCCTACATCGTGAAGACGGGAATATGGAACCGCCGCGTCGGTAAGATAATGGAACATTGAGAAGTTCGTTCCGATCATAGGCGGCTGACCGCCTGCGTTGACCGGCTTGATCTTGCCGGTTATTTTATTAATATCAATCCTAATCATATTTTTAATATTTAAATAGGAAGGTAAATTGAGTGAAAAAACAAAACGGCGAGAAAACATCAGAATCTTTAATTCCTGAATGTCCTCCCGCCGTTTGTTCTGCTCAAATTATATTAATTATCTCTGGATTCTACCCGAACCGTCGCCGCCTGCTCAGCCTTCCCTGCTGGGGAATGGGGACCACGAAGTGGTGGATGAGGTCGGCTCTCAGGGAATAATTATCTCTGGATTCTACCCGAACCGTCGCCGCCTGCGAGCTTCTCAACCTCAGCGAGAGTAACCATGTTGTAGTCGCCCTCGATGGAGTGCTTAAGTGCGGAAGCTGCAACTGCGAACTCTACTGCACCCTGAGTGGTCTTGCCGTTCATGAGAGAGTAGATAAGACCGCCGCCGAAGGAGTCGCCGCCACCAACTCTGTCGATGATGTGGAGATCGTACTTCTTGGAGAAGCAGTACTCGTCAGCCTTAACGTTATAGAGCATTGCAGACCAGCCGTTATCGAATGCGGAGCGGCTCTCACGAAGAGTGATTGCAACGTACTCGAAGTTAAACTTATCAGCAAGCTGCTTAGCAACAGACTTGTATCCCTCGTGGTTAAGCTTACCGCCGTAGATGTCGGTAGCCTCTGCCTCAATACCGAAGACGTCCTTTGCGTCCTCCTCGTTGGAGATGCATACGTCAACGTACTGGCAAAGCTCGGTCATAGCCTCTCTTGCCTCAGCTCTGGTCCAGAGCTTACCGCGGTAGTTAAGGTCGCAGGAAATCTTGAGGCCGTGAGCCTTAGCTGCCTTACAAGCGTCCTTACAGATTTCAACAACGTTAGCACCGAGTGCGGGAGTGATACCGGTGAAGTGGAACCAGTCTGCGCCCTCGAAGATCTTATCCCAATCGAAGTCCTCGCGGGATGCCTTGGAGATTGCGGAATTAGCTCTGTCGTAAATGCATACGGAGCCGCGCTGAGATGCGCCCTTCTCATTGAAGTAGATACCTACTCTGTCGCC
>JAZRMT010000140.1:0-3825 GCA_045647805.1 Eubacteriales bacterium | reverse complement strand
ATGTCGGGTGCGTATTCCCTAAACTGCTTGATCACTCCGTCGTGGCTTATCATGAAGTAAACGTACTTTTCACAATCGTACCTACGGATAAGTGATACTATCTTCCGCATTGCCGCCTCGTCATAGCTGTCAGAAAGTGTTTTGATGTGAACGTTCATTACCACTCTTGCGGCAAATTTCTTCAATATATCTTCGAATTTTACTATTTTGAGCCCTTTGAAGCCATCACCGAACTTACAGCCGAAATCAAGCTTTCTGAGTTCATCAAAGGTCTTTTCATATATCAGACCGTGACCGTCGGAAACCCGATCAAGGGTGGAATCATGGCATGAAACAATTTCTCCGTCAGCAGTGTACCAAAGATCAAACTCTATCTCCTCTGCCCCGAGGGAAATGGCTGAGCCAAATGCGGGCATACTGTTCTCGGGAGCGACGGTTGAAAAGCCTCGGTGAGCACAGATTCTGGGATAAGGCATTCTTTCGTCGGGAAGGACGACTGATGCTCCGCCGTTGCGGTAAAGCCACGGACGTCTGCCCTCCTCTATGTACTGGTAGTGAGCCTTTGGAGCTCCTTTGAAACCGGCGGGCTTATAATATTTTGCGTGAGGATCAATTTCCGTGATACCGAGCCCTACCTTACTCTTCATATCAACGAGCACCTTTCCGTCGGGGGCGATAATCGAACTGCAACCGCAAATTACGGAATCCTCCCCGAGAGAGACCGAGGAACGGATAAGGTAAGCGTTGGTGTTATAGCAGAGAAAACGGTTGATTATGGAAAGAGCCTCGTGGGTGTCGGTGCGTTGATGAGAGCAGCCTATTATTACATCAATATTCTGCCTTGCGAGAGGGGCAAAGCTTTCGTAAAAGTAAAAATCGTAGCAGGTCATAAATCCAAAGCGTATTCCCTCAAGCTCTACTACAAAGGGCTCAGAGAACTCATAGCTGTAACCTACGTCAAGCTCGTTACCGCCCTCTTTTTCTGTCTTTACCTCGCTGGGAGCGGGATGAGCCTTATAATACTTACTTACAACATTGCCGCTCCTGTCAATGACGTGAGTGGTGTTTCGGTAGCCGGTGGGAGTCTCGTCGGCACAGTTTACGAAGACGATGGCTCCGCATCTTTGAGCGAGCTCGACCGAACGTCTCATAATGTCGGCGTTACGAAGCTTTACCGAGGCGTGAAAATCAGACTTACTGCTTTGATCGGCGGGAACATCGGAATATTCGGGAAGCACGATAAGATCAAGGCTATCGTCGCACTTATCCATTAAAGCGATCATTTCCCGGTAGCATTTTTCGGTATCCTTCGGATCAAAGGAATAATAAGGTTGTATAACGCAGACTTTCATAAGTACCTTCTTTTAATTTTTATTTTATTTTAACACAAGTCTATGGTAAAGTCAAGAAATGCGATTGAGTTTAAAAGACAAAAAGTTTTGAGTGTCTTTTATTTCGATAGTCTTTTTGATATGATATCTATTCTATAACCTAGGTATACACCTCATCCACCGCTACGCGGTCCCCCTTCCCCAACAGGGAAGGCTTAAGATAACCTCGAAAACCCAGCATTATCAATTGCAATACGATTGATGGACTTGCATGGCATTGTTTATAACCAATTGTTTATGAATTATACTAATCATATAATCATTACTTTTACAAAAGGAATATTTATATGATTGAAGCATCCATTGGAAAAAGAATTCAAGAATTCAGAAAAGCTAAGAAGCTGACACAGGAAAAACTTGCAGAAATGATAGACCTTTCAACAAACCATTTATCAGCTATCGAGCGCGGAATGTATAGCATAAAGCTTGACACTTTAGTTCAAATTATCAACATTCTCGGCGTAAGCGCTGATGACATTTTCTGCGATGTTATTGACAACGGATACAAAGCTAGGGCGACAAGACTTTCGGAAATGATGGAGAAGCTTTCTCCTGAAGAGCAGGACAAAATATTTGCCGTCGTTGAGGTTATGATAAAAAATTCGTAAATTTTTCCGTTTTGCCATATTTTAACATTTTTCAACAAATCTCTTATGGTATACTAATCGTAAAATCGTTAGTTTAACGATAAAACAATTACAGAGGGGATGAGAAAATGGCAAGAAAAATCGACAGTCTCGGCAGGCTGGTTATTCCAAAGGATATAAGAAAAAGTCTTTCTCTTGATACGGGCAGTGAGGTTAGTTTTAATATCAAAGACGGCCTTATCATAATAGCTCCTTTGCATATGACCTGCAAAATTTGCGGTCTTGTTGGGAACGTTAAGGGAACGGTAGGTATATGCGAGGGTTGCTTATCAAAAATAAAAACACTATAAAAAGAGCTGATTCGTTGGTTATATTCCCTCGTCGGGAAATAAGACTGTAACGAATCAGCTTTTTTATGTTATTATCAGAAGGAATAACCGGCGAGGGCGTAATACGCCATATTTGTCTGTCTTACGTCGAGTCTGCCGAAGCATGCACAAACGGGAACGTTAGACTTGATGTGAAGGGCGTACTGACCGAAGGGGATCTGATACTGCTCTTTGCCTATGGGATAATCAAGGCGAAGGCAGGTAGTACGCTCTGCGGGAAGGTCTATGGTAATATTCTCATAGGGAGCCTTGTCCTCAAAAAGTACCTTGATGCGGATCTTTGCATCCTTTTTACCAACATTGGTGATCATAAGTGCCTCGTGGCCGAGGAAATCGGGGTTATCACCGTGGGGAGGAAGGTCTCCGTCACAGAATACCCAATTCTTTTTTCCGTTCTTGTTAAAAAGCATACCGTCCAAAACCTCACTTTACGTAGTTAAGAAGCTCTTCCTCGAACTCGGGGCAAAGAGGCTCTGCACCGTTCTCGGTAATAACGTAGCAGGTCTCAACACGAAGTCCGTTGAGAGTAGGATGACCGAAGAAGGAAACATCAACGTTGACGATCATATTTTTTTCAAGAACGTCATCACTGTTAGGGCCGAAGAAAGGGGCTTCTGCTTCCATAAGTCCCATGGTGTGAGCGAAGGGGCAAACGAGATACTTGAGGTAGCCGCCCTTTTCATAGAGCTTTCTTCCTTCTGCGTCGATCTCACGGCCGGACTTGCCTATTTTAAGCATGGACTTTGTAACCTTCATAACCTCAATCATATCGATGAGGCACTTTCTCTGCTCGGGGGTATATTCGCCGCTTACGGGAACGGTGTGGCCGAAGGTACCTGCATAGCCGTTGATTCTGGGAGCTATACCGAGCATAACCATTTCACCGTTTTCCATAACCTTATTGGTTGCAGTGGGAACGACTGCGTTGGAACGAATGCCGCTTCCTACGATGGTTCTGTATGCAAAGCTGTCCGCACCGTTTTCACGGCAAACGACTTCACCTGCCGCCGCTACTTCGTATTCCTTGTTGCCTGCCTTTACTTTTGCAGCCATCGCCTTGTAAGCCTCGCATGCAAGGACGGTTGCCTTTCTTGCCTGTTCTACTTCCCAGTCGCTCTTTACGTAACGGAATTTCAAATAGTCTTCCGTAATATCTACGATTTCGCAGCCTTCAAAGCCCTTTACAAGGTCTTCATGAACAGCGTAAGGCATATCCGTCGTGCCGACAAGACCAACCGTCTTGACGGGGAATTTTGCGTTGAGTTCAGCAAACAAATCAGCAAAGCTGATAATCGTTGCCAAAGGATATTCTTCGTCGGGTACCATGAATACGGGGAAGCATCTTACGTCCTTGATTGCCGAATCCTGCTTTGCAAACGGTTCGCTTTCAGGGCCGCCTAAAAGCATCGTCGTGCCGTCGCGTCCTACGAGCACCGCACCCTTTTCAAACTGACCGCA
>JAZRMT010000139.1:0-6182 GCA_045647805.1 Eubacteriales bacterium | reverse complement strand
ACCCGAGAATATGGATGAAATTCTGAATTCACGGTAGCCGAGGCTATAACCGAGCTGAGTTGCGGCGATTGCAAACAAGGGTGCAACCATATATCCGATCGCTTGGTAAAAATAAGTCATATCTACGTCGGTAACTCCTGAGAAAATACCTCTGATCAACCCAAGATAGATAGACATTACAAGGCGGAAAATATTATTTAAAATAATGAAGGCTGTATTGAAGCCCTCGGCACCGCCGAGAAGATGAACCGATTTGAAGACGATTGCAAGACCGACCAGAACAAAATTGGGAACATTGGCAAATAAGCCCAGAAGCGAGCCTTTGTAGGGCTTATAGCTTTCCTTAAATCCGTCAACCATCTTTCCACCGTCAACACGAATTCTGTCCTTTGCTCCGAATTCCCAAGCTGCGGTGTAAAGAAGTGCAAAATAAAAACCAATCGAAAAAACAGAGATAGCTACGTAAAGAGCGGTCTGGTTACTGCCAAGATCTATAAGAGATATCGACGAATAAAGCATCATCGAAAAAATAGCAATACCGATCTGATTTATAAATAGCTTAACGATGTCGTAAGAATTATTTTTAAAAAATCTCATAAGGATTCTCCCCTATTTATTACTTCAATTTTATCATAATAGAAAAAAAATACAAGTAGTAAATCAAAAAGTTTACAGTTTATCCACTAAATGAGGTTAAAATTTTGTATAATAGAAGTATAGATTTGATGAAAGGAGGGGCTTGTATGTCGGTTTTGACCTTTAAAAGCAAGGAGTATGAAAGCTTCCCTAAAATTTTGAAGGAATATGCGGCTTATATGGTCAGCATTAAGGGTAACAGTGAAAAAACCATATGCGAATACCTTCTTGACATCAGAACCTTTTTCAGATTTCTCAAAATGAGCGAGTCGGGAGAGCGGCTTGAAAAAAGCGAATTTGAAAAGATTGAGATCTACGACTTCACCTTGGAAGAAATAAGGAAGATAAACACCGAGAGTATCCTTGAATTTCTTATATTTGCAGGTTATGAGCGAGATAATTCCACAACTACAAGGATGCGTAAGCTCTCTTCTATCAAATCGCTCTATAAATATCTTCACGACAAGAAAAAACTTGTGGATTCAAACCCCACAGCAGAGATAGATGCTCCGAAAAAAGCGAGAACTCTTCCGAAATATCTTTCCGTCGAGGAGGCGATACGGCTTCTCGAAACCGTAAAAAATGATTCGGAATCCAAAACCGTGATCAGGGATTATGCTATAATCACTTTGTTTTTAAATACGGGAATGCGACTGTCCGAGCTTGTCGGTCTCAATCTTCAAAGCCTCGATTCGGAGTTAAATTCGGTTAAGGTGCTTGGTAAAGGCAGTAAGGAAAGATTAGTTTATTTAAATAAGGCGGCAAACGATGCCCTAAGAGCATATCTTAAGGAAAGACTTGATCCAAGATACATAAGAACGGGCGACAACGCTCTCTTTCTTTCGGGAAGACAGCAGCGAATCTCAACGAAAACCGTTCAGTGGATAATTTACAAATATCTTAATCTTGCGGGACTTGGTAAAAGAGGTCTTTCTGTTCATAAGCTCAGGCATACCGCGGCAACGCTCATGTATCAGAGCGGCAAGGTGGATATCAGAGTTCTTAAGGATATTCTCGGTCACGAGCAGTTGAACACAACACAAATTTACGCTCACGTCGTTAGCCGGAATATGGAGGATGCTATGAAAAATAATCCTCTTTCGGACGTAATTATCAAAAAGGAACAGACCGATCGGTAGAAGGAGTAAAAAACCGATGACTTTAGGAGAAAAAATCAAGAGCTTAAGAAAAAAATCCCGAATAACCCAAGCCGAGCTTACCAAAGGTAAGATAACGAGAAATATGCTAAGTGCAATCGAGTCGGACAAGGCTTCCCCTTCCTTGGATACCCTTCTTTTTATTGCCAAGCGTTTGGGCGTTGCTCCCTCATACTTTTTATCCGAGGACGAGGATCTTTTGTTTTTCGAAAAGAAAGCCTGCATTGGCGAGATAAGGAATTTTTATTCCGAAAAAAAGTACAAGGCGTGCATTAATAAGATAGTGCATCTGGACGGAACTGACGACGAGCTTGATTATATTCTTGCCTGCTGCTATTTCGAGCTTGGAAAAAAGGCGGTTCTCGGAGGTTCGCTGAAAAGCGGTAAGGAATACCTCGAACTTGCCGATCTTCATTCAAAAAATACGGTGTACGATACTTCAAAGATACAAACGGCTTCCTTGATTTACACCGCGCTTACTAAAAACATACAATCTCCTCTCTTAGAGCTTGACAGTGCCGCATTCGAAAGCGGTATCAACTCCGAGTTTGAATATGATTTTTACAAATATCTGGTCGGTGACATTAACTTTAAGCAAAAAAATCCGATATTTGAAAAGCACATAAAAGCAAAGGATCTTATGAAGGAGAGAAAATATAAGGACGCGCTGCTTCTTATGCGTTCCATCGAGGATGGAAAAACGCCCGAGTCCTACAATGCTTACGTAATTTTTGCGGTTTATACAGATATGGAAAACTGCTATAAACAGCTTTTGGATTATGAAAACGCATACAGATACGCAAGTAAAAGACTTTCAATAATCGAAGGCTTTAAGCTATGAATACAAACCGCCTCGGAAGTGTGCTGCTTTTTCCGGGCGGTTTTCCTTATTTTCGGATAAATGTTTGGCAAATGTTAGGAAATCTCTTGACTTATTTATAATTTTGTAGTATATTATATTAGGTGAAGATTGGGCAATTTGCAAGTAAATAGTCGATTTTTACCAAAAATTGTTAAAATTATGGAAGGAGAGATTTGCTTTTCAGCAAATCGGGAATTCGTTTTGAACAAATACTCAAAACCTAATTTCTGCGGTATCCCTACTGCCGCAGAGCTGCGTGATTCTCTCGTTAAGGCTACGGGCGAAGACGTCAGAGCGCAGATCGGTTGCCTCTTCGACGAAGCTACCTTCGTTGAGACCGGGGCTTACGCAAAGCGCGGCTTCTCCGACTTTATTCTTACGGAGAAGGACAATGAATTCGAGAGCGTCATCACCGGATACGGCGCTATCGACGGCAAGCTTGCCTTTGCATTCTTCGAGGATGCGTCCAGAACCGGCGGTGTTATTGACGACCGTCACGCAAAGAAGATAGCAGACCTTTATAAGCTGGCTATCGAAAACGGTGCTCCGATCATCGGAGTATTCAACTCTCTCGGAACCGACGTGTTTGAAGGAACCATAGGACTTGCGGCTTACGGCAAGATCATGGCTTCTGTCAGCCGTGCATCCGGAGTTATTCCTCAGATCGCATTCGTCAGCGGAAAGTGCATCGGAACCTCTGCGGCTATCGCATCCATGTTCGACGTAGTTGTTAAGGATGAGAAGGCAGAGCTTTACGTTACATCTCCCGCACTCACAGGTAAAGAAGGGGCTCAGGATGCAATCGTTTCCTACACCGGAAGCAGTGTGAACTGTGCAGGCTACATCAGAAGCCTTGTTTCCTTCCTTCCCTCCAATTCCTCTGTTGGAGTTCAGTATTCGGACATTTGTACCGACAACCTTAACAGAAAGCTCGGTAACCTTGATTTTGCAGGAGATGCCCTTTCGGCTATCTCGGTAATTGCAGACAACGGTGTATTCTTCGAGCTTTCGGGAGATAGCTGCTCTGTAGCAACCACCGTTCTCACCACTATCGGCGGTGTAAAGTGCGGTGTCGTTGCAACAAACTTCAAGAACAACGAGGGTAAGATCGACGCTCTTAGCGCAAGAAAGATCTCCCGCTTTGTTAACTTCCTCGACAGCTTCTCTATTCCCGTAGTAACGCTTGTTGATTCTCTCGGTCTTTCCAAGGAGAAGGAGAACGAAGCTATCTTTGCTCCCGAGCTTGCAAAGCTCGCAATGGCATACGCCTCCTCCACCTGTCCCAAGGTTACCGTGATCATGGGCCACGCTATCGGTGCATCCTTCGTTCTTCTTGGCTCGAAGGCACTTGGCGCTGACCTTGTTTACGCAACCGACGATTCCGAGATCGGTGCTCTTACCGCAGACTGCGGAGTTGCCTTCGCTTGGGATAAGTATATCGACGAGGAAACCACCCGTGAATCTCTTATCGCAGACTGGAGATCCTCCCTTTCTTCTCCCGCATATGCTGCATCCAGCGGTGAGATCGATGATATAATCGATACAAACGAGCTCAGAGCAAGAATTTGCTCATCACTTCTTATGCTTTGCGCAAAGGGTAATGCTTCTGCCGCTGCTCGCCGTAAGATTCTTCCTCTTTGATTTTTGGGAGGAACGATATGAACGAACTTATTGAAAAGGTTTTAAACAACAAATCCCAGAACATTATGGATTACGGAAGCTTTGGCGACACTGCTTTATTCGGCGGATTCATTGTGCTTATCGGTATGGCTACCGTTTTTTCGGTGCTTATCCTTCTTTGGGCATTCCTCGTGCTTTTCAAAAAGATATTCCACGACATCCCCGAAGCTCGCGCAAACGATCAGCAGGTCGTAGAAATCGTTAAAGAGGTTTCGATGGCTCCCACTGTGGCAGCTCCTGCCGAGGGCGAGATCGTTGCTGTTATTGCGGCTGCTATCGCTATGGCAGAATCCGAGTCTTCCGGTATGAAATTCAAGGTTGTATCCTTCAAAAGAATTTAATTAACGAAAGGAATTAAGAAAATGAAAAAATATAACATCACCGTTAACGGTAACACCTATGAGGTTTTAGTTGAAGAGGTTGGCGGCGTAGCATCTGCTCCCGTACAAGCTCCTGTATTTACCGCTCCCGTTGCTGCTCCCGCAGCTCCCGCTGCCACCCCCGCTCCTGCTGCTCCCGCAGCATCCGCTGCTCCTGCCGCTGCAGGCGCAAACAAGGTAACCGCTCCCATGCCCGGTACTATCCTTGAGGTTAAGGTTTCTGCCGGTCAGGCTGTTAAGAAGGGGGACGTAATTTGCGTTCTCGAGGCTATGAAGATGGAAAACGATATTCCTGCTCCCTGCGACGGTGTTATTGCATCGGTTAACGTTCAGAAGGGCGCATCCGTTGCGGCTAACGACGTTATCGCAACCCTCAACTAATAGACTTGAAAGTATAGGTACTAAAAATGTCAGAAGCTATTCTTGATTTCCTTAAGACAACGGGTGTATACAAGTTGTTCTGGGACGAGGCGGCTAATGAATTCAACGTATCGAGCCTTAAAACTCTTGTAATGTACGTCATTATCGGAGCTCTCTTCTATCTTGCGATTGTAAGAAAGTTCGAGCCGCTTCTTCTGATGCCCATTGCATTCGGTATGTTGCTTGCCAACCTTCCCGGTGCGGAGCTTATTCACCTTGACTTCTTCTTCGACGACTATTATCTCAATCCCGAAACGGGAACCCTAGCCTCTCAAATTCAGGGCTGGCTCGGTAATACTCCCTTTGAGTATGAGAACGGAGCCTTTACATTCCTTGAAGGAGCAAATATAGAAGCACTGGAGGCATCTCTTCCTGCCTTTGATTCGCTTAATAACACTATCATCTTTGAAGACGGAAGCATCCACGTAAAAATGTCCGCCGTTATCAAAGAGGTAATTAACGAGGGCGGTCTTGTAGATATCCTCTACCTCGGTGTTAAGATTGGTATTTATCCTTCCCTTATCTTCCTTGGCGTTGGAGCTATGACCGACTTTACTCCTCTTATCGCCAATCCGAAGTCTCTTCTTATGGGTGCGGGCGCACAGCTCGGAGTTTTCATTGCATTCTTTGCGGCACTCTTCTTCTTCACTCCTATGGAAGCAGCTTCCATAGGTATCATCGGCGGTGCAGATGGACCTACCGCAATTCTTGTAACCAAGACTCTTGCACCTCAGCTTCTCGGAGCAATTGCAATCGCGGCTTATTCTTACATGGCACTTATTCCTATCATTCAGCCTCCGTTCATGAGACTGTTGACCACAGAATCCGAGAGAAAGATCAAGATGAGCAACCTCCGTACCGTTTCTCAGGTAGAGAAGGTGCTCTTCCCCATTATCGTTACTGCAATCGTTTGTCTTATTATTCCCGATGCGGCTCCCCTTGTCGGTTTCCTTATGCTTGGTAACCTATTCAACGTATCCGGCGTCGCAGACAGACTTTCCAAGACCTCTCAGAACGAGCTTATCAACATCGTAACAATCTTTCTTG
>JAZRMT010000138.1:0-14003 GCA_045647805.1 Eubacteriales bacterium | reverse complement strand
GCAAAAAAGACAGCCGCACGTGAGCGGCTGCCTGTGATTGTGATGCGATTGCCAAACTTTCAGTACCTCTTTAGAGGTGAAGCCGGTATTTGCCCCTTCTAGGGGCTGTGCAAGCCACCAGTTTACTGGTGGTTATGACTTTTTAAAAATTACATCATGTTGGCTCTGATGTCCTTAACCCATTCCTCAACAAGCTTGCGCTCATCGGCGGAAACTGTGCGAAGGAACTTGAAGGGAAGACCTCCATTGATATAAAGGATCTTGTCCTCCATAACGTTAGAGTTGTTGGTCTTAGCCATCTCAACGATCTTAGCCGCATTCTCGGGAGTACCGTCAATGATGAAGGCTACGTTAGCAGTAACGCTCTTCTTAAGCGATCTCATGAAACGGCAGAAGTTTTCAGGCATATTAGCCTTAGCAGATGCAACGATAACAACAAGTCTTTCGCCATCGCAGGGATAAGCGGAAGGGATAACGTCGGTCGCCTTATCAGCCTCAATAAGCTTGGTTACCTGATCCGCAATAGCAAGAAGCTTACCTTTGCTGGTCTTAGTAAGTACACGATTTCTCATAATATATGATCCTCCAAAAAATATAATCTAGATTATTATAACATAATATTAGTAGAAAAGCAATAGATAATTGTAAACAAAATCGGATTTAGCAGTTTATTAAATATTATAATCAATCGTAACCCCGTCAGAGTAGCTGACGGTAATTTTCTGTTTCTCAAGCTCTGCGGAAATTACCGGGCATTTGCCGTCCTCATCGTTTGGTATAAACAAGGTAAAAACAGTAAGGCTTTGTCCGCGGGCAGAGAAATGAACAACAGGTGTAGGAACGTAGATAGGAGGCTTAACCGATACCGTTCTCCAACCGGCAAAGGGCTCCTCGGATCCGAAATACATCCTCGTGCTACCGTCACCGACAAAAAGGGTAGTAAGCTCGGAGCAATGGCATCCGTTGTCGGTAAGCTTAAGATCCTTTGTGTTATAATGCCAGATCAGCGTGACGTCCTCTTCTTTTTCTGCGAGGATTTCATCCTTGATAATAAAGAAAGGTTTTCCGATATGAGGCTTTTTTATAAAGGCGACGGTTCTTTTGTGGACAGCAAGCCTTTCACAATTATCACCGAACCCCTCGTTGTATACTGCAGAAGTGATATCAATTTTAGAGCTCGAAGAGAAGGTTGTAGGTTCAACGCTTCTTGCAAAATCATCATCCCAGCTTGCGTTTACAAATCTGTTCTGCCCAAGCCCATTAACAAGAGCAACGTTATGTCCGACACTGGCTCTGGAATAAGCACGCATCTTTGATGTGTCGTAGGCATAATTCATAGATTCGCATACCACGTTATCCTTGCCAACCCACATAAGGAAATTAAGCTTATCCTCGTGCTGATGGCATCTGATCAGATCCTCGTGGTTATGACACTTTCCGTATTTTCCTCCGTCAAAAATACCGAACACCGCATCCTTTTCCCATCCGCTGCGCATTACCGTAATTCCTGCATTCTCGAATAACAAGGATTTAAAATTCGGCTCTTTTCCATCCTTTCCACCGCTTGCAACCCATAAAAGCATCTCGTCATCGGGGAATAGGTCAATATTACGGGCTGTAAATTCTCTTACTTTTTCAAGATATCCGTCGTTCAGATTAGGGGTTGTGTTATCGGGAGCCATAACCTTAACAAAGGTATACATATAGCCCTTAATCAGATCAAGATATTCCGAAGTGAAGTTATCTCCAAAGTTTTTACCTACTCGGTAGGTGTTTGCAAAATCACTGCAAGACACCGACTGATAGCCAAAGCTAAGCTCACAGTGTGTTCCGTCGGGCAGGGACTGAGAGCGGATTGCCGTGAGCAGCTTATCCTTTGCAAATTTATTCCAGAGTGCAGCATCCTTCAAAAACCCATAACTTAGTGAAGAAATATAAAGTCCGTGCATCTCTGTAATAAGCCAGTTGGCATCGGTGCATCGCAACATCAATCTTTCGCCATGCTCGAGCATTGACTTAAAAACGTCGAGAATAAATTCATCGGAATACGACGGACTCTTAATCGTCAATGCGAAGATTTTTCCCCAGTGAACAAGTCTGATACCGGCATCAAGCGTTCTCCAGCAGAGAGTAGCATGTCCGTCAACCTCCAAATCAGGTCTTACTGCCTGCTTAATGAAGCCGTGAATAAGGTCCTCGAGCAGTATAGCATATCTTTCATCCTTCGTATAATTATACGCAAGTGCGATACTTAAAAGCTGATAATGCCTTGCAAATTGCCAGGTCCATTCCTCATAGCCGTTCTCGGTAGGGTTGGAGTACCAATCAACCTTACCTTTCTCGAATTTATGGTAAATTCCAACGCTGAAAAGGTTGTATTCAAGGGCGGCGTTAGCCTCCTTCATCACCGCTTCCGAGGGAACAGCATCGACAGATATTGAATACGCCTTAAGTATTCTTTCGGTATCAAGGTTATTTTTTACATAGTCGGCAAATACCTTAGTGGCAGAATCTCTGTCACCGGCGAAATATAACTCGCTTGCTTTCCTCATTTCGGGTATATTAGAGTCTAGGGAAGAGAAGAATACCTCATCTTTTATTAAAGGTCCTTGCATTTTTTGCTCCTTAAGATCACATTATGTCTTTTAACGAATTTTTACCGCACCCCTCAGTTCCTAAGGAACATGGAATATATAAGAGGGAACAGTAAATAAGTAATAAAGGGAGGGAAGAGAAGCTCCTGATATCGATAAGATATCCGTATCTATGATATGGTCTTGTTATATACAAACATCTCGACCGCGTCGGTCGGGCAGAGTGAGGAATAGATCCACGGTATTCCCTTCCAAAGCATCAATAATCAAAGCAAGACTATCAAATATAAATTGCCCTTAGTACTTATTAAGTATTATATCATCGAAAGCTCTCTCTGTCAACGAAAATAGGGAATAATTATTAAAAGAATACCGATCGGTGTATCGTGGATCAAACGTCCATACTTCCCTTGTTTTCGCCTATTTTTAATATAGGGAAGGATATTATAATATAGACTTAATTATACAAAATGAAAATTTTGTATAATAGAGGGAAGTAATCTGCTATGAAATAAACGCTTTTTATCTATTTTAACCCTCTATAAATCAAATATCTGCAATTAACGCGTTTGGGGGATTTTATTAACATTGGCTTAATAACACATTTAACTTTAATCATCCATTGGCCATTTATTGATCTTTGATAAGGTATACACATTGACCATTTATTGATCTTTGATAAAGTATACAGTAAATTTGCCTGTGGAGTACCGTTATGATCTTTGATAAGGTTTTGTTTTTTAAAAAAACACTTGATTTAGTTTATTTAGTATTGTATAATTAATAAAGGATAGGTTTGAAAATTTCTATAAAAATATCAAAGAAAAAAAGAGGGAAGTGCCCTTCCCCGCTCTATTTCATACATCTTTTGACAAGGTATTTCTTTCTTGTTGCTTCCCCGCCCCGCAGATGTCTTTCGGACTTGTTTTTCTCAAGTATTCCCTTAACCTCGGAATACATACCGGGATTTATCAATTTCAGCTTATATGTAAGATCCTTGTGAACCGTGCTTTTGCTGATACCGAATTTTTTTGCACACTTTCTTACGGTTGTGCCGGTCTCGATTACGTATTCGGCAAGCTGTTCGGCACGTTCTTTACCGATATTTTTCATTGTTATGACCATTCCTTTCAAGGCAAGCTTTACTGCTTAACTATATGAAAAGAGGCTTTCCAAAATGCAAAAAGAAGATATAAAATTTAATGATTTCGGTGTTTTCGAGGGGATGACCTCCGTCAGAGCCATAATTAAGGGCATTGATGCCGGAATCAATCAAAGGAAAATTGAAAAAATACTTTTCGACAAGGCAAGGTTGAAGAAAATTGCCAAGGAGATCGGATATTTCAGGGCTGTTAAAGATAAATACGGATTTGAGCTGATTGAAAGCGATGAAAAGGCGCTGGAGGGTATTACTCTCGGCAATTCTCACGGCGGTATTGTGGCAATCTGTGCAGAGCGTCCTCTTCCCTGCCTTACCGGTGATACATACCTCGAGAAAAACGGATTTTACGCAATGATACAAGGCATCGAGGATCCTTACAACTTCGGATATGCCCTACGATCCTTGTACGCTATGGGATGCTCGGGTATAATTCTAGACGAGCGTAATTGGATGAGTGCCGCGGGTGTGGTTGCCAGAAGCTCTGCCGGAGCATCAGAGAGCTTTAGAATGTTCAAATCGGAGCCTCTTGATGCAGTAAAAATTTTTAAAGAAAAAGGTTACAAGATCGTTTCGGCAGACGAAAGAACGGATAACATTCTTGGAAAATGCGACTTAAAGCTTCCGATCTTACTTATAGTGGGAGGCGAAAAGCGTGGAATTTCCCGTGAGCTCCTCGATGAATGTGACCTACTTGTAAGGATTGATTACGGAAGAGAATTCAAGGCTTCGCTTTCCGCAGCCTCTGCCGCAACAATGTTTGCCTACGAGCTAAGACGACAGAATTCATAATCGAAAAAAGCAAGAATAGAAGGAATATAAAGTCCTTTTACTCTTGCTTTCTTTTTCTTTTTATATTAGGAGGTTATTAATGTTGTTTCTGCCCTAAAATAGGTCTTTAATCTCGGATTTTAGCCTTTACAGCCGCATCCGCCACCATTTCCCTTGCCATTCTGATAGTCTGCTCTTCTGTCGGACGCCTTGAACTGAGAAACGGGGAAATCCATTGTGCGGAAGAGATCGCAGGGGGAGTCGTTGGAGGTGCCTCTTGTGCACTCCTTATCGGGAACACTGTAATCCTGAGCGTTTATAAGAAGCTGAGCACTTCTTACGATTCTGATAACAGAGAAGATGCCGAAGGAAACATAGACTCTCGGACCCTCGGAGTTTGTTACGATCTGCTCACCGATAGAATTCCTTATTCCCTCGGGAATATCGGCATATTCTGTTCCACCGCAAGGGCAAGGGCAGTTGCAGTCAGAAACTCTAGTTCCAAGCACAACGGGCTCGACCGTTTCTACGATGGCTTCGGGATTGTTGCCCTTACCGCCGTCAACGCAAGGATCGCAGTAAGAGCCGTTATTTTTTGAGGTAAAGGAGAGTGCGCCGCCCTCGCCTCCGTAAAGAATTACGTCCTTTTCCAGCACGCTAAGGCCCTTGAAGCATCTGCTTCTTCCAACGCCAAGGCATGCCTCAAAATCGACCTCTACGTAGTATTTAACGTTTACCTGATAAAATCCGCAGTTGAAGGGAACCTCGTTAAGTCCTACGAATGCTCCGAGAAGCTTCGCTCCCTTGGTTCTTACGTTAGAGGAGTTTTCAAGAATCTCCTCGCCGCAAGCGGTAAGATAAACTCTTGTATCCTCGTAGCAATCTCTGTCCTTGCAGGTATCAAGCACCCGAGAGGTGTCGATTATTGCCGCAGTGGAAGCACCGGAGCCGCCGGATCCCCCACCACCGCAGCAGTTGTTTTTATTATCTTGCATTATTGTGACCGTTCCTTATGCAATAGTTGTAGGCAGGTAGTTCCCTACCCTGCTATTATTTTATGTAAGTCGGTCTCTATTTGTTAATTCATCCATTCATACATAAGACGGCAGCCATCGTAGGTCTTGTACCAGTCGATTTCAAAGAAGCCATCCTTTGTTTTGTACCTCGAAGGAGCGTTGTGTCCGAGCCAATCAAGAGGTGAAGCATCAAGTCCGCCTATTGATGCGATCTCGTAGATCCTCCTAATTCTCTTCATATCCTCGCCCTTAATTATTCCCGGTGTGACCGACGCAAGCGTTGCTTGACCGGTAACAGCGCAAAGCTCGAGAAAATCAAGATTTGCGGAAATAGGAACTCTTTCGGTAAAGGCTGCGCAGTCGGGATCTGCCGAAAAGAAGGTTTTATTCTGCGGAAGTCTGAGTACTGCCGCACTCGCCGCTGCTCTTGTTATTTCATAAACTCTGCCCGAGGTATCATGCCCCGTCCTCTGCACGGAAAATATTCCCGCCGCAAGATGGTTTATGGTATTACAACCGATGATCTCGGCACCGCCGGCCGCCTCAGCGATAGTCTTATAAAAATTCTTGATTACCGTACAGGTCGTCTTGGTTCTGTCGTAAAAATTAGGTGAACCGTCGGGAATACCGCATTTTCCCATAATATCAAAGGTAGAGAAGTCGTGCTTGATGACCTCGTAGCCCCAGGATATAATACGCTTCACGTCCTCTGTGACAAGCGAAAGCACATCCGGGTTCGAAGGATCGAGAATAACGCCTCCTCTCGCATCTTTCTGATAGGGTGAGTGCATAGACTCGCTCTTTACCTTATCGGTAAGAAGAGCTCTGAACCATACCCCGGGGTGAGCCCCCTTCTCTTTTATCCTATATGCCGTATCCTCCATTGAGGGGAATCCGGAGTTACCGCCCGTCCAAGGACCGCCGATATAATTCAAGCCCTCCATCCAGCCGTGTCTGTTTACCTGCCAACCGTCGTCAATTATCATATAGGGCTTTGTTTTCGCGTCGCGGCACATATCAATAAGATTGTCGGTCTCTTCCATAACAAGCTCATGGTTTGTCCTTCCGTATGCCCAATACCAGTTATTCACTCCAAAAATCGGACTTTTTGGCAAAATGGGCTTCTCGCACATCATTTTGCAAAAATCTCTTGCGGCAAAATACGGATTTTCACCGGCAACTCCGCATCTTTGAACCACCCTTGCGCAAAGAAGCGGTTCCTTAAGGTCTACACCCATTCCGCCCGAGCGGAGGTCGAGCCAAAGAGTAATTCCCTTCTCGTCAAGATGAAAATGGCAGAAGGCGTCCGCCCCCGTCTTGACACCATAGGAATTAAGCCGTTCTCCGTCGTAAACGTGGAAATACCACGGCATACGCATCTCAGCGCAAACACCGCGCCACATTGCCACCTGACCGAGCTGCACGTTGCCTTGGCTGATATCATAATTTCTCTCCAAGGAGTCACCGAGAAGAAGCAAAGCGTCCGACATATCGCCTCTCCAACGAAGCTTGACACGACTTATAGGGGCAGAGGATGGATGAACGGTAATTCTACCCTCGTTGCCAACTACCTTAAAGTCAATTTCGCCTCTAGTTTCCCGCTCCTTCGGCTCTTCAAAACGGTATAAAGAATCCTCTAACTGAAAAAGGACGGAATCCGGCTCTCTAAGAATATTTATAAAGCTGTTTTTCATTATTTTACTACCTTTAAAAAACAGTCGGCTCAAAGAACCGACTGTTAAAATTTTTATTCAAAATTATGCGTAAGCCTTGATACCTGCGGGGCACTCCTCGACAGGAATAGAAGCGGTCATAACAAGGTTGATATCCTTTGTAACGTCCTCAAGCTTACCGAGCATTGCCTCGAAAGCCACAACATCATCTCCGCAGATCTTAAGAGCCGAGTCAACGAAGATATCGGTGATATCAGAGTTGGATGCAAGGATGCCTGCGATGAATCCGAGAAGAGCCTCAGCGTCGGTAACCTTGTAATAATCGGTATCAATAAGTCTTGCCTTATATGTAATATCGAGCTTAAGCTTGTCGCCCTTTTCTATGCATACAACGTTACCCTTAGAGGTGCTTGCAGCATTGTTGACAAGTTCGATGAGAGTCTTGGTTTTTCCGGAGCCTTTGCCGCCGATGAAAAGTTTAATCATTTTGAAATCCTCCTGTGTTTTGAGATTTAAAATCTCCTACTTATATATTACACTAATTTTATGAAAAATGCAATAGCTTTTTACCAAATTTCCTTGCTAATTATACGATTTGTATAAAATATACAATATTTAAGAGGATTTAGTTGTTATTTATTCTACTTTCAAGTGCATTTTTCATATCCTCGTAGCCGGGCTTGCCGAGAAGAGCAAACATATTCTTCTTATAAGCCTCAACGCCGGGCTGATCAAAGGGGTTTACACCGAGAAGATAACCGGATATTGCACATGCAAATTCGAAGAAATATATAAGCTCGCCGAAGGACCTTTCGCTTCTGTCGGAAAGCTCAATGACAAGGTTGGGAACACCGCCGTCATTATGAGCAATAAGGGTAGCAAGCATTGCAGTCTTATTAACGTAATCAAGCTCCTTACCCGAAATGAAGTTAAGTCCGTCAACGTTTGCCTCGTCATTAGGTATCACAAACTTAGCACCGGAATCAAGCACGTTGATAACCGTCTCAAAGAGGTTTCTCTGACCTGCCTGAATATACTGACCGAGAGAATGAAGGTCGGTCGAGAAAATTACAGAATTGGGGAAAAGACCTTTACCGTCCTTACCCGAGCTTTCACCGTAAAGCTGCTTCCACCATTCGTTGAGCATAAGCATATAGGGCTCATAACCAACGAGTATTTCGGTGCTCTTGCCCTTTCTGTAAAGAATGTTACGGATGACCGCATATCTTACAGCCGCATTGCTCGAAAAATCGGGATCAAGATACTTCTCTCTTGCATCCTTAGCGCCTGCCATAAATTCGTCGATGTCAATACCTGCAACTGCGATAGGCAAAAGACCTACTGCGGTAAGAACGGAGTATCTTCCTCCGACATCATCGGGAACAACGAAGGTTTCATATCCCGCCTCGTCAGAAAACTTCTTGAGTGTGCCGCGGCACTTGTCTGTGGTGACAAAGATTCTTTCCTTTGCGCCGTCCTCGCCATACTTCTTAACGAGTAAGGACTTAAATACACGGAAAGCGATAGCGGGCTCGGTGGTTGTTCCGGACTTGGAAATAACGTTGACCGAAACGTCCTTACCCTCGCAAATAGACAACAGCTCGTTAAGCGCAGTCGTAGAAATATTATTACCCGCAAAATAAATATCGGGGGTGTCTTTCTTAATATTATTATAAAGAGGGCTCTTTATGAATTCGATAGCCGCTCTCGCGCCAAGGTAGGAGCCACCAATACCGATAACAACGAAAACATCGGTATTCTTCTTGATCTTCTCCGCAGCAACCTTTATTCTGTCAAATTCTTCTCTGTCGTAATTTACGGGCAGATCTACCCAACCGCAAAAATCATTGCCCTGACCGCTCTTCTCGGTAAGCATTTTATGTGCAACCGCAGCAAAAGGCTTCATGTATTCAATTTCCTCGGCACCTACAAAACCGGTGAGAAATTTTTCATTAAGATTAAGTCTCATCTCTTTATCCATCCTATACCTATCATCAATTTGAGATTATATTATATAATATTTTTTATATATTTTCAATAGTTTTATTAAAAAAACAATATTTTTTTGAAAAAAATTATCCCGAAACAATTCTTTTTAGAATTCTTAGGAAAATATCGCCAAGGGTGATCTTTTTTATATCTTCTTTAGCAAATATTTCGCACTCGGATAAAATCTCTCCGTCAAGCTTATAAACTATTCTGCCTACCGCATCTCCCTCGCTTATCGGTGCGGAAAGGCTCTCGGGTATTTCATAGATTTCTTCTATCGCACCAAGTTTATCCTTTTTAACAATGAATGATACAGAACGTGAATAAAGAGCTACTGTCGGACTTTTTCCGTATAAAACGTCGCAGTCCTCGAGAAATTCCTCTCCCTTTTCGTATAGTGTATAGCTTCTGAAGCCAAAATCAAGGAGCATTCTTGCCGCCTCGTTTCTTTTATCCCTTGTTTCGGCACCCATTATAACGGCAATAAGCTGCATATTTCCCCGCTTTGCCGTTGCACTTACGCAATAGCCCGCTTTATCGGTAGAACCGGTCTTAAGCCCGTTACAGCCGTCATAGTAGCGTACCAGTCTGTTGGTGTTTGTCAGAGTAAACTCTCCGTTTCTTATTGTGTCCTGCCATACACCGCTGTACTTAAGAATAATATCGTGCTTTATAAGCTCTCTTGACATAACGGCAATATCCCTTGCGGATGAATAATGCTCGTTTACCGTATCGTCAAGCCCTGTCGTGTTTTCAAAATGAGTGTTTGAAAGACCTAGCTCGACTGCCCTCTGATTCATAGCCTTGACAAAAGCCGCCTCGCTTCCCGATACAAGCTCGCTTAGTGCAACAGCCGCATCATTGGCACTTGCAATTACCGCACATTTTATAAGCTCCTCCACGCTCATCCGCTCGCCCTCTTCGAGAAACACCTGACTTCCTCCCATAGATGCGGCATATGCACTTATCGAGACCTTATCTTCAAGCGTGAAGCTCCCTCGCTCGAGCGCCTCGCAAACAAGAAGAAGAGTCATAATTTTTGTGACCGATGCAAGCGGAAGCTCGGTAAACTGATTTTCCGAATAAAGTATCCTGCCGGTAGATGCCTCCATAAGCACAGCGCCCTTGACCTCGAGCCCGAGATCCTCTTTGTTTGTTGTTATGTTAGATAAAAGATTTGTCGCTTCTGCCTCGTTATTTCCGTTGGAAATAGCAAAAACCGTAGTATGTAAAGATAACAACATAACTACGGTCAAGATTATTGCTGTGATTTTTTTCATAAGATTTTGATCCTTTCCTAAGTTAATTTATTATACTGAAAAGGATCTGAAATTATTACATAAATTAAAGAAGATTTCTATTATTTATATATTCTTCACGTAGGATCGACATGAGCCCAACGTCCTTAAATTTTCCCTTTGCAAAAACGCCGCCTCTGATCACTCCCTCAAGGCTCATGCCGAGCTTTTCGCCAACTTTTCTGCTTGCTTCGTTTTCGATCATGTATCTAGCTTCTATTCTGTTGAGTGAGAGCGTCTCAAATCCAAACCTTATTATCCTCTCGGCTGCCTCGCTTGCAATACCCATACCCCAATATTTACTTGAGAGTACGTACCCTATCTCACCGACGTTATGAGCAACAGAAAAAGAGGTAAAGCCGACGGTTCCGATGATTTTTCCTTCGTATTCTATTCCCCAATCGTAAAACTCACCGTTTTTATATTTCTTAGTAATGCAGGAAAGGTAGTGAGTTGTGTCCTGAATACATCTGTGAGGACTCCATAGAAGGAATTTTGAAACCTCGGGATCCGAGGCATAGGCGTAGACGTCTTTAAGGTCTGATTTACTTATTTTTCTGAGCTTAACTCTTTTTGTGAAAAGCGTCGGTATATTTATAAACAGCTTAAGGTCTCTTCCTTGCATAACATTCTCCGCAAAAGTATTTTACCAGCATATTATAGCAAAATTTGACCTTGTAATCAATATATTAGCGTAATTTTTTAAATTTTGCTGAATTTTTGATTTATTCACTTGTATTTAGCGCTTAAATATGATATTATGTATTGTAGAAATTTCGGAGGTGATACTCTTGAAGGAGCAAAAAAAGAAAAGATTCAAGCTTATCGACCTCGAGCGTGAGGGTAAGGGTGTCGGAAAAAGCTCTTATTACGCCGAGGACAGTCTTAAGCGTTTCTTCGTTACGATGAAGGACAATGCGGGTAAGCTTCTTTACGTTAATATATTTATGGTTCTCGGTAATTTCCCGATATTCTTTCTGATTGCTGTTTTGTCGGGATATACCAAGTATTCAGCATTCCTGCCCTCCAGCGACTTTTTCCAGAATTTGTCGGGCGTTTTCATGATGAATTCTCCCACACCTTATTCGATGTCGCTTTACGCCTTAGAGGGGCTTCCAAACCAGATTCTCGTCAATTCTACCCTTACCTACGTTTTCATCGGTATTTCACTTCTTACTCTAGTGACCTTCGGTGTTGTAAATGTCGGAACAGCTTATATTCTCCGTAATATTGCAAAGGGAGATCCCGTTTTCGTGTGGTCTGACTTCTGGTATGCGGTAAAGAGGAATTGGAAGCAGGCTCTTCCCTTTGGTGCCATCGACGCACTTATCAACGCACTGCTTATTTATAATATTTATCTGACGGTTACAGGAGGCAACTTCTTTACCTCGATAATGTTCTGGCTGAATATAGTTCTTATGGTGCTTTATTTCTTCATGCGCTGCTATATTTACGTCCAGATGGTCACCTTCAAGCTCTCGGTATTCAAGATCATTAAGAATTCTCTGAGCTTTGCGCTTATCGGCTTTAAGAGGAATGTCCTCGTTCTGCTCGCTGCAATACTATTCCTTTCAATCGAGCTTTCAACCCTCTTTGCCTTTGGCGGATTCCTTATTTCTGCGGCGGTCATATTCCCGCTTACGGTAATGTTCTCGGTTCTTGCTTATATGAAGGTGTTTGCAGCCTATTTCAAGATCAAGGAAATTATGATCGATCCTTACTACAAGGAGCATCCCGAGCTTCTTGAAAAGAATGTGGATGAAGTAAG
Organism: Eubacteriales bacterium; assembly: GCA_045647805.1. GTDB lineage: Bacteria > Bacillota > Clostridia > Oscillospirales > CAG-272 > UBA1740. The sequence continues at coordinate 1,735 of JAZRMT010000138.1, read as the reverse complement.
TGAAGAGCGTATAATGCGTGACGACGTTACCGAGCGTGAAAGGCTCGAGCAGATCAAGAAGAGAAACGGAATAAGCTAAGCTGTTTCTAACCTTATTAATATATCAATCAGGACAGAGGTACCTAAAAAACACGGTTGCCTCTGCCCTTTTTATTTACAAAAATTTAATTCTGATTCAAATTCAGATCTCGTCAAGTCTGCCAAAGGTATAACCCATATCCCGCCAGCAGCTTATCAGCCTTTTCATAATTGACGCATTGGTTTTACTTGTTGGATGAAGAAGAATGATCTCTCCGTTGTGGGTGTTGTCTAATATCTTTTTTAAGGCTCGCTCCTCGTTCATCTGCCTTCCGTTATCCCAATCATCGTATGCAAAGCTCCAGAATACAGTCTTATATCCCAATTCATTAACAGAGGATAATGCCTCGATACTGTATTTGCCCTCGGGAAATCTGAAGAATTTGGACATTTTTACACCTGTATACTCAAGGCATAACTCCTCCAGCGCAGATAGATCGGCAGATATCTCATCCTTTGACGAATTACACAGATTTTTGTGCCTTTTCGTGTGGTTGCAAACAAGATGCCCCTCGTTATCCATTCGTTTAACAAGTTCACCGTTTTTTACTATAATATTATCGAGAAGAAAGAATGCCGCAGGCACTCCTTCCTCGGAAAGAACGTCGAGTATTTTTTTGACGTTACCGTTTTCATACCCGCAATCGAAGGTTATATAAAGTCTTTTTTCTTCCCTTGCGTCCGGATAGTCATCATTTATAAAAAAGGCATTATAGGACGATAAAAGCTCGGACTCCTCAGGAAAACTCGGACGGCAGTTTCCGTTTCGTTTTATATACCACGATCTCTCACTTGCCGCACCGCTCACAGAAGAAGCCGATGCAAAAATCAGAGTGAAAGACAGAAGGATTAAGATTATTTTTTTAAAATTCATTTCTTTACCTCTTATTTTATTCATATATATTCTTTGCCGTTTTCAAAAAATAAACTGAGTCAAATTAAGTTAAATTAGGTAAAGAAAAACAGCAGACACATCAGTGCCCGCTGTTCTCAAAGCAATATTAATCTTACTTAAACTTGCGCTTTCTTGCAGCCTCAGCCTTCTTCTTGCGCTTTACGCTGGGCTTCTCGTAGTGCTCTCTCTTACGAAGCTCGGTAAGAATACCGGACTTAACGCACTGTCTCTTGAAACGACGAAGCGCGTTGTCGAGAGTCTCATTCTCTTTAACTCTGATTTCTGCCATCTTTATTTCCCCTCCCTTCGCTTTGCAAAGAGATTAAATCTCATTTTTTTACTTAGATATTATAAAGCATTTTATTTGCTTTGTCAACCCTTTTTTGATTTTTTTTGAAAAAAACTAAAAAATCAAGCCTGCTTTTGCATTTTTGCGGCGGTAAGAGCATTTTTCAGCAGCATGGTAATGGTCATAGGACCTACTCCGCCGGGTACGGGAGTGATCTTTGAAGCGATTTTTTCAACCTCGGCAAAGTCAACGTCGCCCGCAAGCTTGCCGTCGGGCATTCTGGCAAGCACCGGCTCACGAGCATAGGGTCTGTTATCTGGGTCTAAGAAAAATTTTCTTGCGCCCGCATCAGAATTTTCGGTATTAGAAAAATCGCCAATTAAATATTTCATCATAATTCCTCGTTTTTATCGGCCGCTTTTATGACTGCAATTTCTAAGTTGCCGTTTTTAAGGCGAAGAGCGTCTATAAAC
>JAZRMT010000137.1:0-3430 GCA_045647805.1 Eubacteriales bacterium | reverse complement strand
CGTCATCAAATAACTGAAGATAAATACCTTCTATCGCGTGTATGTTTGCTTTTGAAGGAACTATTTTACCTACCTTACTTACTGCTTCGCTTAAGATACTTTTGTCGCATGAGAATTTCATAGTTATTCCCTTTCTCGTTTTGTTTGTACGGCCCTCCGACTATTTAATATATAAAACATTATATTTTATTATTTTAGTAGTCGTAGTAGGATGTGTTAAAACGTTTGATAAGTGTTTTTTAGTGTGATTTTATCGGGTTTTTTTACGTTTTTATTTTGTGGATAACTTTTTGATGTTTCTGTCTATTCCACAGGAGAGTTTTTGAAGGTCTTATATCAACGTTAAAAGGATTTTTAATTTTGATAACTTGGTTGAAAACTCTTAACTTTCAAAAACTACCTGTTGAAATGGTGTTGAAAAGTCGAAATTAGTTGTTTTTTATCTCATTTATTATGTTGTTGATACGTGTAGCAAAGGAAGCGGTCTCCTTCATCTTGCCCTCTATTTTATATACGGCGTGGTGTACGGTTGAGTGGTCTCTTCCATTAAACTCCATACCTATATCTGGCAGGGACATTGCCGTCATGTCTCTTATTATATACATTGCAACTTGACGGGCAGTAACGATAGCTTCCTGTCTTTTTGAGCTCTTTATATCTTCGGGAGTTACGTTAAAATCCCTGGATACTGCAAGAAGTATTTTATCAAGAAGTACGGGGAGAGGCTCGTTTTCGTTTGTTATATCCCTTATGGCGCTCTGAGCAAGAGCGATGTTAGGAGTTGTGTCTGATACCAACTGGAAAGCTTTTATCTTTTTAACAACACCGTCAAGCTGTCTTATGTTATTCTTTATCTTTGATGCTATAAAGAAAATAACGTCATCGGGAATTGTTATTGAATAAGCCGCGGCTTTCTGTTTAAGTACTGCTACCTTAAGTTCGAATTCAGGAACTATAATATCAGTCATAAGTCCGGACTCGAAACGTGAACGGAGTCTTTCTTCAAGCTGAGGTATTTCCTTGGGAGGACGGTCGGAAGCAATAATTATCTGCTTTTTATCCTCATAAAGAGCGTTGAAGGTGTGGAAAAATTCGGTCTGGGTCTGATCCTTACCCGAAATAGACTGTATATCGTCTATGAGAAGAATATCCGCTGTACGGTACTTTTCTTTAAATTCAGCGGTGGTTTTATTCTTAAGATGTTCTATAAAATCGTTGGTAAATTCTTCACAGCTTACGTACACTACCCTATATGAAGGATAAAGCTTACGTATTTCGTTTTTAATTGCGTTTAAAAGGTGGGTTTTACCAAGACCGGTATTTCCGTATAGGAAAAGAGGGTTATAAAGAAAAGCGGGGTTTTTTGCCACTGCATAGCATGCTGCGTGGGCATGACGGTTTGAATCCCCTACTATAAAGTTATCAAAGGTGTATTCTGAGGTAAGATTTTCTTCTATATTATGTAATTTGGTATCTACCTTGTATTCTGATGATTTCTGAACGTGAGCCTTTTGGGAATTTCTCTCTTCCTGGGTTATGGCGTTAACGTCCATATCTATTCCCGAAACGGCTAAAAGAGCTTCCCTTATATCGTCTCTGTACCTTGACATTATTATATCACGCTGAAAAGGAGATTCAACCATAATTATTGCAGCGTTATTTTCATAACCTATGGGTTCGGCGGGGCGTATCCACAGATCCATGGCGTTTGGAGTGATTTTTTCGGATAATTTCAGGACTGTTGCGTCCCATATGTTTTTAAAGCTTTTCATTGTCATGTACCTATAAATGTTATTTTAAGCGTTCTAAAATCATTTTAATATATTATTAATTATATATGCAGTATTATAGCATATAAAAGCGGCTTATGCAACATTCAAATGTAAAATGTTAAATAAATTTTAGAAAAACGGCTTGACAAAAGGGAAATTAGGATATATAATTAGTTAGTACACCTTTGCCCTCACGCTATTGCGTGTATCAATGCAAAGAAATAATCCTTATGAAAAGGAGTGAATGAGATGTTAAGAACCTATCAGCCCAAGAAGAGACAGCGTTCCAAGGAACACGGCTTCCGTAAGAGAATGAAGACCGCTAACGGAAGAAAAGTATTGGCAAGAAGACGTGCCAGAGGCAGAAAGCAGCTTTCTCTCTAATCCTTAACGGAAGAAGAAAAGATGCTTAAAACTTGCTCTATTTGTGAAAACAGACTCTATTTGACTCTGTACAAAAAAGGTGCGAGTGCAGCCTGCAGATCTTTTATCATCTATTGCAGAAGGAATAATCTTTCCGCAAAAGTAACACCCTATACCAACAGACTTGGCCTTACGGTCAGTACCAAAATAGGCTGTGCTGTGAAAAGAAACCGTTGTAAAAGAGTTTTTAGGGAAGCTTACCGTCAAATTGAAAGCGTCATACCCGATGGATGGGATATTGTTCTCGTTGCAAGATCGGTCACGCCGGAGCTTCCCTTGAACAGGGTAAAAAAAGATTTGGTAAATGCACTAAAAAGACTCGGAGTTATCAAATCCGATGCTCCGACAGAAAGCAGAAACACATCCGACGGTAAGTTGGAAAACACCCCTTCCGAGAATCACATGGGTGCCGGAAAAGATGAATAAACTCGCGCTTCTGCTTATAAAGTTTTACCGAAAGATCATATCTCCGCTTAAGCCGCCTTGCTGCAGATTTTATCCGACTTGTTCGGAGTATGCGATGACGGCTTTTTTGAGGTACGGCTTTTTTCGGGCTTTTTGGCTTTCTTTATGCAGAATATTAAAATGTAATCCCTTTTGTAAAGGCGGGTATGACCCGGTTCCCGAAAAGAACCCCGATATAAAGATACGTAGGTATCGTCATCGGAATTAGTGCAGGTTCTTATTTCATTTGTTTGTTAGGAGATACGGCATGGACTTTATTATGAATATAATTTACTTCCCCTTGGCAATGATATTGAAGCTTTGCTATACTATTGTAAACAACTACGGTATAGCTATAATATTGTTTGCTGTAATAGCAAAGGTATTACTTCTTCCTCTTGCAGTTAAGGGTGAAAAAAGCAGAAGAAGTATGCAGAAGTTCCAGCCTAAAATCAACGCTCTTCAGGCAAAGTATAAGAACGATACCAGAAATCCCAAGTACAACGAAGAGTTGCAGAAGCTTTATACCGAAGAAGGATATAATCCTATGTCCGGCTGTCTGCCCACTCTTATCCAGCTCCCCATTATTATGGGTCTTTGGAATGCTATAAGAAAACCCCTCACCTATATTTTTGATCTTACAAACGGAACCCTCGAAAAAGTTTTTAATGCCATTAAGGATCTTGGCGGTCTTGAATCTGTAAAGGATTTTGCAGCAGTAAAAGATAGTCAGATCGGTCTTCTCAATGCCATTAACGACTTCAGAATGGAATTGACTGAGCTTCTTCCCG
>JAZRMT010000136.1:0-2203 GCA_045647805.1 Eubacteriales bacterium | reverse complement strand
TTCAGGTCGTGCAACCAGCACAATGACATTCGACCACTATGCTGAGGTTCCAGCAGGACTCGCTAAGGAGGTTATCGAGAAGAGCGGTTACAAGGCCGATGACGAGGAATAGTTGTTTAACTGAATTCAACGAATTTTGATATGAGCCAGATAATTAGAATTAAACTCAAATCATTCGATCACATGCTTGTTGACAAGTCAGCAAAGAAGATCGTTGAGACAGTATCTGCTACAGGTGCTCGCGTGAACGGACCTATTCCGCTCCCAACTCACAAGAAGATCTTCACTGTAAACCGCTCGACTTTCGTAAACAAGAAGTCACGTGAGCAGTTCGAGCTCAACTCTTTCTGCCGTCTTCTTGATATTTACGATTCAACACCTAAGACTGTAGATGCTCTTATGAAGCTTGAACTTTCTTCAGGTGTTGAGGTTGAAATCAAGCTCAACTAATCGAAAAAAGTATTATATTTGCAAAGTGGTTCGGTAACCACTCCGAACCACAGCAAATATTTCTGGTCCTATAGCTCAGTTGGTTAGTAGCACCTGACTCATAATCAGGGGGTCGCAGGTTCAAGCCCTGCTGGGACCACGCATTGAAAATCAAGCACTTACGATGTTTTTCGTGAGTGCTTTTTCTTTTTCTTTGAACAAGAGTGAAAACAAAGTGAAAACAGAATCGGCCTGATGCAAAAAATCCTGCACCTTATAGGGGTACAGGATTCGATAGCGGTTTTGACAAAGATAGGAACTTTCCGGCAGATCGGCAAGGGGGTCGGAGGTATGGCCGGAGTCTCGCGTGGGCTGTGGTGCGACCTTAAAAAATTTTTTTGCTCATTATTTACGGCGGAACAATTCCGGCACAAATGCGAGAGTGCATAGTATAATTAAGCCGAATGTTCCTAACGAATCAACTAGTAGGGAAGAAAGTAAACCAATCAGGATCACACCGGCTACAATTCCAGACAAAATCAATAATCGTTTTTTCCACGAATAGTCATTCAAAGAATACCAGCCGAATATCAGACAGGTAATAATGATTACTCCCAATATGACACCTAACACCCACATAAAAAGCATGGACTAAATCATTCTCTGTTGAGGTCTTAGGACTAACCTTGCGACAGAACGACTCAGCCCATGCAAAGCATGAGCATTAACAGTCATTCCCGATCGCATTGAAGTGTCCTAAGTTCCAACAGCGAGAATAGCGGTTAACGCATAAATTTCAGTATGTTCTGCAAAGATATAAAAATAAAAGGGAGAACCTCTCGGCTGTCCCTTTTCCGCTCAACAAAATAATGGATTATGTCAGAAACTATTTGCTCGGCTCTCGGTAGTATAGTAAGAACTGCTGCATATCTTCTTCTTCTGTATCGCACGGATAGAGACAATCTTCTCCGATGTAGTTTGCGGTTATAAAGTAGTTGCATTCATGGAGTTTCTTTGCAATTGCAAGAAGTTCCTGATAAAGTCCGTATGCCTCAACTTCTTCGGGCGTGAGGGTGTAACGATGCGACTCAAGCATTTCATCGGCAAGTTTCTCAGCCACCAGCCACTCTCCCTCGGAATTGATTTCGACTTCCGTCTCAAGATTTAGTTTCAGCCCTGAAAAGGCAGTCGCAACTTTTGCAATGTACTCATTGTTGCAACTTTCATAGGCTTTCTTCCTATTCTCTTCTCTAAGGTACGAAGGGCAATTAGTGGCGTTCATCCATTCCTCGCACTCCGCAAGAACCTGCTTTCTTTTCCAAGCAGCGCCCTTCTTCTGATACTCGATTGCTTCGATCATTCCTTCGCCTTTCTCGGCAAGTACGGACCTTATTTTCTCCAGCTTGGCGTTATGGACTCCGATCTGATTACGGACTACCTCATAGGAGAATTTAGATATATAACTTAACTTTTTCATGGTGTTTACTTTTTAATGTTGAACTTAATCTCTCTTTTTGATGCGACCTGACTTCTCGTAGATGTTTTTATAATAACCCTTTTCAAAAGGTTCGGTCTCGATTTCTGATCTCTTTGACTTTATTTGCTCCAACTGCTCATATAGTGGAGCAACAGCCTTGCTTACTTCTTCGGCTATCATTGCCGATAATTCTTGATTATTCATATCTTAATTGTTGATTTTTAGAACTCGATTGCTTTATCGTTAAACTTGAATGCATTATCTTCATAATACTGAAGTAGTATTCGCAGAGACTAC
>JAZRMT010000135.1:0-12965 GCA_045647805.1 Eubacteriales bacterium | reverse complement strand
ATGATGAATGGTGTACAATGGAGAGTGTATTGGCAGATAATGCAGAAGTCTTGGCACTTGCGAAAAGACATAATTCAAACTATATTCTTATTGATGACCATTACGAAATCAAGATTGATTTATAACGACAAATTCCAATTTATCAGTGAGAATACAAACATAAAAGGCTGACGGAAAACAACCGTCAGCCTTCAAAATTTGAGTAGCAGTAAGCAAAGAAAAGGGATTTTCTGAAACAGAGGGAAAATGGCGATGAAACAACAGTCTAAAGGTTCGAAATTAGGGCAAACATGTGGTCACCCCAAAATCGCCATTTTTGTGCAAAAAGTATAAAAAACAGCCGAAAACAAGTCAAAAATGGCTCGTTTTCGGCTGATTTTTGGTCGAAGTGGCGGGACTCGAACTCGCGGCCTCCAGTACCCGAAACTGGCGCGCTACCAACTGCGCTACACCTCGTTTTGATGATTTTTATGTGATTTTCTGTAAGTGGTCAAACATGTGGTCAGACCGAAAATTTGCGAACTTTTAAGACTTCGGGAGAGCCGAAAAAGTCAGTGTTTTCAAGGGGTTTCAGCGTTTTTCAAAATTTTAGATTTGAAATCGGTGGTTTGCACCCGAAACTGGCGCGATACCACCTTCGCTACGCCTCGAATCAGTAATTTGAAAGTTGAACATGGACAGTTTGGCTATATTGCGTTTGGCCTTGCGGTTGTTCAAGCTTTTAACTTAAGCCTTAATATTCTACCACAACCTTGTGGGTTTGTCAAGCGGTTTTTGCGGATAGAGAAAATTAATTGAAAAAATAATTGAAATGGCAGTGCTTGGATATCTCTCATTAGCTCTCTCTTGCGTCGGTAAGAGGAGTTCGCATTACCGGGTGTATTTGCGGGCTAAATGATTGCAATGTAAATTGTTATTGTCAAATATAGGCTTTTGTTGCAAAAATGATTTATAAAAGGTACCGTGCTTTTGACACGATACCTTTTCGGTTATTGGGATAAGAGGGGTATCCGGTTTCAAATCAAAGTACCAGCGAGGGCACTGTATAAACTCTTGCGGCAAGCTCTTGATTTAACATATAGAGGCTCTTGGGATCCGAGCCGAACAGCTCCATTTTGGTGATGAGGTCGTTGGCGTTGGTCTCCTCTTCGCCCTGCTCCTTTACGAACCAATCGAGGAACTGCATTGTGCGGAAGTCCTTTACGTCGTAGGCTGCTGCATAGATATTGTTTATAAGCGAGGTGACAAGCTCCTCATGCTCAAGTCCCGCCTTGAGCACATCGATATGTGCGGTGAAGGTCTTGTCGGGCTTCGGGATAGCCTCGAGGGTTACGGTCTGATTCTCGTTTTGCAGGTACTGATAGAAGAGCATTGCGTGATCTCTTTCCTCCTGTGCTTGGATGAGATACCAATTTGCAAATCCGTCAAGTCCCTTTGCCTTGAAATAATTCGAGAAGTCTAGATAGAGATATGCGGAATAGAATTCCTTGTTTATCTGATCGTTTAACAGCTCGTGTACTTTTTTATTCATCATTGTGGTTTTCTCCTTTTTTTGTTTGATTTTTTTGTTTCCTTGTGGCTTAATTATACCGTATTTTTCATATCTTTTCCGTGACAAAGTCACAAAGCGGATTTTTTTGCGTCTTGACTTATTTTTTTATCCGTAATATAATTAATGGTGTAAAAATTATTGGGACGGAGGCTTTTATGGATAAAAACGAGCTCTCGCTTCTTTTTCGCAACACCTTTCCGTTCTGGGACAAAATGAGCGAAGAGGACAAGGCATCCTTTTTGAACAGCTCCCAGAGCGTTCGCTTTGAGCGGGGAACTAATATTCACAACGGTAACGAATGTACCGGTATAATTCTTATCAAGTCGGGAAGCCTGCGGCTCTATCTGCTTTCGGAGGAGGGCAAGGAGATAACTTTATACCGTCTTTTCCCCGGGGATATGTGTATGCTCTCTGCCTCCTGCGTTCTTGATGCTATTGACTTTGACGTTTTCGTGGATTCGGAGGAGTGCAGCGAGTGCGTTGTGGTCGGAGGCTGTGCATACGAGGCTCTTTCACGCAAAATGAACGAGGCAAAGATATTTGCACTTGAAACGGCACTCAGCCGTTTTTCCGACGTTATGTGGGTTATGCAGCAGATATTATTTATGAGCATGGACAAGCGGCTTGCGATCTTCCTTCTCGATGAATCATCAAAGAGAGGGAGCGACCTGATACCACTTACTCACGAGCAGATAGCAAGGTATATGGGTTCTGCCCGTGAGGTGGTTTCGAGAATGCTGAAGTATTTCTCCGGTGAGGGAATGGTTGAGGCCGTGAGAGGGGGCGTCAGGCTGATAAACAAGCCGGCACTCAGAGAGCTTAGCCGCTGATCAACCGTCTACAAGAGCAAGAATCTGCTCCTTTGGACGAGCACCCGACACCTTTGCCGTGACAGCACCGTTTTTGATCACAACGAGGGTGGGGATGCTTAGTACGCCGAATTCGCCGGCAAGAGCCGATTCAGAATCAACGTTGATCTTTCCGACTGCTATATCGCCTCTTTCCGCTGCGATCTCTTCAATGATGGGCAAGACTACACGGCAGGGGCCGCACCAATCGGCGTAAAAGTCTAAAAGTATGGGCTTATCTCCCTTTTTTAACTCTTCAAGGGCTTCTTTGCTTATTTTTAATGCAGACATTTTATTTCTCCTTTTCTTTGGGATCGCTCGGCTTTTGCCGAAATGGCGGTCCCTTTTGTTTTTACGGTTTTATTATACCCGATATAAAGGAAAGATTCCGTGACAAAGTCACAAAAGCATTTTATTCGGTTAAAATATCGCAAAATACGCTCTCTATGCTCCCTTTTCGGGGCGGTTTGTATTTTTTTGCTATAAAAAAACCTTGATTTATGGATAGTTCCTTTTTTCGAGTCCTCTTATTCGACTGCTTTTTTGACAGATTTGTAATATAATCGGCATGAAAAGAAAAAATAAAGGAAGTCTTTGAAATGGAAAAGATAACTCAAAGGGAAGAGGAAGTCGAACGGCAGGAAAAGAAGAAAACCGGCTTTTTCAAAAATTTAGGAGCACTTTTCACCGAGGCAAAGGATATGGCAAAAAGGGAGCGGGTTCTTATCTATGATCTGTTGCTTTTTGCACTTGGATTGCTGTTTGCGGGATGCCATATAGCATTCGGGGCATATCCCTTGGCACTTGCGCTGATCGCCTCGCTTTCCTTCGGTGTATGGAGCGTTCTTCTGGGGGCGGTTGTCGGAGCTTTGACGCTCGGCAGGGCAGGAATAATTTTTGCTATTGCCTCGGTCATAACCGCATTTATTCGAGTGATCATTTCGGGCGGTGACGGCTCGGGGGACGCAGAGAGGGTTCTTTTTTCTGAAAATCTGCTTTTGAGGATGTGCTCGGCGGTTATAGGCGGCTTCGTTTGTGCGGTATACGAGCTGCTGCTTTACGGTATCAATGAGACGAGCATACTTTTCGGGGTGGCAATGATATTGCTTCCCGCAGGGCTTGCATTTTTGTTTTCGGGAGTATTTCTTAGCGGATTTACCGTAAATTCCTTGCTCTTTGGCTCGGAAAATATGCTCTCGCTTTCGGGAAAAAGCGAAAAGGAGCGTTATAATCTGATATTTTTCGAGGGAGCGTCGGTAATTTTCTTGTTCTTTGTCGCTCTGTCGCTTGAAAGAGTTGCTATACTCGGAATATCCTTTTCCTACATATTCTTAATATTTGCGTCCTTCGTTGTGGCGAGGCGGTTCGGTGCCTTGCGAGGACTTGCGACGGGATTTTTCGCCTCTCTTGGCGTTGGCGGTGTTTATTCGGTGTCATTCGGGCTTCTGGGGCTGGTTTCGGGAGGACTGTTCGGCTTCGGAGTCGGGTATGCTGTTATGGGCGGCGGTATTGCGGCGGTTCTGTGGGGGATATACTCTTCGGGACTCAGCGGTCTTCTCAGCGTGCTGCCTGAGTATGCTATCGGTGCGATACTTGCTTTTCCTATATTGAAAAGGCTTTCGCCCGAGGCTACCGTTACCGAAAACGAGACCGAGGAAAAAAACGCCAAGGATATGATAGGCACAATGGCACTGGTTTATCAAAGAAAATACTCCGAAAATCTTGATACTCTTACCAATTCTTTGGGCTCGCTTGCCGAGCTTTTAAGGCGGAGCGTTCCGTCGTCGGCAGACCTGGATTACGATGACCTCAGAGCGACGGTTTTGACTGTTGCAGGTGAATTCTGCCGTGTTTGTCCCGGCAGAGACTATTGCAGATCGGAAAATATAGATCCCTGCTCCAAAAATGCCGATAAGCTTGCCAAAAAGCTTCTCGCAGGTGAGAAACCGGAGGCGGCGGATATCAATCTTGACGACGAGTTCTGCCAATACCCCGAGGAGGTTGCTGAAGCTATAATAAGAGCTGTTGCCAGGGCAGAACAGGAGAGCTTTAAGAGAAGGGAAATACCCGACTGCGAGGGATATGAGCTGATATCCAGACTCATAAGCGAGACAAGAGCACGTGATGAGGCTGAAAGGTCGGTCAATTCGTATAAAAGCGAGCAGCTGTGTTCGGTTATCTCGGAATACGGTTTTGGTAGCGGAGCGGGAAGGGTGTTTGGTGACAGACGGCTTCATCTTTTCGTTGCGGGGGAGGATGCAGACGGTGAAAGGATAACCTCCGAAGAGATGAGAAGGAGCATAGAGGAACGCTTGCAGATAGCTCTTACGGATATTGAGTATTTTCGTAAGGATAGCATGGTGCTTATGGAATGCTCGGCGGCACCGATCTACACAGCGGAATATGCAAGTGCGGTCAGCTCGGGGCGTGAGGGCGAGCCCTCGGGAGATACTGTCAGCTTTTTCGAGACCGACGGCGGATTCTTTTATTCGCTTATTTCGGATGGAATGGGAAGGGGGGAGCCTGCTGCCGAGACCTCGCGCTTCGTATCGGATTTCCTTGGGCGGATGCTGAACTTTTCCTCGTCCTATGAGACGGTAATGCATCTTCTAAATCGAGCGTTGAGAAGCAGAGTGAGAGAAAGCTCGGCAACCGTCGATCTCTTCGCGCTTGATGCCTATTCGGGCGAGGTCACTTTTTTAAAAAGCGGTGCGGCTCCCTCATATGTAAAAAGAGAGGGCTCCATCTTCCGTATAAGGTCGAAAACCGCTCCGATAGGACTGCTTTCTGCCATTGATACAGAGAAGATAAAGGTGGAGACACGTCCCTCGGATTACGTTATAATGCTGTCCGACGGAATATGTCAATCGGCAGAGGAATCTCCCTGGCTTCTTGAACTTCTTACCAAGCCCGCAAAGGAGGATCTTCGGGAATATGCCGAGCTGATACTGAGAGAGGCAAAACGACAGGAGCGGGGTGGCGACGATATGAGCGTTGCGGTGCTTAGAATCAAACGTTTGAGGTAACGCAGAAGGAGCGGATGCATATAATGCTAGAGAAGGCGTAAAGAAAGGAACGTTAGCCATGAAAATCGTTGTTGTACGGTCGCCGAGAGCGATCAGATACATTTTGTCTAAAATATTCGGAATAAGCACGTCCAAGGAACATAATCAAAGAAAATGACAATGATTGTTTACAAAAACACCGTTTTCAACCGATCATATATGATTGAGGAACAACGAAACAACTTGTAAATTGATCTGATTTGGCATATGGCACGCAGAGCCTTGCACGGCTCGCACTCTGCGTGCCGTTTTTTTCTTTAGTCATGGCGGGCGAGTATTTTAATAAAATATTTTTACAATTTGTATGAAATGTTCATAAATATGGAGTATAATAGTTTCATATTGCTTAAGAAAGAAGAAAATAAATGCTCGAATTAAGAAACATTAAAAAGGACTACGTCACCTCTTCCGAGACGGTAAACGCCCTTCGCGGTGTTGACATTACCTTCCGTGACAAAGAGTTCGTATCCATCCTCGGTCCTTCCGGATGCGGAAAGACCACACTTCTGAACATCATCGGTGGACTTGACAGATATTCATCCGGAGATTTGGTTATAAGCGGAAAGAGCACGAAGCTTTACAAGGACCGTGACTGGGACGTTTACAGAAACCACAGAGTCGGATTTATTTTCCAAAGCTATAACCTTATTCCTCACCAGACCGTTCTCGGTAACGTCGAGCTTGCCCTTACTATTTCCGGAATCGACAAGGAGACAAGAGTTGCGAAGGCTAAGGCGGCTCTTGATAAGGTTGGACTTTCCGGTCAGTATTACAAGCGTCCCAATCAGCTTTCGGGCGGTCAGTGCCAGAGAGTTGCTATTGCAAGAGCCCTTGTTAACGATCCCGAGATACTTCTTGCGGACGAACCTACCGGTGCTCTTGACACCGTTACCTCGGTTCAGATCATGGATCTTATCCGTGAGATAGCGGGCGAGCGTCTTGTAATCATGGTTACTCATAACCCGGAGCTTGCCGAGCAGTATTCCACGAGAATTATCAGACTTCTCGACGGTTCGGTAATCGAGGATACCAATCCCGTTTCCGAGGAGGAGAGAGAGGAGCTTATAAGGTTTGACGAGGAGCGTCTCCTTGCCGAGGAGCAGGAGCTCGATAGCACACCTGCCGAAGAGGATATCTCGACTGATATCGCAACAAAAAGCAACGAAAAGGCTGCCGTAACCAATAAAAAGGCTGCTAAAAAGAAGGGCGAAAAGGCAAAGATGTCGCTCTTTACCGCTTTCCGTCTTTCTGCCAAAAACCTTATTTCCAAGAAGGGAAGAACCGCAATGGTCGGCTTTGCCGGCTCTATCGGTATTATCGGTATTGCACTTGTTCTTGCTTTCTCTGCCGGTATTAAGGGATATATAGCCTCTATGCAGGACGATATGCTCTCGGGTAACCCCATTGAGATCGCGGAGACCGGCTTTAACGCAGGTGCCGTTGCCGATGTTATGTCTCCCGAGGATATTGAGGATATTGAAAAGCTTGCCGACAAGGTATACATAACCAGTACGGTTGAAAAGCTGGCGGAAATGAGCGAGAGGCTCGAAAGACTCTTCGCTGCCAACACTATAACCAAGGAGTATATTGATTACGTCAAGGCAATGCCGAAGGAAAAATACGAGGCAATGCTGGTTGGCTACGGTATAGATCTTTCCCCGAGCGTATTTACCGATTTTAAGTATAACGGTGAAGCCGATGCGCAGCATATTTCCATAAAGCATCTTATAGATATATATACCTCGGTTCTCGGTGAGACCGACTACGATGCCTATGCATCCTTCATTCCTTATCTTGTGCCTTCGCTTCAGCAGGCTCCCTCGAACAGCGATTACATTCTTTCGCAGTACGACGTTCTTGACGGTGAGGTTGCAGACGAGGCTCACGAGATAATGCTCGTTGTAAACTCCGACGAGGAGATCTCCGACCTTCTTCTTGCCGCATTCGGCTACTACACTCAGGAGGAATTCCTTGCTATCGTGGATAAGGCAATAGCCGAGGACAAGGAAAACTTCAACAGCAAGCCGGTATACCGTGAGTATTTCGATTACGACGAGCTTATGGGTAAGGAATTCGTATGGTATCCTACCGACACTGTGTTCACTCCTTATCAGGGCCCTGTCGAATATTCCATGAACGGCTCCTATCAGTACAACGCTACTCTTGATAAGAACAGCGTGACTGCTAATAACGGTGTAAAGCTTAAGGTCGTTGGAATTCTTACTCCTAAGGAAACCGTTTCCTACGGTTGCCTTAGCTCGGGTATCTACTACACCGAGGCTCTTACCAACATGATCCTCGAGAAGAACGCAGAGTCTACCTACATCAACGACTACCTCATGTCTGATCTTGCTATGTCTGAGATCGGTTCCCGTCCTATTCAGATCCCCAATCCGAGCGATCCCCAGAATCCCACTAACTACACTCTTAACTTCACAACTCTTTACTCCTATACCTACTATTTCGACGATCCCACGACTGCTAAGGATGAGAGACTTGATAATCCCATGACTCCCGATGTGGATGAATCGGTGAATAGCAACGGTACCATGTACGCACGCCGCGGTATGGGAATGATCTCGCCCACCTCCTCTGCTTCGGATATGGCGATGAGCATGATGGGCGGCGGCTCGGGAGAGACCGATCTTGCTAAGATCAGAGACGGATTTGTCAGAAATCTCGGTGGTAACGATCTTGCGAATAACATCCTCATCTATCCCAAGTCATTTGATGAAAAGGACGAGGTTACCGAGTACCTTGACAAGTGGGCGGACGAGAGCTTCGTTTACGAGTACGTTGACGAAAACGGAGAGATCAAGCGACTCGAACACAAAGACAGAATTCAGGTTACCTACACCGATACTCTCGAGCTTATAATCTCGCTTATAAACACTCTTATTAACGTTGTTACCTATGCACTTGTTGCATTTACCTCGGTATCTCTCGTTGTTTCTACCGTAATGATAGGTATAATCACCTACGTTTCTGTTGTCGAGAGAATCAAGGAGATCGGCGTTATCCGCTCTCTCGGAGGAAGAAAGAAGGACGTTTCCCGTCTCTTCGTTGCAGAGACTGCGATCATCGGCTGTCTTGCCGGACTTATCGGCGTTGGTGCGACCTATCTTATCTCCATAGTGGTCAACCTTATCCTTAAGCCCTTGATCGGCTATGCGAATATTGCGGCACTGCCCATAAGTAACGCAATATTCCTCGTATGTCTGTCAATAGGTCTTACGCTCATTTCGGGACTTATTCCCGCAAGAAGTGCGGCTAAGAAGGATCCTGTTGTTGCGCTCAGAACCGAATAATTGTAAAAAACGAAAAAACGGTTGCTTCGGCAGCCGTTTTTTAAAATGAGAAATGAGAAATTGGAGTTTCCCTAAAAATACCTTAAAAATATTGTCGTTTGCTTATTGACTTTATATATAAGTTATGTTATAATAATACGAATAATTAAGAAAGGCGAGGGAAAACTATGAAGGCACTGTTCCGCAACGCTTCCGTATACGTAGACGGCGTGATGAAGAAACAGAATATGCTTTTTGATGGCGAGACTCTTTCTCTTTTCACGGGGGACGTATTCGCTGTTGACTCTGCCACCGTTATTGATAATACCGTTATTTTACCCGGCTTATGTGATGTTCACGTACATCTTAGAGAGCCGGGCTTTTCTTATAAGGAGACGATAAAGTCGGGTACTATGGCTTCTGCCAGGGGCGGCTTTACGGCGGTTTTGTCAATGCCAAATCTGAAGCCGACTCCCGACTCTGTCGAGCATCTTTCCGAGCAGCTTGATATTATAAAGAGGGATGCGGTTATAAAAGTTATTCCCTATGGAACGATAACCGTAGGCGAATCGGGTGAAGCTCTCTCGGATATGGAGGGAATGGCAAAGGACGTTATCGGATTCTCCGACGACGGACGCGGTGTGCAGAATGAGGAAATGATGACGAGGGCTATGGAGACGGCGAAGTCGCTCGGCAAGCCGATCGTCGCTCACTGCGAGGACAACTCGCTGCTCTTTGGCGGCTATATTCACGACGGAGAGTATGCAAGAAAGAACGGTCACAAGGGCATTTGCTCCGAGAGCGAGTGGGGACCGATAAAAAGAGATATTGAGCTGGTAAAGAAGACGGGAGTAAAATACCATGTCTGTCACATCTCTACCAAGGAAAGCGTTGAGATCATAAAGAAAGCGAAGGCCGAGGGGGTGGATATCACCTGCGAGACCGGGCCTCATTATCTCCTGCTTGACGACTCCTGTCTTGAGGAAGAGGGAAGGTTCAAGATGAATCCTCCTATCCGATCGGCAGAGGACAGAGATGCACTTCTCCGAGGGCTTCTCGACGGAACGATAGATATGGTCGCCACCGATCATGCACCTCATTCCGCGGAGGAGAAGGCGAAGGGGCTTGCCGGCAGCCTTATGGGTGTTGTCGGAATCGAGACCTCCTTCCCGCTGCTTTATACCTACCTGGTCAAGACGGGCATAATGAGTCTTGAAACCCTGGTTGAGAGAATGAGTATCGCACCGAGAAAACGCTTCGGAATCACGAGTGATCCCGGCTTCACCGTCTTTAAGGTTGACGAGGAATCGGTTATTGATCCGAAGGACTTCTTATCGAAGGGGAAAAGCTCGCCTTTCACCGGCACGACGGTTTCCGCGACCTGCCTTTTGACTGTGTACGAGGGCAGAGCCGTTTACAATAAAATCCCTTAAAGTTACGGAGAAAAGCGAAAAAGCTCAAAAAACACCGATTTGTTTTTGGCTGTTTTGCATCCCGGTTTTGCTGATTGTGGAGCCTTATTCTAAATGCCGCCCGAATGGCGGATTGAAAATTAGTTGATAAATTGAGCAGTCGCCCGTAGGCGACAGAATGGAGATTAATATGGCAAAGAGAACTGACTTAAAGAAAATTTTGATCATCGGCTCAGGCCCTATCGTTATCGGTCAGGCGGCTGAGTTTGACTATGCGGGAACTCAGGCGTGTCTCGCTCTTAAGGAGGAGGGCTACGAGGTAGTACTCGTAAACTCTAACCCTGCGACGATCATGACCGACACTTCCATTGCAGACAAGGTCTACATGGAGCCTCTTACTCTTGAATACATTGCAAAGATCCTCAGATACGAGCGCCCTGATGCAATTCTTCCCGGCATCGGCGGTCAGACCGGTCTTAACCTTGCTATGCAGCTTGAAAAGAAGGGGATTCTTAAGGAATGCCGTGTCGAGCTTCTCGGCACCTCCAGCGAGAGTATCGAAAGAGCAGAGGACAGAGAGCTCTTCAAGGAGCTTTGCCAGTCCATAGGTGAGCCCACCATTCCCTCGGAGATCACTTATAATCTCGAGGAGGCTAAGGCGGCGGCTGCCAGAATCGGTTACCCGGTAGTTCTTCGTCCCGCATTTACTCTTGGCGGTACCGGCGGCGGCTTTGCAAACAATGAGGCAGAGCTTATCGAGGTTGGTCTTAACGCATTCAAGCTTTCTCCCGTTCATCAGGTTCTTATCGAGAAGAGCGTTAAGGGCTACAAGGAGATCGAGTTTGAGGTTATGCGTGACTCGAACGACCACGCCATCACCATCTGCGGTATGGAAAACATCGACCCCGTCGGCGTTCACACCGGTGACTCCCTCGTTGTCGCTCCCATTATGACCCTCTCGGATCACGATAAGAAGATGCTCAACGACTCGGCTATCAAGCTGATCAAGGAGCTCAAGATCGAGGGCGGCTGTAACGTACAGTTCGCGCTCAACCCCCATTCGAGCGAATACTACCTCATCGAGGTCAACCCCAGAGTTTCCCGTTCTTCGGCACTCGCATCCAAGGCTTCGGGTTACCCCATCGCGCGCGTTACCGCGAAGATCGCTGTCGGTATGAGCCTCGAGGAGATTCAGATCGCAAACACCAACGCGGCATTCGAGCCCCAGCTTGACTACGTCAACGCAAAGCTCCCCCGTTTCCCCTTCGATAAGTTCACCACCGCGTCCAACCAGCTCGGCACTCAGATGAAGGCGACCGGCGAGGTAATGGGCATCGGCTCGAACCTTGAAGAGTGCCTCCTCAAGGGTATGCGCTCGCTCGAGGTCGGCGTTTACCACGTATATCACGCGAAGTTCGATAATATGTCGAACGACGAGATCCTTGAATATATCTCCACCTTCCGCGACGATAACATCTTCGCGATCGCAGAGCTGCTCGCACGCGGCATCACCGTCGAGCAGGTTCACGAGATCACCCAGATCACTCCCTTCTTCCTCGAGGCGATCAAGAATATCGTCGATATGGAGGAAACCCTCAAGGCTCATCCCTTCGAGCTTGAGACCCTCACCGCTGCAAAGAAGATGGGCTTCTCGGATAAGTACGTTGCAAGAATGTGGAAGTGCACCGAGCTTGACGTATTCAAATTCCGCAAGGAAAGGAATCTCTTCCCCGTATTCCGCATGGTTGACACCTGCCACACGGGCGCATATATCCCCTACTTCTACTCGTCTTACACGGGAGAGAACGCATCTGTTCTCACAGACAAGAAGAAGATCGTCGTTCTCGTCGCAGGTCCTATCAGAATCGGTCAGGGCGTAGAGTTCGACTACTCCACCGTTCACGCCGTAATGACCATCAAGAAGGCGGGCTACGAGGCTATCATCATCAACAACAACCCCGAAACCGTTTCGACCGACTATACAACAGCCGATAAGCTCTATTTCGAGCCCCTCACTCCCGAGGACGTTATGAACATCATCGAGTTTGAAAAGCCCGAGGGCGTTATCGCATCCCTCGGCGGACAGACCGCGATCAACCTCGCGCAGCCTCTCCACGACCTCGGCGTCAAGATCATCGGTACCGATTGCGCCGCTATCGACAGAGCCGAGGACAGAAACGCGTTCGAAAACCTTCTTAACGAGCTCAACATCCCCCGCGCAAAGGGTAAGGCAGTTACCAAGATCGAGGACGGTATCGCTGCAGCGGCAGAGATCGGTTACCCCGTACTCGTTCGCCCTTCTTTCGTTCTCGGCGGCCGCGCAATGCAGATCGTCGGCAACGAGGAGCAGCTCCGCAGCTACCTCAAGACCGCGGTTGAGATCGACGAGGACAAGCCCGTACTCGTTGACAAGTACATCAGCGGTAAGGAGGTCGAGGTCGACGCTATCTGCGACGGCAGAAACGTATTCGTTCCCGGCATTATGGAGCTCGTTGAGCGCACCGGCGTCCACTCGGGCGACTCGATCAGCGTATATCCCCCCTTCTCGATTTCGGATAAGGTCAAGGGAATCATCCTTCAGTATGCAAAGAAGCTCGGTCTCGGCATCGGCATCGTAGGTCTTTACAATATCCAGTTCATCGTCGACGAGCACGATGACGTATATATCATCGAGGTTAACCCCCGTTCCTCCCGTACCGTTCCCTTCCTCTCGAAGGCAACCGGATACAGCCTTGCGGACATCGCAACCGAGGTAATCCTCGGCAAGTCCCTCAAGGAGCAGGGCATCTTCGATATCTATC
>JAZRMT010000134.1:0-15562 GCA_045647805.1 Eubacteriales bacterium | reverse complement strand
TCCTGCCGTAACAGAGTTGAGGATTACGCAGACAAGTTCGGCGTTCCCTTCTTCAAGGGTGAGAAGCCTTGGGGCGTTAAGGCAGACATTCTTATGCCCTGTGCAACCCAGAACGAGGTTCGTGAGGCTGATGCTGCTAAGATCATTGCAAACGGCGTGAAGTACTACGTTGAGGTTTCTAACATGCCTACCACCAACGAGGCTCTTGCTATGCTTAAGGAGGCTGGCGTTATCATCGCTCCTTCCAAGGCAGTTAATGCAGGCGGTGTTTCTGTTTCCGGTCTTGAGATGAGCCAGAACTCCATGCGTTACTCCTGGACTGCAGAGGAGGTTGATGACAAGCTCAAGATGATCATGAAGAACATCTTCGAAGCTTCCGTATCCGCAGCCAACAAGTACGGTCTTGGTGACGATCTTGTAGCCGGTGCAAACATTGCAGGCTTCATAAAGGTTGCCGATGCCATGAAGGCTCAGGGCGTTTGCTAATTTTTAATCTGTAATTTTTGGCGACTTTTCCCGATCTTCATTCGTCGTATTTGTATACGACTTCATTTTAGAAGCGGAAAAATTCGCTCAAAAATTCCTAGCTTAAAAAAACACCCAAAAGTGTGCGATTTGAAGCTTGATTTTAGGGCGAACTCCCGATCTTCGTTCGTCGTATTTGTATACGACTTCATTTTAGAAGCGGAAAAATTCGCTCAAAAATTCCTAGCTTAAAAAACAGCCAAAAGTGTGCGATTTGAAGCTTGATTTTAGGGCGAACTCCCGATCTTCGTTCGTCGTATTTGTATACGACTTCATTTTAGAAGCGAAAAAATTCGCTCAAAAATTCCTAGCTTAAAAAAACACCCAAAAGTGTGCGATTTGAAGCTTGATTTTAGGGCGAACTCCCGATCTGCATTCGTCGTATTTGTATACGACTTCATTTCAGAAGCGGAAAAATTCGCTCAAAAATTCCTAGCTTAAAAAACAGCCAAAATGCGGTTTTACAGAAAAAATATTTCCAAGCGGAACGGCACGCCGTTCCGCTTTTTTCTGTCCTATAAACCGGACTTTTTCCTTGACACGCCACAACTTATATGTTATACTAAAATAAAACCGATAAAAAGCGGGGAAGAATAATGCCAAGATCGGAAAAACAAAAGCAAAAGCTTATAAGACTTCTTGAAATGCTCATAAGCGACACCGACGAAAACCATGGAATAACTATGGCACAGATCATTGAAAAGCTTTCAACGTACGGTATTTGTGCCGAGCGTAAGAGCATATACGATGATCTTCTGACACTTTCTGAGATGGGCTTTGACGTTATTACTTTGCCCACAAGACCGCCTAAATATACTCTTGCTGCCAGACCGTTTGAATTTGCCGAGTTAAAGATGCTGGTTGATGCCGTAGAGACCTCAAAGTTTATAACTCGTGACAGAAGCAAGCGTCTTATTGAAAAATTAAGGCAATATGCGGGAAAAAACCGTGCGGGAGAGCTTCGACGTCAAGTTTACGTAGAAGATAGGATAAAGACGGAGAATGATTACTCTGTTGAGAATATTGACCTTGTGCACAATGCGATAAACGAGAATAAAAGGATATCATTCAGTTATTTTGACTACACGGGTGAAAAAAAGCGTTTCTTCCGCCATGACGGCAAAAGGTATAATGCAAGTCCCGAGGCACTGATACTCAGCGATGATAATTATTATCTTGTTGCCTTTGACGAGGATGCGGAAAAGACTAAGCATTTTAGAGTGGACAAGATGTGTGATATAGAAATAAGCGAGGAAAAACGAAGTGCGGCGGCGACCGAGGTCAAATTTAATCCGGCAGAGTATTCTAGGAAGGTTTTTGGAATGTACGGCGGAAAAGAGGAGCTTGTTACTCTCGAATGTGCCGAGCATCTTGCAGGCGTAATAATTGACCGCTTCGGCAAGGAACAGACCTTTTTTAAAACAGATTTCGGTTTTAAGGTGTCGGTAAGGGTGGTTCTCAGCCCGAACTTTTACGGCTGGGTAATGGGATTTGGTAAGGATGTGAAAGTCCTTTCTCCCGTCTCGGTCAGGGAAGAGCTTCTTGCACGTGTGAATGACGTAAAATCGGTATACGGGGTGGAATAATGAAAAAATACGACGTAATTTTATTTGATCTTGACGGAACGCTTACAAATCCCGAAAGGGGATTGGTGGAGGGCTTCGTCTACGCCTTCAAAAAGCTGGGAATAAGCTATGGCGAAAAGGAATCTCTAAAATGCTTTATAGGCCCGCCTCTTCATGAGGAATGGCAACGGGTTTTTGGCTTTACCCCCGAGGAATCGGCAAATGCGATAAAAATATTTCGGGAATATTACGATGTTTTCGGCTGGTGGGATAATATACCGTACGAGGGAATACACAGTATGCTCTCCGAGCTTAAAAAAAGAGGTAAAACGCTTGCCGTTGCCACGTCAAAGCCTGAGGACACGGCAAAAAGAGTGCTTAACCTCTTCGATCTTGCGAAGTATTTTGATTTTATTGGAGGAGCCCTCAGAAGTACTGCGAGAGATAAGAAGAGTGACGTTATTAATTACGTTCTCAATTCTCTCGGAGCTCACGATAAGGCGAACGTTGTTCTCGTCGGTGACAGAAAATTTGATGCCGAGGGGGCGGCAGCCTCTGGTATAGATTCTGTCGGAGTTCTTTGGGGACACGGCTCAAGGGAAGAAATACTCTCATCCGGATTTGTCACATGGGTTGAAACTCCTGCCGAGCTTATCGAAATTTTGATATAAAAATAGCGAGATTTGTAAATTAAAGCTTACAAATCTCGCTATTATTTTCGTCATTTTATACTTTGTGGTTTGTTAAGCAGCCTCTAAGTTGCCTGTCTTAACCGCCTCGAAATCTGCTTCAATCTCTGCCGAGGGCTTCTTTGTGAGGAGCGAAACGACAACGATGAGTATAGACGAGAAGATGAATGCGGGGAGCAACTCATAGATAGCGAATACTCCGCCGAGCTTTGCAATGCCAAGCTTCCAAAGGAATACCATTCCGCCACCGCCGATCATGCCCGCAACTGCACCTGCTCTGGTCGTTCTCTTCCAGAACAGAGAGAAGAGCATAAGCGGACCGAAGGTCGCACCGAATCCTGCCCAAGCGAAGGAAACTACCTCGAAAATAACACTGTTCTCGTCAAGTGCAATGAGAGTGGCAATTGCTGTTATGGCAATGAGCGTAATTCTTGAAACCCACATTACCTGCTTGTCCGAAGCGTTCTTCTTGACAATACCCTGGTAGATGTTCTTAGATACCGAAGAAGCGGCAATAAGAAGGTAGGAGTCGGAGGAGCTTATCGTAGCGGCAAGAATTCCCGCCATAACAAGTCCTGCAATAAGCGGAGGAAGATAGGACTGCGAGAGCTTGACAAAGATGTTTTCCGCACTGCTCTTGGTAAGGAACTCGGTGGGGAAGAGCTGTCTTCCGATAATACCGATGAATACCGCAACGGTGAGCGAAATAACAACCCAAACCATAGCTACTCTTCTGGATACCTTGAGCTCCTGCTCCTTACGGATAGCCATGAAACGAAGAAGTACCTGAGGCATACCGAAGTAACCGAGACCCCATGCGAGCATAGAGCATATGCTGAGAAGCGTGTAGGGAGTAGCCTCTCCAAATACAGGTACAAGTGCTCCGTCTGCACCGACAACGGTCTCCTGAATATTTTCAGCGTTTACCGTCGGGCTTGCCATACCGAAGAAGTCGAGGAATCCGTCAATGTTGTTTGCGTTTTCAAACACCGCACCGATACCGCCTGCGTGAACGGTTGCTATCGTAACAATGGTCGTAAGAGCCAATATCATGACGATGCTCTGCATGAAGTCGGAAGCACTCTCAGCGAGGAATCCGCCGATAATAGTATATACAACAACGAACAAAGCTCCAATCAGCATCATAGCCCAATAAGGTGCTCCGAAGAGAGTTGAGAACAGCTTTCCGCAGGTAACAAGACAGCTTGCTGCGTAAACTGTGAAGAACACAAGAATGAATACTGCCGCAATGGACATGATCACACGATTGTTTTCCTTCTCACGGAAACGGTTGGAGAAGAAGTCGGGAAGTGTGATGGAATTGTTGGCTCTTATGCTGTAACGGCGAAGTCGCTTAGAAACTATGAGCCAGTTGAGATATGTACCGATCGCAAGTCCGATCGCAGTCCAAGCCGCATCGGCAAGTCCGCACCAGTATGCAACACCGGGCAGTCCCATGAGCAGCCATCCGCTCATATCTGATGCCTCCGCACTCATTGCCGTAACGTAAGGACCGAAGGAACGTCCTCCGAGGAAATAATCCTCCGAGCTTTTGTTTGCCCGTTTGTAGTAATATACACCGATAAAGATAACGATTGCCATATATACGGCCATCGAGATCAATATCTGTATTTGATCACCAGTCATAAGCTTTCTCCTTAAATAAAAAAATAATAAACTGATTATATCATATTTAAAGAGTACTGTCAATACTGATGTTCAACGAATTTGAAAAAAATAAGAAAAAACGGAAAAAAACAGCAGCAAATGTAAAAATATAAAAATAAAATTCCGAGTGGTCCGAAAACGCTACCTCGGAATTTTATAATTGAGAAAATTACATAATTTCTCGACTTTTCTCATCGCGGTCTTTGAAAAATTATACTTTTTCGCTCTTTTTCTTCGACTCTGCCGCAAATATTATACTATATAGACCTTCTTCATTCTAACTGCAATCTTAGGTCTGTCGGAGTAGTCGGTGGGAATATCCGCGATCTCGTCAACTGCCTCCATACCGGATACTACCTTACCGAAGGCAGCATACTGACCGTCAAGGTGGGGAGCATCCTCGTGCATGATGAAGAATTGGCTGGATGCGGAGTTGGGATCAAAGGCTCTTGCCATGGAAATTACGCCTCTTACGTGCTTGATTGTGTTATTATGGCCGTTAGCACGGAATTCCCCGACGATATTCTCCTTAGCACCGCCCATTCCGTTTCCGAGAGGATCTCCTCCCTGGATCATAAAGCCCTTGATAACTCTGTGGAAGGTAAGTCCGTCGTAGAAGCCCTCCGAAACCAGCTTTTCAAAGTTCCGGCAGGTTATGGGAGCAGCCTCGGGGTAGAGCTCAAGCTCAATTTTTGCACCGTTTTCCATTTCAATTACGATCATTTTTTCATTCCTTTTCTTTGTTATAATATTTTGTTTATTCGCCTATAATATATTAATTCATAAGGTGGTGTGTTATGAACAGAGAAAAAATACAAACTATAGTGCTTATACTTGTAGGAGCAGTTGCGGGATGGATATTGCTTACCTTTTTTGTCAGGGAGCTTTTTCCGGTATTCTCTCCCTTTATTATTGCCTGGACGGTAGCCTTTGCCGTAAGAGGCCCTGCACAGAAGCTTTCACGGAAAACTCATATTCCCGAGCCGATTTTGCGAGTGGTCATTTCAATTTTGGTCACTCTTGTAGCCTTTGGAGGACTTGCACTCATTATTTGGCAGATAAGTGCTGCTCTTTGGCGTTTTCTGTCCGGAATAGATGAAAGCAGCCCTATATTTGCATTCCTCGAAAGGCTCAGCTCACCAAGTCTGCCATTCATTGGAGATGTCATCCCTGAGGGGCTTGGTGAACGTATATCCGAGGCAATAAGCAGCATGATTAGCGGTATTCTCGCAAAACTTGGCGAGTCGGTGACCTCTTGGGTAAGTCTTATTCCCTCCGCACTTTTCTATACGCTCGTCACAGTAATTTCGCTGGTCTATTTTTCGCTTGATCTTGAGCGTATCAATTCGGCGGTGAAGCGAATATTGCCCGCACGTGTTGCTCTAAGACTTTCGGGCTTTAGAAAGGATGCATTTTCGATTTGCGGAAAATATATCAGATCCTATCTGATCATTCTTCTTATCACTTTTACCGTTATGCTTTCTGGCTTTTTAATACTTCGCATAGACCATGCACCGCTTATAGCCCTGCTGGTTTCCCTTTTGGACATTCTCCCCGTAATTGGGGTGGGTACTATCCTTGTTCCGTGGAGTATATTTGCCTTTATGCTGGGAAATCCGGGGCGGGGAATCGGACTTCTTGTTCTGTTTTTGGTAAATACGGTAGTCAGACAGTTTTCCGAGCCAAAGATAGTGGGAAAAAGTCTGGATCTTCACCCTGTTTTGACACTTGTTTCTCTGTACGTCGGCTTTTCGCTGCTCGGAATAGTCGGATTAATACTTGCACCGCTGCTTTCGGGTGCTCTTGGTTCACTCAAACACAAGAGCACCGCCGAGATCGACGAGTCTGCCGATGCCGAGTGATTTTATATTGTACCCGGCATCCTTAATAAATTCTTCTATCCTCGCACCGTCGCTGTGAGCCGCAAGATCACCGAAGAAATAGACAGTTTTTCTGTGAACGAAGGAGGCTCCTCCGATAAATCCGTATTCGTAGGGCGGAAGTGAAATATCTCCGCTTTTTATTAGCAGCGTTTCTATTCCTTCCTTCTCGAGGGTTCGTTTTAAGCCCTCGTCAGCTGTAATTGCACGCTTATCCCCGAAAACCAGAGTTGCACAGGCGGGATATCCCTGTTTTGTATTAATGAGCTTAAGCCCCTTGTCCTTCGCAAAGGAGCGGATCCCCTCGCAAAGCCCCTCAAGTCTTGCAAAAATCTTGTCCTTAACGGATAAAGCGTTAATTTTGCAATCCTCGGGATATCTATCCGTCGGTAACTCCGAAACAAAGTGAAGCCTTATATTTCTGTGATATTCCCTAAGGTCGCAAAAGACCTCAAGACCGCTTTCCGCATAGCATCCAAAGGTGAAAAGATCCCATCCGTGCTTGAAAAACAGCGAATCCGGGTGGCTCCTTATGGCGTCGGGAAGCTCCTTGCAGCCGGGTAGCTTAAGTACGTTAAAGCCCAGCCTCTCAAGAGAGAGAATACATTTGTCGTCAATTCTTTCGTCAACTATAATACTCTTCATTTTTTCTAATTAAAAAACTCTGCCTGTCTGGCAGAGTTTTTTAAGCTTTACGCGCGCTCGATCTTTCCGGAACGAAGGCAACGGGAGCATACGTAAACGGTAGTATTGGAACCGTTTACCTTAGCCTTAACCCTACGAATGTTGGGCTTCCAGGTTCTGTTGGTCTTGCGGTTAGAGTGAGACACATTGTGTCCGAAGGTAACGCCCTTGCCGCAGATACTGCACTTAGCCATTTTGACACCTCCAAAATCCCGCTTCTAAGAAGCGTAATTTTATATTATTATTTTTGTTATCCATAAATCGGCAGATGTTATTATATCATACAAATCCCGAAAAAGCAAGAGTTTTTTTAAAAAAAATAAAAAAAACCTTTTTTACCGAAAAAATCCCCGTTTTAGTGCCGTTTGCCGCTTCAAAGAGCGGCTGAAAAGTAATTATTCGGGGGCAAGCTTCATAGATTTATTTAAAAGTAAATTCGATTTTTGTCGGGAGGAGAGGTCTATGAGCTATAAAATAAAGTTTTTCAAGCGGGGTATGCTCCTGACAGCTGTTGCACTGATGATGAAAACGGTGGGAATGTTCTTCGGTGCTTATATTTCAAAGACGGTAGGAGCCGAAGGGGTAGGACTTTATACCGTAATAATGACGGTATATTCCTTTGCCGTAACCCTTGCCACCTCCGGCGTAAGTCTCACGGTCACAAGACTTGTAGCCGCCGCAATAGGTGAAGAAAAGGAGGACGAGGTCGGAGTTATACTAAAGGGAGCTCTTATTTACTCGGCACTTTTCGGTGCCCTTGCTTCGCTTCTTTTGTATTTTGGCGCCGAATTGATAGGTAAACTGATACTGTTAGATGACAGAACAGTTGCATCTCTTAGGCTTCTTTCCTTTTCGCTTGTGCCGATAGCTTTGTCCTCGGTATTCTCCGGCTATTTTGTGGGAGTAAAGCGAGTTGGCTTTAATGCCGCAGTTTCGGTTGTCGGACAGCTTGCAAAAATAACCGTAACCATTCTTCTCGTCAATGCCGCTCTTCCGTACGGAACCGCGGCATCGGTTGCCGCTCTTTGCCTCGGTATCGCTCTTACCGAGCTTGTTGCCTTCCTGCTTATTGCTCTTGAATTTTTGTTTGACCGACGAGGTGGACGGAAAAAAACGGGAAAAACACAGCCAGGCCTTCTCCCTGTCGCAAAAATGGCGGCACCTCTGGCTCTCTCGGCTTACGTACGCTCAATTCTTCTCTCGGTAGAGCACGTTCTTATTCCCAAGCGACTCCGTGACAGAGGAGAATCCTCATCCGAGGCTTATGCTCATTACGGAATTCTGCACGGAATGGCAGTTCCGATGGTGCTGTATCCGATGACACCGCTTTCTTCCTTTTCCGGGCTTTTGGTTCCGGAATTTGCCGAGGATATGTCGGCAGGCAGAGAGGAAAGGATGTCGGTTATAGCTTCAAGAGCTCTTAATACCACTCTAACGTATGCCGCCGTCTGCTCGGTGTTTATTTTCAGCTTCTCGGCGGAGCTTGGATATCTGATATACGATTCCTATGACGCAGGCTATTACATAGGTATGCTGGCACCCGTAATACCGATAATGTATCTTGATCACGTTACCGATCAGGTTTTGAAAGGGCTTGGTGAGCAGGTCTATTCAATGTGGGTAAACATAACCGACTCTCTGCTGTCCGTCGGACTTGTATGGCTTCTTATACCACGCCTTGGAATAACCGGCTATGCTCTTGTTATAATAATAATGGAAGGATATAATTTTCTACTCTCGTTTTTCAGACTCCGAAAAAAGGTGAAATTCGATCTGAAGCTGATTTCCTGCCTTTTTATTCCGTTACTGCTTGCCTTTTTTGCCTCGCTTTTAGCAAGAACTGCTTTTGATTTTTCGGGCAAGGACGTAAGCCTTTTGTGGCTTATTATGAAAATGATTTTCGCATTATCAGTCTTTGTTGCCTTGTACAGTATTTTTTGCGGTAGAAGAAAAAATACAAAACGCATAACCAACGGATAAAATAATAAGCACTCGAGTGGATTTACACCGCTCGAGTGCTTGTTTGTAAATAAATGTTTGCAAATACCCTCTTAGAAGATGGATCTTTGATTTTCATCCAGCTTGTCGGGCTCTTCCGATTCCTCGTCCTCGGTTTCTTCATCCGAGACTCTGTTGTCGAGAACGTGAACGTTTTCGATTCTTCTTCCGTCCATTTCAAGTACCTCGACGGAAAGTCCGTACTGCTCAAAGGTGTCACCCACCTCGGGGAGTCTTCCCAGAGCCTCCATTGCCCAACCAGAAATCGTTACTGCTTCGATCTCCTCGTCGATGTCGAGAAGCGAGAAGAGTTTTTCGGTATTTGCCTTACCGGAGACGATATATTCATTATCGCCTACCTCTTTTATCTCCTCGATGATCTCGTCGTGCTCATCCCAGATCTCTCCGACTATCTCCTCGAGAATATCCTCAAGAGTTACGATGCCGGCAGTAGAGCCGAACTCGTCGGTTACGATAGCAAGGTGGAGCTGCTTTTCCTGAAGATCCTTCATAAGATCGTTGACCTGCTGATTTATAGCAACGTAGAGTACAGGCTTAAGAATACTCTCGAGCGGAACGTTAGTGTTATAAGCCTTAAAGTAAAAGTCTTTGTAATAAAGAATACCGACTATGTGATCAATGTCGCCGTCGTACATAGGAATTCTTGAGTAGCCAGACTCGGTAAAGGTCTTTGCAACCGTTGCCTTGTCGGCATCAATGGGAAGCGCGGTAAGGTCGATTCGGGGAGTGAAGATGTCACCAACCTCAAGCTCGCCAAATTCGATAGCGCTCTTAATGAGGTCGGATTCCTCCTTGTCGATGTCTCCGTCCTCCTCGGCTTCCTCGATTATCGAAATAAGCTCCTCTTCGGTCATTCCCTTGTCCTCTGAGCTCTTGAACATCTTTCCGAGAAGCTTCTGCCACTGTCTGAAGACGAAATTAAAGGGAGTCAACACTATGTAGATACAGTTGATAATGTGGACAGAGAAGAGAACGAATGCCTCGGGTGACTTTTTTGCCATGGTTTTCGGAGAAATTTCTCCAAATACAAGTACGAGAACGGTGAGTACTGCGGTAGATACGGTAGCGGCAATATCCTGGTTGACGATAAGCTCTGCAAAGAGCAGTGTAGCCATTGATGAAGCAAGAATATTAACAATATTATTACCTATCAAAATAGTGGAAATAAGCGAATCGTAGTTTTCGGAAAGCCTGAGAGCCTTAGCCGCTCTTTTGTCACCCTTTTCAGCGAGATTTTTCACTCGTATTCGGTTAAATGTGGAGAACGCCGTCTCCGTAGCAGAGAAGTATGCCGAGAATATAAGACATACCACTATTACTATTACTTTTGTTGCCATGATTAGTTTTCTTATTAACTCTCTCTTTCAAAAATCGTTTTTGTTTTTCTTTGTTCATAACGCCTTTCGGAAAACAGCAAAAAAAGGCGTAACCGTACTCCCCAAAAAAGTGCGGCTATGCCTCAATATTTTCATTTACTCCGGTACTATGACAAGTGTCCCCGTCGCCGTCGTCCATGCTTCCTCCAAAAAATCAACAATCGGGATAACTCTCCCGAAGCGTTATGTAGCAAACATTATACCATATAATGCCCTAAAAGTCAATAGGTAAAATAAAAATCTTTTGTTTGCTTGTTTTTTATTGACAAAGAGAATCCGCGGTGATAAAATGAAAACGTTAACAATTTATTATAAAGAAATAGGAAGTAACGGAATGGCGAAAATATGCTCCTTCACCGGTCACAGAATAATAAAACCTGCTCACGAGCCGCATCTTTCGCAGCTGGTGGCAAGAGCTATCGAGTATGCCTACACCGAAGGCTGTCGGGAATTTCTGTCAGGCGGTGCGGTTGGATTTGATACCGTTGCCGCAAGAGCGGTCATTCGCTTCCGCCTCTCGCATCCGGATGTCAGGCTCGTGCTTATACTCCCCTGTATAAATCAGGACGAAAAATGGACAGTGACTCAGCGTGATGCATACGGCTATCTTTTATCCGAGGCGGATGAGATAGAGTACGTCAGCGATGAGTATACCGAAAAATGCATGAAAGAGCGTAATTTCCGTTTGGCTAATAAAGCGGACATTCTAATTGCCTACGTCGGTCACAACCGAAGCGGAGCGGCTCAAACCGCACGAATGGCGGACAGTATGGGGAAGACCGTCTACAATCTTTATAAATCACTCGAGGAAAAAAGCTAGAGAAGGCAGCTTGCTCTTACCTCGTCTTCCTCGGGAAATGCAGAATAAAGGCTCGTTTTGCCGCCGCACGAGAAAAAACTACCGTCAAATAAAAATTAATTTGCTTTTTTTCGTTAAAGTGTTGACAAATGCGGCGAATTGTAGTATAATATCATCACTTCACTAAACTAAAGTGGAAAAGTTAATTTTAAGGAGAAACAAAAATGAAAAAAATCATCGCACTTGTGCTTGCAGTGGTTACAATCGCCTGCTGTGCACTCTCGTTCACTTCTTGTAATAAAGAAGAGGACAATAACCTTGAGTTCGGAAGTGAGTTCACTCCTCTTGAAAGCCAGATGGACGTCCTTCTTAAGCTGAATGCTAAGTCTATTGATGTTGGCGTTATGGATAGTGTAATGGCAGGTTACTATATGAACCAGGATACCAAGTATTCCAATTCGCTTATGATAGTTGACGGACTTACTCTTGCTACCGAGCAGTATGGTATTGCGGCTCGTAAGGGAAGTGGTTTTGCAAAGCTTTTGAGCTACGCTCTCATTGAGCTTGCAAAGGAAGGTACTGTTGATACTATTGCAGAGAAGTACGGACTTAAGTCCGAGATCTGCATTGACAAGACTCTTGAGATCGATGAGAGTTTTACCGAGGCTGAGCAGGCTGACGTTGCTTATCTTTACGAGCAGGGCAAGTTCATAGTAGGTTATACCGTATTTGCTCCTATTGCGTTCGAAAAGGATAACGAACTTGTCGGATTTGACATTGAGCTTGCAAAGGCGGTTGCTGAATACATTGAACTTGACGTTGAGTTCGTTAAGATCGAGTGGAGCACCAAGGAGGCAAAGCTTGAGGCAAAGGCTATTGACTGTATCTGGAACGGTATGACCATTACCGAGGAGCGTCAAGCTAACATGGCTGTTACTATTCCTTATATGAATAACAAGCAGGTTGCGGTTATTCGTAAGGCTGATAAGGATGCGTATAAGACTCTTGAGGATATGGATGATGCAATAGTTGGCGCAGAGGATGGCTCTGCGGGTATGAGTTGCGTAGTTAAAGAGGAAGACTGATAATGTTTTGGCAAATAACCTCTGAACTGTTCAGTGGATTTGCTTATACCCTACTTATATTCGGAGTTACATTGGCGGCAGCAATCCCTTTGGGGTTGATTGTCGCCTTTGGTTCGATGTCAAAAATTAAGCCTCTAAGTGCTTTGGTCAGAGGCTTTGTGTGGGTTATAAGAGGCACTCCGCTTATGCTTCAGATAATTGTTTTTGATTTAGGTCCCGGCTTATGGCTGAATATGCCTATCCGTAAGTTTTCCGAACACCTTATGATGGTTTGCGTGGCATTCAGCATTAACTATGCTTGTTATTTTTCTGAAATCTTCCGCGGAGGAATTGAGAGTATTTCAAAAGGACAGAGAGAAGCCGGTCAGGTCTTGGGTATGACAAAATGGCAAGTGTTCAAGCACGTCATACTCCTCCAGGTCGTAAAGCGAGTTATCCCCCCTATGTCCAACGAGATAATTACGCTGGTAAAGGACACTGCGCTGGCGAGCGTTGTTGTTCACGTAGACCTGTTTACGGTTGCAAAGCAGATCGTAAATGTGGAGGTTATTCTTTGGCCGCTGTTCTATGCAGGTCTTTTCTATCTGCTGTTTAACGGTCTTCTTACGATTCTCTTCGGTAGGCTTGAGAAGAAACTTGATTATTTCAAGTCGTGAGGTGAAGTATGGCAGTAATTGAAGTAAAAAACTTGAAAAAATCCTTCGGTCAGCTTGAGGTACTTAAGGGTATTGACTTTTCTCTTGAAAAGGGAGAGGTTCTCTCGGTAATCGGCTCCTCGGGAGGCGGTAAGACCACTCTTCTTCGATGCCTTAACTTCCTTGAGATCGCCGACCTTGGTGAGATCTCTATCGACGGTGAGAAGGTCTTTTATATCGGAGAGGACGGCAAGCCCCATTATCCCGCTAACAGCGGAAAATATATGGGCCTTGTGTTCCAGCAGTTTAATCTTTTTCCGCAGTACAGCGTTATGGACAACCTGACACTTGCTCCTAAGCTTGCGGCGAAGAAACAGCCTGATTATAAGGAAAACAAGAAGCAGATACTCGATAGGATAAATGCAGAGGCAGAAGAGATCCTTGCCTCCACGGGGCTTTCCGAGAAGAAGAGCTCCTATCCCTGCCAACTTTCGGGCGGTCAGCAGCAGCGTGTTGCTATTGCGAGAGCCCTTATGATGTCTCCTGTTATCCTTTGCTTTGACGAGCCCACCTCGGCACTTGATCCCGAACTCACCGGAGAGGTGCTTAAGGTTATAAGGGAGCTGAAAAACTCGGACAGAACTATGATAATCGTAACGCACGAGCTGGCTTTTGCCAGAAGCGTGTCGGATAAGGTTATGTTTTTGGCTGACGGTATGATAGAGGAATTCGGTACGCCCGAGGAGGTCTTCGACAATCCGAAGAGCGATAAAACGAGAGCCTTTTTAGGCGCAATGCTTTCTGGAAACGACAAATAGTATAAAATGCAAACAATTGTTGGAATAAAAAATCCCTTTTTTCCAACAATTAATTTTACTAACCCCTTGATTTTTTATTTTATTTATGATATAATTACTATAAATAAATTCGACTTAGTGTCGAGAAAGAGGTTTTGTTAATGACTATTAACGGTTTGATCAATGCCGAATACGATTTTTCGGCTATTGGCGATTGGATAAAGTCTACTTATGATTTTATCACGGCTAACGCAACGGTTTCCAATCTTTGGGATGCTTTGATGTCCTACGTTGCACTTGTCCCCGCAATTGCCGTATCGGGTGTTCTTCTCGTTCTTTCGCTTATTCAGGTATTCTTCGGTAAGAAGCTTCTCGGACTTCAGAAGTTCCTTGGCTGCTTCGTTGCAGGCTTTGCCCTCAGCGTTGTTTATCTTGTCGATTTTATTCCTGAGACTATACAGATTTCTCCCCTTATCGTAGGACTTGTTGTAGGCATCGTTGCCGCACTTCTTTGCAAGCTCGTCTACTTCCTTGCATACATAGGTGTTGCCGGCTATGCTGCATATGCAGTATGTATGGGTGGATATTATCTTCCCGAGGCAGTTACTGCTATAACCAAGGGCAATATGGTAGTAAGCCTTGTTGTCGCAGGTGTAGTTATTATCGTTGTTCTTATTCTTAAGAAGCTTATTGAGATGGTAGGCACTGCTACTCTCGGTGCTTACTGTGCATGGCTCTCCGTTGTTGCTATTCTCGGTCACCTCGGCCTTGCCTTCGAGGCTTCGGCTCTCGCTACCGTTAAGCTCGTAGTAATGATCGCGCTTGCTCTGATCGGCTCTGTCGTTCAGATCAAGACCAGAAAGCGTAAGTGGTAATCAGTAATTTTGAAAACCAACGCACCATGCGTTGGTTTTCTATTTTTATTATATATATTTATTTTAAAGAGTATTGACTTTTTTTCCTTTTTGTAGTAAAATAATATGCGGTAATAAAGTAGGCGAGGTGTGTGATCTCGTTATCATCCCCGTAACTATCAAAAAATTACAGTAAAGTCACAGCCAGTGACAGAATGGAGACATTATGGAAAAAACAAAAGAATTAGAGCTCAGACGCATTGCGAATAACATTCGTAAGGGCATTATCGAGGGCGTTTACAATGCAGGATGCGGTCATCCCGGCGGATCTCTTTCAATAGCAGATCTTCTTGCGTACCTTTACTTTGAGGAATTAAGAGTGGATCCTAAGAATCCTAAGGATGAGAATCGTGACAGATTCGTTCTTTCCAAGGGACATACTGCTCCCGCTCTTTACGCAGCTCTTGCAGAGCGTGGCTATTTTGAGGTAGAGGAGCTTAAGACACTTCGTAAGACTACTTCCAGACTTCAGGGACATCCCGATATGAAGGGCACTCCCGGTGTTGATATGACTACCGGATCTCTCGGTCTTGGATTCTCCGCCGCTTGCGGTATGGCACTTTCCGGTAAGGTTTATAATAAAGATTACCGTGTATACACCATTCTCGGTGACGGTGAGAGTGAGGAAGGTCAGGTTTGGGAGGCAGCTATGTTTGCCGCTCATTATAAGCTTGATAACCTTGTAGCTATCCTTGACTGGAACGGACTTCAGATCGACGGTCCTATCGCAGAGGTTATGAATCCTACTCCTCATGATGTAAAGTTTGAGGCGTTCGGTTGGCACGTTATCTCTATCGATGCTCATGACTTTAACCAGATTGAGGCGGCTCTTGCGGAGGCTAAGACCGTTAAGGGCAAGCCCACTATGATAATTGCTACCTCGGTTAAGGGTAAGGGCGTTTCCTATATGGAGAACAAGTGTGAGT
>JAZRMT010000133.1:0-14329 GCA_045647805.1 Eubacteriales bacterium | reverse complement strand
ACGGGCGATAAGCCCGACGGTGACAAGCCAGATACGGGCGATAAGCCCGACGGTGACAAGCCAGATACCGGCGATAAGCCCGACGGTGACAAGCCAGATACCGGCGATAAGCCCGATGGTGACAAGCCTGATACCGGCGATAAACCCGACGGTGACAATCCCGACACCGGCGATAAGCCCGACACCGGCGATAAACCCGACGGTGACAAGCCCGACACCGGCGATAAGCCCGAAGACGAAGTAGAAATAGAGTACGGGCACGAGATCGGAAACAAGGCGTACGGAGTTGATCTTGAGCTTGTTCTCGAAGAAGGAACGCTTAATATTGAACAGCTTCGAGGCAAGGCAGTAATTATCAACCTTTGGGGTACGTGGTGCGGCCCCTGCAAGGCAGAGCTTCCCCACTTTGAACAGTTGGCTAATGAATTTGATGGCAGACTTGAAATTTACGCCGTTCATTCCACCTATTCCGCAGAAGAAGCTGTGGAATATATAAAGTCGAATTTCCCCGATTCAAAGATTAATTGGGTATACGATCAGAGCTTGACCGATACCGCGGACGTGTACTTCACGCTTCTTGGCGGTACTATGTATTATCCGAGAACGGTTATCATTGACGAAAACGGAATCATTACATACGCAGATGACGGCGCACTCTCTTATGAAGTGCTTAAGAATCTTATCGTCGATATTATTCCCGACAGTGCGGATGACACCGAAGGCAGCGATGATACAGAGGATGACGTTGTATATCCCGAGGACGGTGAAAAGCCCGGGGATGACATCGTATATCCCGAGGACGGCGAAAAGATTATTTACTACAACGGACACAAATATCAAGCATTTAATGAAGTTATGACCTGGGAGGAAGCAAAGAAATACTGCGAATCCTTAGGAGGTCATCTTGCGACTATCACCGACGAGGGCGAGCAGAAAGCCCTGGAGGCATTCTGCGGTGACTACTGGTTAGGCGGTACCGATGCCGAAGAAGAGGGCAAGTGGGAATGGATAACCGGTGAGGAATGGAGCTATGAGAATTGGCTCGAGGGTGAGCCCAACAACATGGGCGAAGAGCATTACCTCACTATCTGGCCCGACTACTGGAACGACCTTTGCATAGATTCCTACGAGCAGTTCGGCTTCATCTGCGAATGGGATTACATTAAATAGCCAGAAAAAACGCAAGGTCACCTCTCCCCGATATCCCGGGGTAAATGCACCTTGCGTTTTAATTTATACGTTTTTTATTACTTCTTTCTTTTAAGATACTGCTTTGGGGAGACGCCATAGAACTGCTTGAAGCTCTTTGAAAAAACGGCGGGATCGACAATTCCGCACTGCTCGGCAATTCTTGCAACGCTGACCTCGTCACCGTAAAGGTTTAGAAGCTCCTTAGCACGCTTCATTCTGATGCTGGTCAGATATTTCTTCGGTGTCATCTTTGCAAGCTCGAAAAACTTTGTTCTTACGTAGTCCTTAGCATATCCGCTCTCCTTCAGCAGCTTGATTATACTCAGCTCACTGTTGTCATAGTTTTTCTTCATTTGATCCATCATTTTGTAAACTATTGTGTTCATATCACTGGTTGGAGAGTTGATATTCAGCAAAATGAAGTTGAGATAGGAATTGCAAAGCGATGTGAAATATTCCTCACTGTTAAATCGGTTATAGAGAGTTAGCTCAGCAAGCTTCCTACCCTCTCCGTAGATATTATCGTGAAGCACGGTGGGCTCGGTAAACCTTGCAAGCTGTTCAAAATTGCCCGAAATTGATATAATGTTATACTTAAGATTGGATATTACGTCATGCTTTACCTTTGGAGGTATTATTACGATAGATCCCTCGTAAATCGGTGTCTGCTCGGTCTCGGTAACGAATTTCGCCTCACCGGTCTGCACCAATAGAACCTCGTAGACGTCCTTAATCCTGTGAAGCTGATTCTGCTTATCGGCACCGTTCCAGGTTGCGGGATCCATAGAGAGGAAGTCATCGTATTTTTTCAGCCTCATGTCTATATAGAAGTCCTTCTCGGATGGGATGCCATCCTCGAAATCATAGATCTTTCTCTGATTTAACGAAAGCTGACAAGGGCGCCTCTCGGGGGTATATGAAGTATCACAAAGGGTAAAGGAGAGATCATCAAGATACTGAATTCCCCTGATTTTTGTAGCATTATGCACGATAAGTGCTCGGGAGGGTGTCTCCGCTCTGCCGCTGATCTGTACGTCACGTTTGAGCTTCGGCTCAGAGCCATCCTCGGATACAAAGATCTTGAGTCTTGATTCCGTCAGACTTTCGATCCCTTTGTAATATTCAAATCTGATGGTATACCATCTATTTGCAAGGAGGTCTATTTTCTCGTTATCGCCTTCTCCCACAAGGGAAAGGCTTAGACGCTCCGCAGAAAGATTGGATTCGTCCTCCGCAACGTTAAAGCAAATGGCGAAGCAGCGTGCGTTAGCATTATTACAAAACTCGATACGGAAATATTTTTGAGAATAGTTCCATATTTTCTCAAAATAATACTTCATCTCAAATACGAAGGAAGTAGGATTATTACAAACTGCATTTCCTTCAATATTAGTTGTACTGCTCAGATTGTGAGTTGTATTAACAGTATATATTTTAATTACTCTGTTATCCTTATTACACGGATCTCGGTCACAATAAAAGCGAGCACCGTAAAGTCCCGTATATTCCGGAGTGAATCCGTCGTCATTGGATATTGTTTTCGCACGGATATTCATTTATGGCTCCTTTTTTGAATTTGGCTTTTTGCTAGGTCATTTTTTTCCATTTCTACAATATTCAAGCATATTTTTCGCTTTTTGTCAATAAAAAGCTTAAGGTATTGAGTTTTTTATCGTTTTTTTCTAGCAAATAGACAAAAATATCTACATAGAGTAATGTTATAATCAAAGTGTGGTCGGCAAACAGTTGGAAACAAAGATCAACATCTTAATATATGAAGGGAGATAAGATGAAAGAAAAGTTAGAATATCAGACCGCCGAGTACGAGATAATATACTTCGACGAAGCTGACGTGATCGCCACCTCCAATATTGGAAACGACGGAGGGAACATAGACAGCGGCGCTTGGGAATAGTTTCCATAAACTACTATTTGATTTAAATAATTTAACAAATATTTGAAAGGATCTTATTACAATGAAAAAATCCAAATTAATCAAAATCGCGCTCCTCGTGGTTTCGTTCGCTCTTATTCTCGGAGTCGTAATCGGCTTTGGCGTAAGTGCAGAGCCTACCGAGGCAAGCATTATCGCAAAGAACGTAGTTTACGGTGAGAAGGTCTCCTTGGCTTTTGCCGTTGACGTTACCTTAGACGAGGCAGACACCGCCCAGGTTACATATTATTGGGAGGGCGACGAGGCAAACATTAAGACCGCGACTCTTCTTGATCCCGCTTCAGAGAACGGCACTTATACCGATGCAAGCGGCATTAAGCACCCCGTATTCGTTACCGAGGGCCGTCCCGCAAAAGAGCTTGGCAGAGTTTGCTACGCTTCTGTTGATGGCGGAAAAAGCTACGTAACCTATTCTGCAACTCAGTATCTCTACGACAGACTTTACAAGTCGAATTTTGTTTCCAAGACCGACGCTGACGGTGTTGATTATAACAGAAAGCTTCTTTACGAGAATCTCCTTGATTATGCGGCTAACGCGCAGGTAGTTCTCAATTATAATACTACCGAGCTTGCTAACGCTCTTCCCTACGCTTATACCACCGATAAAGAAATACTCATCAACGGTCAAGAGAGCGCTATCGGTGAAAACGAGATCACCGTTTCCTACACCGGTACCGGTTCGCTCGTAAGCCTTAACATTATTGCTCTTGACGGCAGTGTTACCAATACCACCAAAACCACCTTCTCGATAGACGGTATCGTCAAGATCGAAGCGGTTATCGGTGTTCATGAGCATAACGATACGGATAACGATCATCTTTGCGACGCTTGCAGTGAGACCGTTTCCGAGTGCGAGAACGAAAATGCTGACCACAAGTGCGATATCTGCGGCAAGGTAGTTTCCTACTGCGCAGACTCGAACGGTGACGGCAAATGCGACGTTTGCAAGCTTTATAGCTTTGAGTACACAGTAACAAGCGGCGTTTCCTTCCTTCAGTTCAGCACAGTAGCTAAGAGCGATTCCCGTCTGCACATCTACCAGACCACTGTCAGCACCGAGACGCCCACCTATCCCAACTTCGGATGCTCCGGTCAGCTTATTGCAGATCCCGCAGACGCAGCTAATCAGGTTCTTCGTTGGGCTGTAAACAACGGTGTTAAGCACGACGGAACTAACCAGAACACCTCTAATGCAGCTAATATTGACGGTGTTTCTACCCAGCTTAAAACCCAGAATTCTCTTATCAAATTTGAGGCATCCTCTGTTGCAGAGGGCGGCAACATCCACGTTCTCGAAATGGACTTCAACCTCAGAGAGATCGGTAAGAATAAATATAATACTATTGACAGCCCCTTCCGTCTCTACGCATACAATGCTGACGGCGAGATAATCGGAGACTTCTACAAGACCTCCTCCGGCACCTCCTCTTATAACGGATTCATGTTTATCGACCAGACAAACTACAAGTATAGTAACAGCGACACCACTCCTCTGTATACCCTCGACGACAGTGACACAAACGCTTACCACTTCGGCAACCACACCCAGCGTACAAACGCAAGATCCGACGCTTCTAATGTGATTATGTTCGACAGAAACGAGTGGTACAGATTCAGATTCGTTTGGGATGTATCCACCAATGAGATCGGCATGGAGGTTTCCTTCGATGACGGTGCTAACTGGTATCTCTGCTTCAGCTACACTACGGCAAATGCTATTACCGAGGGCGAGGAGATCGCATACCTTGGCTTCCAGCTCGATACTATTTACGGTATAGGTATGGATATACTTCTCGATGACGTAAGCTACAACGTTGTTTCCAGTTACGAAAAAGCTACCGATTTCGGTAACGACAGCATTGAGAACAGCTACAAAAATTAATAAACGTATAACAATCTTACTCATTTACAGTTAAGTGAATTGTTCAATGCGGCTTTTGCGCAAAACCAAAAGCCGCATTTTTTAACCCAAGGACGTCTTTCGTTCTTTAAAAATAAAGGTGTCATTTATGTATAAACGCAACGGTATTATTACAGAGGAGAGGATAAATTCTCTTCGAAGGATAAGAAACGAAAACAGACAAAAGCACTTCAAAGAGCTTATTCCGCTTATGGGAGAGGATGCGGTAAAAGAGGTTGCGAATCTTTACAGTATGTTCGACGAGCGGATGATAATCTGGTATGCCGGACTCTGGGAGCCCGAGATCGGAGGCTTCTATTTCTCAAATTCAGCAAGAGATCACGAAGGCTTCTTACCCGACCTTGAATCTACAAATCAAGCTATCGGATTTATCACCGCACAGTGCGAAATCGAACCGCTCGACGCAATGCCCATTACGAGACTTCCCTCTCGTTTTTCAGAAAAAATTTGTGCCTTTGCTTACGACAAACAGGATGAGGACGGATATTTCTACCACCCGCAGTGGGGAAAAAATATTCCTGCAACCAGAAGGGGACGTGATCTCATGGCTGCTTGGCGGCTTATCGAGCCTCTTGGCATTGAATGCAAATACCTTCGTCCGAATAAGCGTCCGAAAACCGATGCTCCCGCTCCTACCGTTCCCGCTTTTCTTCATTCGGTAGAGGCTTTTGAGCAATGGCTCGAGGAGCAGCACATCGAAACACGCTCATATCAATTCGGTCACTATATAAACTCCACCTGTCATCAGATAATTGCAAGAGGCGAGGAGTACGTAAACGCTCTCATAAGCTTCCTTAACAAAAAGCAAAATCCCGAGAACGGTCTTTGGGAGCCGGAGGTCAATTACAATTCGGTCAGCGGACTTATGAAGCTTGGAATGTGTTATCCCGACCTCAAGGCTACTCTTCCCTATCCCGGGCGTTCCTTTGAAAGTGCAAGGGCGGCTTTGATTTCCGACCAACCAGTAACCTTCTCCTGCGAATTTTACAATGCATGGGCAGCAATGCACGCATCGCTTAGATCCATGGAGTTTTCGGGGGACGAGGCTTTGGCAGAAAAATACAGAAAGAGGCTGCTGGACGAAGCTCCCGAAATGATAAGGATCACAAAAGAGAAGATCGCTATGTGCAGAGTCGAGGATGGAAGCTTTGCTTACTTCACCGCCTCATCGGGCAAAACCTGCCCTACTTCTCAGGGCGTTTCGGTGGCTCTTGACAGCGTGCGAGAGGGCGATATAAACGGTAACGGATGCTCTACTCAAGCACCTATAAAGCATATGTTTGCTACCTTTGGAGCAGAGATGCCTCCCATCTTCTGCAAGGAGGATGCAGAGTTACTGTTTGAGCTCATGGACGCAAGAATTCCCGTAAAAAAGAAACCGTTACCCGGCTCAAATTAATTATAGAAAGGTTATCCGTATTTATGAAAAAAATTACGGTTCTCTTATTAATTCTCTTGATATGCATCTCGTCCTTGTTCTCCTGTAAATTCTGGGGCTCTGACGACGATGACTCGAATGATAGCAACAACTCAGATAATGGCGGCAATTCCGGAGGCGACGACGACGGCAATGGCGGCAATGGCGGCAACTCCGGCAATGGCGGCAACTCCGGCAATGGCAACAACTCCGGCAATGGTGACGACTCCGGCAATGGTGACGACTCCGGCAACGGTGACGACTCCGGCAACGGTGACAACTCCGGCAACGGTGACGACTCCGGCAATGGCGACAACTCCGGAGGCGATGGCAACGAAACGAACGATCGCATAGTCTGGTCCCCCGACGTGGATACATATATAGTATCCGAGGAGGAGTCGGAGGATATACTCAACTTCCGTTATCACATTTTCTATCTCACCGAAAGAGTTGCCGAAATAGTAGGCTTTGACTCTGAGGGAAAAGAGCGTGAGATCGTTTTCGGTGAATGTGACCGTGCTATTTCAAAAACCGCATACTCCAGACTTGACAGATATGCCGATCTGTTTTCTCTCAAGAAGGACGGAAACAGTGCATATCTAATATACGCCGACGGCGGCAGTATCGGTGTTGCATACAGTGACGTATTTTCCAAAAAGCTGGCTATCGACTACTTGATGGAAAACATCTCTGATACAACCTATTCTCCCGAAAACGGTGTAATAGCTAAATCTATATTCAACACAATGGAGTATATTGAGAGCGTAAGAGCCTCCGAGCAGGAAAGCGACTTTGG
Organism: Eubacteriales bacterium; assembly: GCA_045647805.1. GTDB lineage: Bacteria > Bacillota > Clostridia > Oscillospirales > CAG-272 > UBA1740. Next base: position 7,050 of record JAZRMT010000133.1, on the reverse strand, counting down.
AATAGTTGCGGGATTCCTCGGAGAGGATGCACTTGTTTCCATTAATAAGCTCTACTCGCTTTTTGATGAAGATCTCTACATTTGGCTTGCTAACCTCTACTGTCCCGATATCGGTGGATTCTATTATTCTGCATCTGCCAGAAACAACATTGGATTTTTACCCGATATTGAATCAACAGCTCAAGCACTGAGAATGCTTGCCAATTCGGGGCTTACCTATGCATACGGCGACGACTGGACGGATCTTATCCCCAAGGATATAGCAGAAAAGATTCTTAGCTTCGCCAAGGGGCTTCAGGCAGAGAACGGATATTTTTATCATCCTCAGTGGGGAACGGGAATCTCCAGAAGCAGACAAGGAAGAGACGCAGGCTGGGCAAGACAGATAATCGAAGCTATGGGAGCGAAGCCCAACTATCCCTACGTTACAGATTCTGCCGTGGACGATGTGTCATCAACTCTTACGGTCAGACTCGGAAGTAGCAGCATTTCGGCGGTGTCCAAGGTAATTTCGGTTGCGACCTCGGATGCGATCTACGAATCGGAGGAGGCGTTCATAGCCTATCTTGATTCTCTTAAGATCAACGAAAATTCGTACAGTGCCGGCAATACTCTTAACTCTACCAGCGGAATGATAAACGCAAAAGGTCTTAGGCAGACACTGAACGATTATCTGACCGAGCATCAGAACCCCGAAAACGGACTTTGGGAGGATGAGGTAACTTATCAGTCGGTAAACGGTCTTATGAAGCTGTGCACATTCTTTGGCTCGAGCTTCCCCAATGCCGAAAAGGCTCTTGATTCCGCAATTGAAATACTTATGCGTCCGTTGGAGGACGATCTGACGGGTATTACATTCGTTTATAACCCTTGGGTTGCAATTTCCAACCTGCTTAATGCTGTAAGCAAAGAAAAAAGGGCCGAGCTCAGAAGTATGCTTTATGAAAATGCGGTAGGCATATTCAACCAAACCGCAGAAAAGCTCGGTTCATTCGCAAAAAGTGACGGTGGATTCTCATATCTCAGAGATTTCTCCTCTCCCTTCTCGCAGGATGCACTCGTTGCAGTAAGCGGTAGTGCGGAGAGTGACGTTAATGCAACTACAATTGCAATCTCTACGGTTGTAAATTATATGAGCAATGTCTTTGACATTAAATTCCCAAAATTCTACGGCTCTGCCGATGCGATCTATTTTGTCGATACCTTGAAGGAAATGAAAACTATCATAAAATCCGAGCTTCTGGCAGAGGAGCCGGAGACGATCACCTTCGACGATTTTGATCCCAGTGAGGGAATGATTTCCGGAAATATGGTTCTTAACCCACATCCCGACATTAAGGTCAATATCGGAGATGCAGAAACGGCAGGAGAGGATTACCTTTGGGTAGAATCGGCAATAGTTCCTAATCCCAAGGCAGATCCCGACACCTCAGACCTTGTATATTATTTCAAGGACAAGGTCCTTTCGTCAGATAGCGGAGCAGAAAAAAAGGTAGCCGATGTGGCAAGCTCTCAGGAGTTCAAAATAACCAATATCGGTTCTCCCGGAAACTGCTACGTCTTTGAAGCGGATATGCTCTTCGACGGTATGAGCGATCCGAGCCATCCGGCACTTCAGCTTACCTTTGTAAGAAATGAAACTGCATTGATTTCTGCATGGGTAGATATTTATCAGTATACCAGATTCGGACAGAATTACCTCAGAATAGCAGATTACTTTGCGGGAGATGACGGATTCAAGGACTCTGAGACCGTCTCCGGAATTCCCGTAAGCGATTGGTTCAGGCTGAGAATAGAGTTTTACAAGGATTACTCGGGCGAGGGCGGAGAGCTTATTTCCAAGCTTAAGTTCTTCGTCAACGGTGAATATGCGGGAAGCAGTGACTCCGGTCATTACGTAAGCGGAGCATATAAGGACTTCTTGGTCAGCGCTGTCAAACTTTCCTATTACAGACATTCCGAGTCCGCATTCTATCTGAACAACGTTTTCGTTGCAAAGACTGCCGACGTATTCAAGCAGGAAAGCATTACCTCGTTTGACTCCGAGAAAGAGGTATCCGAAAAGGTCACAATAGACTTCGAGGACGGAATCCCCTCGGAGGACGGATGCTTTACCGAGATGTTCTACGAGGATGAGGACAAAGGCATCACCTCCATAGATCCTGTCGATTGGAGCGACGAGCTTGACAGCAAGTACGGCAAAAAGGGCGGAACTAAGATATACAGTGCCGCCGATCCGATAAATTCCTCCAACAAGGTTCTTAAGGCATATTCCCAAAACATTAAGAAGAGCCAGTATACTGCGACAATGTACGTCAACGAAAGCGTTTTAAAGTCGGACGGAGAAACACTGGAAATAGAATTTGACTACTACTTTGAAAATATTGCTTGGATCTATTCCGAAAAGCTGTTATCTGTAAGCCTTAACAACGAGGAGGGCTCTGCACTCGGTACTGTGTCCTTTGTCGCACTCGATTTCCAAAGCTCTCACAAATCGAAGAAGGCGGGAATCAAGGTAGGCGATAAGATGATCGAAGGAATCTCTCTTGCATCAGAATGCTGGTACAGCTTTAGATTCGTTTACCACCATGATTCCGAAAATCCCGAGAATTCAATTATTCTTATATACGTTCTCTCGGATTCGGGCGAGTACGTATGCATTGCAAACGAAACTCTCTCCTGTAAAAGAGATACGATCTCCAAGGTAGGCTTCAGCTTCCACTGCTACGACGTAAGAGTCACCCAGTATATCGACGATCTTTCGGTAGCGAGAACCGATCTTAAGTACACTCATATAACTCCCACTCCCGGAGATGATGTGGAGATACCGATGCCCGAGGATACGAGCATTTACGTTACCGAGGAATCGAGAGGCAAGGGCAATCATCGCACCGACGGTATTTCCTACTCAAAGGAAACGATCGAATCTCTGATAAAGAACGGGCTTATGGCTACGAACACCGCAAGAGGCGATGGCGTTGAGGCGGGAAAACGAGAGCTGAAGGTAACGACCGATTCCGATCCTGCTCTTCTCTACACCACACTGGGAAGCGGAAACCACGCAATCAACTTCGTAGCACTTGCACCTGCGTACGACGGCTTTATATTTGAAACCGATATAATGCTTGACGGCGTTGACAGCGAGGAGGGACGTGACATTCGCTTTACCGGAAGTAAGACAAACGGTACTGCCGACTCCAATCTCTACACCTTCAACGTGAAGTTCCACAAGAATTCCAATGAGACCAAGGGCGGATACGTTATAACGATCGGAGGAAGTGATCAGAGGATCGTTATCCCCGATAAAACATGGGTAAACATACGCCTTCACGCCGAGGGTGTTAAGAAGGGCTCCGCTCTTAAGCTCTACGTCAACAATGCACTTCTTATCGAGACTACTCTCTCCGAGAGCATCGAGGGTATAGCGGGAATCGAATTATTCACTCCCTCGACCTACAGCGGACATGGCTGGGAGACCGGCTCGCTGAAAATAGACAACACCTATGTAAGCGGCTATGGAGAGGCTCCCGAGCAGACCATTATCAGCGGCAGCTCCAGAGGCGAAGGAGCTTACAAGGATACGGCTATTGATTATAGCGGTTCCTACGAAGGTCTTCTGTCATCAGGTCAGATGGCTGTAAACGGAACCCGCGGTGACGGAATTTCCGAGGGCAACAGAACGCTTGCCTTCGAGGAGTACGACGGCAACCACGCTCTTGTTTATTCCGCACTCGGAAACGGCAACCACGCTCTCAACTTCGTCTCGATTCCCTCAGGTGGATCATACGAAAGCTTTATATTCGAGACCGACCTTATGCTGAGCGGAGTTAATTCCGCGAGCGGTAGAGACATTCGTTTCACCGGCTCGTCAAAGAAGGGACTTTCGGATTCTAATCTTTGGGGCTTTAATCTGAAGTTCGCTGTGAATTCCGACGCCGCTGTCGGCGGATACGTCGTCACTCTTAGCGGTACGGACGATACTCTCTTAATCGTTGATTCCAGCTGGATAAATATTCGCATCGTAGCCGAGGGAATAGATGCCGGTGATGCAGTTAAGCTTTATATAAACGGTGAGCTTAAGCTCGAGGGAGCACTCACGTCTAGCATCAAAGGAATAAACGGCGTTGAGCTGTATACCCCCTCCACCTACGGTGGTCAGGGCTTCACCGAAGGTAGCATATACCTTGACAATACCTACCTTGGCGGAAGCATAAAAGCGGATACCGTGGAGCCGGAGCCCGAGAAACCTACACCGGACGTTCCGGATCCCGAGGATCCCGATCCTGACGTACCTGATCCTGACGTACCCGATCCCGAGGAGCCTACTCCCGAGGTCGATACCGAAATCGGTAATAACGGTGAAAATATGGATGGTGACGGTTGGGTAGAAGACATATAAAAAAATAACACAAAAAAATGCGAAAGCCGCCTTTTGACGGTTTTCGCATTATTTTTGTAAATAGCAGTTTACTTTTTACGGTGATTAATTACTACTGCGTAGTGTCCTATTCCACAAACAAGCTGCATAATTACGGCGAAGATCAGCACTCCGTTGTAGCCTATCACCGACACTAAGGGAAGAACTAGTATCGCAGCCAGAGCCTGCGAGGCGGTGAACACCAGCATACGGATGGAGCTATATGCTCCTATTTGACTTTCGGGTATTATCTTTACAAGCGAGGTGGGAATAGCCGAGTCCACAATGAAGCGGAAGAAGAGGGCTATCAGCATTAAAATAAGGAATGGTATGAAACCGAAGCTAAGAGATAAAGGCAGGACAACACATATTCCGAGGGTTGCAAACAGAAGCATTCTTTCAACCGTAAGCTTCTTATAGAATAACGAGAAAACAAGACTTGCCGAGAAGGATGCAAGCTGAATTATGAGATTCAGAGCCGAGGCGTCCTTTGTTTCTGCAACGCCTGCACCGACTGCTATTACCGCCATTACGTTGAACACTCCGAAGGCTAGGCCTCTTGAAACGTTAGGGATAAGAAGATAGTAGGTATCCTTGTTTTTAAAGACTGCCAACATATCCGACCAGCTTACCGACTCGTTTCTATCGTTTTGGCTCGGTATTTCCTTCATTGAAAGAAACATTAGCATTGAGAGCAATGCCGAAAGCATTGCAAAAACGTAGAACCATACGGTAGTGCTGATATAATCCAGCTTTGTTACAAGAAGGGTGTGAAGAGAAGAAACAGCAAAGGTTATGACACCCGAAGCAGCGCCCGAGATACCAGTCAGCTTGCCGTAATCGGCAATGTCGATAAGCTTATATGGTAGGGTGTAGCTGAGTACTGCATACATACCAACACCACCGTATGCAACTATGCAGGCAAGGAAGATAATCATAACGTAGGTATCCGACATAACAGAAGGCAGCTTTGCCCCGATTATAAATATCGCCATTGGTATTAACAAAAGCAGGTTTGAAATGGCGGATACCAGCCTTGCTCGCTTCATTCTGCCGACGATGAAGATCATCAGCACCATTACTGCGACCTGAGCAAGCTGAGTAAGTGAGGAGTAGATATAAACCTCGCTTTCACTAAGACCGATAAGGAGAAGGAATGCCTGTACTATTGCACCCGTACAGAACATACTTGCTACTGCATAAGCGGCTACCTGTATGCAGTATCTTGGAAAGTTCTTTTTTGACTGTTCCATTGCTCTTCACTCCTCTTCTTTCGGGATAACGTCTTTGAATAACTTCGTCAATTTCGAGATATTACGTTTTAAACAAAGTCATACACATTTTTTTCACCGACTTATAGATTTAATTATAATGTATATGAACAAAAAAGTCAATCTGTTTTTATTTTTTTACACATAATATTTATTGACTTTAAGAAGCAAGTGAGTTATAATTTAATCAGTATTATTCAGTATTATAAAGAGGTGTTTAATATGCAATTAGATATGTTTGGAAACAAAAGATACAAGGTTGCCCTTCATCAGCACACTACCCTTTCCGACGGGCACAAAACTCCGGAGGAGATGGTTAAGATATACAAGGCGAAGGGCTACGATGCGGTCGCCATAACCGATCATTGGAGATATTATCCGTCGGGAAAAATCGACGGTGTAACAATCATTTCGGGCTGTGAGTATAACATGGGTGCAGCCGACACTATCGACGGAGTTATGCACATTGTGGGGGTTGGATTGAAAAAGGAACCGACTCTTACAATGGATAATACCAGACAAGAGGTTATAGACGGCATTGTAGCAGCCGGAGGTATGGCAATACTTGCACACCCTGCTTGGTCGCTTAACACTCCCGAGGACGCGCTTTCTCTTCACGGCTTTTCTGCCACCGAGATATACAATTCGGTATCCGACGTAAATCAGAGCTCCAGACCTTACTCCGGGTACTTTGTTGATCTTCTCGCTAATAAGGGAGTTATGATGCCGCTCATTGCTACCGACGACGCTCACTACTACGAGGGTGAGGACGATGCAAAATCCTACGTTATGGTAAAGGCGGAAAGCGACTCTTCCGAGGATATTATCGAGGCTGTCAAACGCGGCGATTTTTATGCAACTCAAGGGCCGGAGGTACACATAAGACGCGAGGGCAACAAGATAATACTCGACTCAAGCGAATGTGTAATTCTCAACATTCTCTCTAACTCCTCCTGGGCTCCCGACAAAATCAAGAGGGGTGAAAATCTTACTCACCTTGAATACGAGATCAAGGAATGGGAGAGGTGGATTAGAGCAGAGGTCACCGACGAGGAAGGCAGATGCGGTTGGTCAAATATTATTGAAGTATAATATTGACAAGGGATAAAAGCTGTGGTACAATAATTACAGTTAAATTCATTTTTTGAACATCAAGGGAGATTATTATGAACAAGATTTTTCTTTACGAGGACTTCTTTACCAACGAGGAGAAGGTAATTTTCTCCTCGGAGAAGCTTTCTGCTTCTTTATTTACATATTCCACAGGCGTCAAAGCTGTTAAACTGAAAAACGACCGTGGCTCTGCCACCTTCCTTCCCTACATGGGACAGATGATCTGGAGAGCCGATTTCGACGGCTATG
>JAZRMT010000132.1:0-14703 GCA_045647805.1 Eubacteriales bacterium | reverse complement strand
CTCGGAGAGAGCGTAGTAACGGACAGCATCAACACCAAAGGTTTCGGCAAGCTCATCGGCAAATACTACGTTACCCTTGGACTTACTCATCTTATCGTTACCGAAGTTGAACCAAGGATGACCGAATACCTTCTTGGGAAGAGGAAGATCGAGTGCCATAAGGAATATGGGCCAATAGATAGTGTGGAAGCGGAGAATATCCTTACCGATAATATGAACGTCGGCGGGCCAATACTTCTTAAACTGCTCGGACTGCTCCTCGAAGCTCTTGTCGGGATCGTAGCCGATTGCGGTTATATAGTTGGTAAGTGCATCGAGCCATACGTAAACGACGTGCTTATCGTCAAAATCAACCGGAATACCCCACTTGAAGGATGTTCTCGAAACGCAGAGATCCTGAAGTCCCGCGTTAAGGAAGTTGTTCACCATCTCCTTCTTACGGCTCTCGGGCTCGATGAAGCCGGGGTTATCCTCTATGTGCTTGATAAGGCGGTCAGCGTACTTCGACATCTTGAAGAAGTATGCCTCTTCCCTTGCCTGGCTGACCTCTCTGCCGCAGTCGGGGCATTTGCCGTCTGCCGCTTGGGTAGCGGTGAAGAAGGACTCGCAGGGGGTGCAGTACCAGCCCTCGTAGAAGCCCTTGTAGATATCTCCCTTATCGTAGAATTTCTTGAATATTTTCTTTACCGCATCAACGTGATAATCGTCGGTAGTGCGAATGAAATGATCGTACTTTACGTCCATGAGATCCCAGATCTTGCGTATCTCTCCGGCTACGCCGTCAACATACTTCTGAGGAGTGATGCCCGCCTCATTGGCAAGAGTCTCTATCTTCTGACCGTGCTCGTCGGTACCGGTGCAGAGGAAGACGTCCTTACCCATTGCACGCTGAAATCTTGCGAAGGCGTCGGACATGATGATCTCGTAGGTGTTGCCGAAGTGAGGCTTGCGGGATGCGTAGGCTATCGCCGTTGTTAGATAAAATTTTTCCATAGTCTTAAGGTTCCTTCCTAATTCTGCGCGCTAATGGAACGCGCATATTATTCTATCATAATATTTTAACATAAGTTGTAAGAAAAAACAAGGGCTTTTGCGATTTTTTACGCACAAAGCCCTTTATAAGCACAAAAAAACTCAAAAACGAAATATTTTCTATAAATATTTGACTAGTCCGTCTTCTCCGAAGATATCGTCAAGAAAATATGCACCGGTGTTCGCACGCTTGCCCGAAGCGTCGGTGACGGTAAATCTGATAAATCGGTCGGCGGGGCGCAGCTTGAAGGTGGCTTCGGTAAGGGACTCGTCCTCTGCAAATGCCGCCGCACCGTGACAGCTTCCGGTCTGCATCGTAATTTTATCCGCGGGAGAGGTGGTTATATGAACTTCACCGTTCTCCACCCAAAGGTCATAGATACTCGGACCTTCGGAAGCGTAGAATTCTCCGCAAAGAAGAGCGTCGGTTATAGTTTTATACTCCAGCTTTTCCGCTTTTATCATAACAAAGCCGCCGAAGGCATCGTAGTGACGTTTGCCATGCTCTCCGCCAACGTCGTGATTATCGTCTGCGGCAACGCAGTAAATACGCTGCCCGAGATGGAGAAAATAATCGTAAACACGGGAATTATACTCGTCATATCCCGTGGAAAGGGAGCCATAATTAATAATCTCCATGGCATGCATACCCTTGTATTTTGAGTATTGCTCATACCGTTTAAGCGACCATGCGGGGTGATTGTAGGTTACGGATTTTGTAAATGTTTGTTTGCTTATTCGCTGTTTTTCGACCTTTACAGACTGACAAACAGCACTATCGGCTCCATTGCAGCGACAGATTCTTTAACGTAGGTTATTCCGTCTGCGGTTTCAAAATCACAAGCAACTCGCTCACCGTTTTCATCAAGCTTCTCTACCCTCTTGACCTCGCCTTTAACTACAAGAGGAAGCTCGTCAAGTCCGTCCTGGGAGAGATTGAAGGCGGCGGCAAAGATTTCACCGTTAGGAAGACTGCCCGCTCTGAGATAAAGCTCCGCATCCTCGGGATAGTAGAGGGGGAGAAGGTTGTTTTTCGAGAGGATCTCGATAAGCTGCTTCTTTCTCGTTTCGTTGAGGAGAGAGAATGCCGCGAAGTATTTAAAGGGCATATCCGGAGTGCCGGAGAATACGACAGTCTCGCCGCCGAGAGAGTTAGCAAAGCGGGTAACTCCGGGATAGAGATTCTCGATCTCACCGGTAAGAGCATCTTTGTGATAGACTTCGGAAAGTCTTTCGGTTTTCACGGAGATGGGGATAAGCTCTCTCTTACCGTACTGAGAGGAAACATTTATCTCACCGATCATCTCACCGCTGACGACCTTACCCGAGCTTTCGACCTTTACTCCTACGTTATCCAGCTTCTCGGATTCATCCAAGACACGCACGCCAAGCTCCTCGGCAAAGCCGCGCTTGCAAAGCTTGTCTGCCGCACCGACCGAAAGAATGAGAGTACCTCCAAGGAAGGACTTGATCTCTTCATCCGTGAAGCCGTCAGCCGAGAAGTCGTCAAGGAAGACAGCGCCCTCGCCCTCATTGGCAAAGTAGAGAGGCAGACCTATGCGTTCAAGGAAACAGGTAGCCCAAGGAGAGAGGTTAAGCCCCATTTCAGAGGGGACAAATCCGTAATTCTGCATCAAGGTAAGAGGGATACGGCAACCAAAGGGCTTCAGCTCCTTTGCGTAGACTGTCAGTGCCTCATAGAATTTACTGTACTTAGCAAGCTTTTTTCTGTATGCTTTACCCGAGGCAGGCTCGTAGGCAACAAGTCTTGTCAACCAATGCTTTGCTCCCGTTGCACCCTCGAGGATCGAGGCGGTAAAGTGAGCGTGGAGAAGTGCTGCCGAGGTAGAATAGCGGTTCTGAGGGCAGGTATCGGTCTCGGCAAGGAAGATATCTACCTTGTCCTTAGTGTTTTCACGAAGAATCGCCGCACGGAACATATTTGCGGTGAATTTTCTCGCACCGCCCGTGGCGGTGGAATTTGAATAAGGACCGCCGTTGAGTCTGATCACGGTGGGATTTCCCTTGCCCGCGAAGGCAACTGCGGTATAGTCGGAGAACTCGCAGAAGGTAGAGGTGTAGATACCCGAAACTACGCCCTGAATTGTGGGATCAACCATATCAAGGCCCTCACGCATTGCCGCAACGCAATCTACTATGGAGTCACGGACCACCTCTACGTAAAGGTTAGCGTAATACTTATCCTCTTCGGTAGAACCAAGTGTGTGAGCAAGAAGCTCTTCCCTTGTGATCGCTTTCTTTGCACGGCGGTTAAGCTCAGCCATGTGATACTTGCAAGCACAGCCATTTGTCTGCTTATATAGGAGACCAAGGTCGTCGTCAAGCATGACAACCGAGGGATGATGCTCGGCAAGAATGCGGAACTGATCCTTTATGTATTCTCTGAAATTAGGATCAAGGGGACAGCAAGTTACTACTCTGTCCTCTCCCGTAGAAAGGAATACCGAGGGCTGGAAGGAATAGGGGGATGCGGGCTTGGTAATATGACCGAGGGTTGCCTGAACGAGTACACCGTGCTTGGCACCCGCTTTATCCAAACGCTCGCGGAAGAGGTCATACTTCTCGCACTGCTTCGTAGCCTTATCTACTGCGGGGGTTCCCTCAGGATTGAATTTCATCATAAACATAGCGTGAGTCGAGACACCGGTTCTCTGTTGTTCTATTATGTCGGCACAAACCTCGTCGATATGCTTTGTGTCAAGGGGCATTATTGATAGGTTAAGCATTTTGTTTTACCTTTCCTTTTTTAACATTGCAGTTTAATTTTAACAAATTGCATTTTAATTGTCAATAGACTAAAATAACTAAAAGTATGCTAAAAATCACTTTCAGACACTCTATTTAAAATTGTTCACTTGACTTTTAAGGAAATAAGTGATAAAATATAAGTTGGTATAGTGTTGAAAGGCGGTGAGGGCATGAGAAAATATTTTCCTAAGCTGCTCGGCAACGATGGGGCGAGGAGCCGAATCGGTCGGGCTGTTGAAGAAGGAAGAGCACCTCACGCTTTCCTTATCGGAGGGCCGTCGGGCTCGGGTAAAAGTGTGCTTGCCACCGAGATAGCTGCAGCCATCAATTGCGAGAGAAGGCATGATACACTTCATCCTCTTCCCTGCGGAACGTGCGTCACCTGTAAGCGGATATACGAGGGTAACTTCACCGACGTTAAGATACTCGAGAAGAGGAAGGACAAGGCTACGCTTGGAGTTGAGCCTATCAAGGATTTCAGAGAGGATATGTTCCTTTCGTCAACCGAGTCGGAGTATAAGGTTTATATCATTGATGATGCGGAATGTATGACATCGGAAGCACAAAACGCTCTTCTCAAGGTTCTTGAGGAGCCGCCGGAGGGAGTATTTATTATTCTGCTTGCCAGAGAGTGCGACAGAATCCTTACCACGATCAAGAGCCGTACGCAGTATATTGCAATGGCAAGATTCTCCGAGGAGGAGATAGAAAACTTTGCACTTGAGAGAAGCGAGGATGCGGCAAGGCTTGCAAGAAGTGACGTGTCAAAGTTCAAGAGCGCGATCATGAGTGCGGACGGCAGGCTGGGACTCGCTCTTACTCTGTTTGACCAAAAAAGTGCAAGCGAAAACGAGGAGAGCCGAGCGGATGCTTTGGCAGTTGTTGAAGCCGCATCGGGACGTGGGGGTTTTGCCGATATTTATTCGGCGGTTATGGCACTTCCGCAGAAGAGGGCAGAGCTTTCTATTGCTATCGAGCAAATAATATGCGCTGTAAGAGATCTTATCGTTCTTAAAGAGGACGGTAATGCTCCGTTGATATTCTTCCCTACCCGTGAGGATGGGCTGAGATATTCCGAGAGCACCGACAGAAAGAGGCTGTTCATGCTATACGATGCCTTATGCGAGGCACAGGAACTATGCCAGAAGAATGCAAACGTATCAAATCTTCTTATCAATCTTATGGCTAGGATAAAGACGGGGAGAATACAATAATCCCGATTATATGATAAAAAGGAAAAGAATATGGCCGAGGAAAAAATTAACATAGCAGAAGATGGCGCCGAGAAGGTTACCGAGATTGTCGGCGTTAATTTCCGTGAGGCGGGAAAAATTTATTACTTCTCACCGGGAAAATATAAGCTTAAAAAGGGCGACAAGGTAATCGTTGAGACCTCGAGAGGTCTTGAAATGGGTACTGTAAAGCTTGGCAACAAGAACGCCCGTGAGTCGGAGATCGTTTCTCCGCTGAAATCGGTTACAAGAATAGCAACCAAGGAAGACCTCATAAAGGACGAGCAGAACAAAAAGGCAGAAGTCGATGCAGCCGAGATATGCAAAAAGAAGATCGCATCTCACGGACTTTTGATGGACCTTGTGGGAGTTGAATACACATTTGACAATTCAAAGCTGATATTCTACTTTACTTGCGAGTCAAGAGTTGATTTCAGAGAGCTGGTTAAGGATCTGGCAACTACCTTCAAAACGAGGATCGAGCTTCGTCAGATCGGAATCAGAGATGAGGCGAAGATGATGGGAGGGCTTGGCGTTTGCGGAAGAAAATTCTGTTGTGCGGGCTTCCTTTCCGACTTCGTGCAGGTTTCTATAAAGATGGCGAAGGAGCAAAACTTCTCGCTCAATTCGGCTAAGGTATCGGGTGCTTGCGGCAGACTTATGTGCTGCTTGCGTTACGAGCACGAGACCTATGAGGAGGCTATAAGGAACACTCCTCCTGTCGGTTCACAAGTAATGACCAAGGAGGGTGCGGGTGCTATTATTGAGACGAGGCCCCTGAGAGAAGAGGTCAAGGTAAAGCTCAACGACAACGAGAAGGATGCCGGAAAATATTACAAGATCCAAGACATCAAGGTGCTCTCCCGTCCCGAGAAGAAAAAGGGCAAGCAAAACGACACCGATAAGGATGACGAGGCGGTTATAGAAGAGTAATTATTACCCGGAAAGAGTTTTTTTAACACTTTTTTTGAAAATATACTTGATTTTTTCTATAAATGTGCTAGAATATAAGTGACTACAAAACATGGAGGTTTTTTGAAATGGCATACAAGATTTCCGATGAGTGCATCAGCTGCGGTGCTTGCGCAGACGCATGTCCCACCAGCTGCATCTCCGAGGGTGACGGCAAGTACGTAATCAACGCTGACGAGTGCATCAGCTGCGGCAGCTGCGCAGATGCTTGTCCCGTAGACGCTCCCGCTGAGGAATAATTTTAGCGGCAGTAAAATGAAATGGGGTTGTCTTCTATCGAGGCAGCCCCATAGGTTTTATTTAAGGAAAGCTTATGGAAAGAATTGATTTTGTCAACGACTATCTACGCCTGATTCAAGAAACAGACGGCCTGACCTTCGGTACCGATGCATTATTGCTTGCATCCTACGTTATGGGGCGGTATGACAAAGGAATTGAGCTTGGGAGCGGCAGCGGTATTATTTCCCTGCTTCTTCTTACAAGAAAAAAGCTTGACCGCGCGGTAGCTCTCGAGGTTCAGGAGGAATACGCAAAGCTGACCGAGAGGAATGCCGAGCTTAATTTGCTCTCTGACAGACTTAAGACGGTGTGTGCAGACGTCAGAGAATATAAAAGCCCCGAAGAATTCGATGCTCTGTATACCAATCCGCCGTATATGAAGACCGATTCGGGCAAGAGCAACAGACTTAACAAGAAAAATATAGCGAGGCATGAGGTGATGGGAGATATTTCGGACTTCTGCCTTGCCGGAAAAAGGCTTTTGAAATTCGGGGGCAGCTTTTTTGCTGTCTACCGACCTGACAGAACTGCCGATCTTGTTTGTGCAATGAGGGCAAGCTCCATTGAACCGAAAAGAATGACCTTTGTGCACGCAGATGAAATTAGCGAACCCTCTATGCTGTTGGTTGAGGGAAAGCTTGGGGGAAAAAGCGGAATGCAGCTTACACGCCCGCTTATAATTTATAAGGATAAGGAGCATCGCGAGTATTCGGAGGACATGAATTACATCATGGAAAACGGAAGCTTCCCTGCCGATTACAAACGATGATTAAGTAAAATGAGTGAAGAAAAAAACAAGGTGATTGGCGGTGTTCTCTATCTTGTGGGAACGCCTATCGGCAACCTTGCGGATATTTCCGAGAGGGCAAAAAAGGTACTTTCGGAGGTAGATTTTATTGCGGCGGAGGACACGAGAAACTCCTTGAAGCTGCTCTCGGTTCTGGGAATACGCAATGAAATGGTGAGCTATCATGAACATAACAAGAGAATTAGCGGTGAGAGAATAGTACAAAGACTGCTTTCCGGCGATAGCTGTGCTCTTATCACCGATGCGGGAATGCCTGCGATCAGTGACCCCGGGGAGGATCTTGTCAGACTTTGCTCGGAGAGCGGAATACCCGTTTCGGTGGTACCGGGGCCTTCGGCAGTGGTTTCGGCACTTGCTTTATCCGCTCTTTCAACAACAAGATTTGCTTTTGAGGGCTTTCTGCCTCCCGTTAAGGGCGAGCGAAAAAAAAGACTTGAGGCTATAAAAAACGAGGATCGCACAATGGTATTCTACGAAGCGCCTCACAAGCTGAAAGCAACGCTCTCCGACCTTGAGGAATTTTTCGGGAAAGATAGGAAAATATCTCTCTGCCGCGAATTGACCAAGCTTAACGAAGAAGCGATCAGGACTACTCTCGCAGAAGCGATAAAGCTCTACGAAGAAAAGGAGCCGAGGGGAGAGTACGTGCTGGTAGTCGAGGGTGCCTCCAAGTGGACGCGCAAGTCCGAAGAAGAGGACTATTCCTCTCTTACCCCCGAGGAGCACGTTGCAAAATACGAGTCCGACGGGTTATCCAGAATGGATGCTATAAAAAAGGCGTCGAAGGAGCGAGGATTGACAAAATCCGAACTTTATAAATTGCTTATCGATAAAGAGTAATTTGTTACAAAAAGCCTTAAGCAATCACATTTTGCAAACAATTGTTGTCAACAAAAAGACGGAAGAGTCGATTTCTAGACTCTTCCGTTTATTTTTCTTAAAAAAATCAAGTCAGCGACAAGAACACGTCAGACTCAAAATGTCTGCCTGTCACACCGCCTCCGTGACTGTCATACCAGCGGGTGTTCTTCATATATATCGCAGTGATCTCATTTTCGGGATCGATGAAAAAATGAGTGCCGTAAGCACCGCTCCAGCCGTAGGAGCCGGGGGTAAGGAATGGATAACCGTCAAGAATTACTCTGACAGAAATGCCCCAGCTTGTAGTGGCTCCTTTTCCTATTATGCGAGGATCGACGCAAACCGAACGAAGTCTGTTTACCGATTGCTCGGAGAGTATTCTGACTCCTCCGTATTCACCGCCCCGGCGGAGCATTTCCGCAAACACTGCGTAATCACCGATACTGCCGATAAGGCCCGCACCTGCACAGGTATAGCTCAAGGGGAAACTCTCGAAGGTGTGCTCACCTAGTTCAACGTTAACCATCTCGGTATCGTTTTTCCTCTCGCACATTGTGACAAGTCTTCCCCACTGCTCGCTCGTCGGGTGGTATGTTATGTCCTTAATGCCGAGCGGATCAAGAATATTTTCTTTTACAAAATCAGAAAAGCTCTTTCCGCTCCTTCTCTGTATCAGTACTGCTATTAAATCGAAGGGAAGATATGCTCCATAGCCCGTTGCTTCACAAGGATCAAATGTGAGGCAGGTGTTCTTCAAGGCATAGGATACAATTCTTTCGTTATCCGAAAATTCGGACTTTGGAATAGCCTGGTGCTGAGGGATGAAGAGAGGCGAGTTCGACATAAAGCCGGAGGTATGGTTCAAAAAGTCGATAAGCTTTGGCTCAAGCCTTGGCTTATGGTCCGGTACTACTCTGCCCTCCTCTAGTCTTCCAACCTTCATATCGAGAAATTCGGGAAAATATCGGCTTATCGGATCTTTTAGGGAAAAATAACCTTTTTCCTCGGCTATAAGAGCTGCTACTGCAGAGATGGGCTTGGTCATAGAGGCAAGTCGGAACAAGGAATCCCTAAATATTGGCCTTTTCGTTTCAACGTTAGCATAACCACGGCGCTCGTCGAGAAGCACTTCACCGTTTTGCATAACGAGAACCGACGCACCGCCGATCGTGGAGCTTTTTACATCGCTTTCAACGTTAGATATAACCTTATCATAAAGAAGCTTTTTATCAAGTTTTCTCATACTATACTCCATTCTGTCACTCGACGGTACAACTGAAATATATTGTAACTCAAACCGCGGCGTGTTTCAATAGAAAATTCTATTTTTCTGTTGTTTCTTCTCTGTTTTGCCTTTTTTTCATTCTCATCCAGCTTACATATCCGTAAATATCGTTGAAAAGAAATGCAGAGAAGCAGGCTACGACGGAATATGCACCCGGATCGTTATTAGCAGCAATTATCCAAAGAATTATAAGCACAACGTCATTCAATGCGTATCCGACAGCATAGAGCGGAGAGCGTAAAAAAGTCAGTGATGCTGCGAGAAACGAGGTAGAGACGGAGATAGTGCTTACTATAAGGCTTTCGTTACCAAGGTAACCGAGGATAAAATAAAAGGCGGCGGTGACTAAAACGGTGATGATAGCAGTCAGGATGACCGTGGTTTTTGTCAGCCTGTTTACCTTAACCTCACCTGTATTTCCGTAAGGATTTTTCAGCCAAGAAATAATGCAAAAAACAGCCATCGGAGCCGTCATGCCGAGATAGGTTATCATTTCACCGTAATAACTCTGCTTATAGGAAACTATTGCATAAAGAACAGCGAAAACGATAACCAGAACCTGACCTATCACATATCCTCTTGCAAGAAAAATCAGTGCGGTGACTCCGACGAGTGATGCAAAAAGCGAAAGCAGATCGGGTGTGGGAGAAAGCAAGGATGAAAGGAGAACCACGGCAACCGAGCATAACCAAAGACCAAGCTCGAAGCGTGTCAGATTTTTAAACGGATTCTTCATAATTCCTCCTGAGTCATAAAAAAATGCATTCGATCTATGCATCTTCCAAGACCTAACGATGCATAAACGAATGCTCGGCATTCACTACCCGGTGGCAGTTTAACTCTTTTTTTGTTGAAGATATTGTATCATACTTTCGGTTAGGTGTCAAGATTTGTTGATTATTTTTTTAAAAAAATATTGTATTTTATTTTAAAGTATGTTAAAATATAGAGTGGAATTTTATCAGAGAAAGGCGGTACCGCATATGAAGGACGATATTATCGACATTAAAACCGACGATAATTCTTCGGATAACGGCGAGATGTATAGAGAGTTCGGTACGGCGTTTGAAAATACAGACAACAATAGGAAGGCAAATGGATCTCGAAAAGAAGCGGACGACGGCAATCTTTTCTCCTCGGTTCCCGACAGTGATGAGATCAACAGGCTCTCCCCCATTGCTCTTGATGACATAGACGAGGAGCTTATCGAAAAGGAGGCCATCGCTTCCCTGCCCGAGGCACCCTCTCTTGATCTTTTGCTATATGATAGCGAGGGAGCACCGGAAAAAAATGATGACGGAGAAGAGGCTGTGGATTACGACAGCTTTCTCAACGACTATAAGCAGACGATTGCAAGAACGCTTCATGCGGCAAAGGCAGACTCGCAGGACGAAAACGAAGAGGTCGCCGATGATGAAGAAGAGGAAGAGGCTCCTAAGCTTGTGAAGCATAAGGAGATCGACCTTAGCGAGGACGAAGAGATTACGGACGTTGAAGAAATGCACACCGAAGAGGGTGCGGTAAATACTGACGTCATAGATGAAATCGATGCGCTGTTTGCAATCGAGCTTACCGAAGAGCAGAAAAAAGACACCCCGGATTCCACCGACGACAGTCAAGAGAACGTTTCAAATAACGGTACAGAAACTAACGAGGAGGGCGAGCAGCTTGAGCTTGATCTTGGCGTAAAGCAAGAGGAGAGCTATGAAGATGAGACGGATGAATACTCAATCGTCGAAAAAGAAGAGGAAGAGAGCGTAGAGGAAATTCCCGCAAAGACCAGACGTCTGCACTCGTTTTTCGAAATTGTCGAGCTGTTTGTTTTCACTCTTGCGGCGGTGATGATTCTCACCAATTTTGTTTTCAGGCACTCAGAGGTTGACGGCGGTTCTATGATGAAAACTCTTCATGACGGCGACCACCTTATTATTTCCGACCTCTTCTATACCCCCGACTACGGAGATATAGTAGTATTTTCCTCAGATAAGACAGACGGAAAAGCCCTCGTTAAGAGGATCGTAGCACTCGAAGGTGACGAGGTAGACTTTTATTTTGCCGAGGGGCGGTATCTGCTATTCGTCAACAATAAGCTTATCGAAGAGGATTACGCTTACATCGGCGGCGAGGGACACGTTCTTTCGGAGGTTGAAAACTACGTTGTGAAAAAAGGCGAGGTCTTCGTACTTGGAGATCACAGAAACGATTCACACGACTCAAGAAGCTTCGGTGCAATAGACGTAGACAGTATTCTCGGGCGGGTGGTAATAAGAATTTATCCCTTCTCGGATTTCGGCACCGTAGATTAAAAAATAGGAGAAATTATGGTATCAAACCAAATTCAGTGGTTCCCCGGGCATATGGCAAAAACCAAGCGAATGATGAAGGAATGCCTGCCCGAGGTGGATATTGTCATCGAGCTTTTGGATTCAAGAATTCCTTACAGCTCAAAGAATCCGGAAATAGATTCGCTTGTAGGTGAAAAACCGAAGCTGACGGTGCTCACCAAGGCCACGCTTGCTAACCCGGATATTACAAAGAAATGGATAGACTTTTATAAAGGCAGCGGCAAGCCCATCGTGGTGATCGATTCTGTGACAGGTCTCGGGATAGACGCACTAAGGGATGCTGTCAGAGATGTTCTTCACGAAAAGTTAGAAAGATACAAGGCTAAGGGAATGTCGGGGCGTAAGCTCAAAGCTATGATAGTCGGAATTCCCAACGTCGGAAAATCATCTCTGATCAACAGGATCGCCGGCGGTAAAAAGGCCAAGGTGGAGGATCGCCCCGGCGTTACAATGACAAAGCAATGGGTGCCGACGGATATGGGCTTTGATCTTCTCGATATGCCCGGAGTGCTCTGGCCTAAGTTCGAGGAGCAGAGGGTTGGAGAAAACCTTGCTATCACCGGAGCTATTAGGGATAAGATCCTTGACACCGAGGAAATAGCCATGATCTGCTGTTTAAGACTGTTTAACGAAGCAAAGGAACAATTTCTTGAGCGGTATAAGCTCACCGAGGATGAATGCGAGGAGCTGGATTCCTACGATCTCTTTGAGCTTGTGGGCAGAAAAAGAGGCTTCCTTATACGAGGTGGCGAGATAGACCACGCCCGTACTGCCGATATGGTGCTTGACGAATTCAGAGGCGGCAAGGTTGGTCGCATATCTCTTGAAAGTCCTAAATAAGCGAGGTTATTATGCCGACACTTGAATATGAAGAAAAAAAGTACGCCAAGGGCTACACCGCCGTTTGCGGATGTGACGAGGCGGGCAGAGGGCCGCTGTGCGGTCCGGTAGTTGCGGCGGCTGTAATTCTGCCCAAGGGAGTTATTATAGAGGGGCTGGACGACTCCAAAAAGCTGACCGAGAAGAAGCGTGAAAAGCTTTTCGAGGTTATTAAGGAAAAGGCATTGGCTTACTCTATTGCCGAGGCAAGTCCCGAGGAAATAGACAATATCAATATACTTAACGCTTCGATGCTGGCTATGCGACGTGCGGTTGAGGGGCTTTCGGTAAAGGCGGACTTTGCTCTTATCGACGGCAACTGCTCCCGAGGCTTCGATATTCCTACCGAATGCGTAGTAAAGGGTGATTCGAAGAGCTATTCGATTGCGGCGGCATCGGTGCTTGCCAAGGTTACGAGAGACAGAGGTTGCATCGAGCTTGACAGACTTTATCCCGAATACGGAATAGCAAAGCACAAGGGTTATCCCACCAAGGAGCATATGGATGCGGTAAGAGAACACGGCGTAGCACCGATCTACCGCAAAAGCTTCCTGAAATTCCTTGAAAAATGAACATACTGAAGGTTCTTACCGAAAAGCGTAGGATAGGCAATTTCGGTGAAAATGCGGCGGCAAAATTTCTAAAGAAAAAGGGATATAAAATTCTTGAGAGAGGGTTTATCTGCGGCGGTAGCGAGATAGATATCATTGCGAGAAAAAACGACACGGTTGCCTTCGTAGAGGTAAAAACAAGAAGTGTCGGCAAAGAAAGCCCTTTGGAGCCGAGACCTGCATCCAGCGTAACGCCGGAAAAGCAGAAAAAAATAATTTCCGCAGCACGTTACTATCAAAAGAATATTCCTTCCGGAGTAAGGCTCAGATTCGACGTGATCGAGGTCTACGCCGAAAGGGTAAAAAACAAAGACAGGGCAGCCGAGATAAGGCATCTTGAAAATACCTTTGATCTGAATACGGCATACCAAAGAAGATAATTCAACAGAAAGGCGAATACACATGAATTACATCAGCACAAGAGGCGCTAACAAGGAGGGGGTTTCCTCCGCTTTTGCAATAAAGACCGGACTTGCCGAGGACGGCGGTCTTTTCATGCCCGATTCGATTCCTCATATCGATAACAAGTTTATAGAAGAGCTTTCCTCCCTCTCATATATAGAGAGAGCGGCAAGGGTGCTTTCGCTCTTCCTTACCGATTATAGCTACGAGGAGCTGCTCGAGGATGCCGAGGGGGCTTATGCAAGCGAGAAATTCGGTGCATCCCCTGCTCCCGTCACCAAGCTTGGAAATAACAAATATATGCTGGAGCTGTGGCACGGTCCTACCTGTGCATTCAAGGATATGGCACTTCAGATAATGCCCAGACTATTCACAAGAGCACTCAGAAAATGCTCCGAGAAAAAGGAGGCTCTTATTCTAGTTGCGACCTCGGGAGACACCGGCAAGGCGGCACTCGAGGGCTACAAGGACGTCAAGGGTACCTCTATAAAGGTATTTTACCCCATTGACGGAGTCAGCCGTGTGCAGAAGCTTCAGATGCAGACGCAGGAGGGTTCCAACGTCAGTGTCGTAGGAATCGTCGGCAACTTTGACGATGCTCAGTCGGGCGTGAAGAAAATATTCTCCGACACAGACTTCGCACTCGAGCTTGAAAAGGGCGGAGTATTCCTTTCCAGTGCAAACTCGATCAACTGGGGCAGACTTGTTCCTCAGATCGTTTATTATATTTCGGCTTACTGCGATATGTATAGATCTGGTGCGGTAAAGCTTGGCGAGACTATTGACGTTTGCGTTCCCACCGGCAACTTCGGTAATATCTTCGCAGGTTATATTGCAAAGCTCATGGGTACTCCTATCGGAAAGCTTGTTTGCGCATCAAACAAGAATAACGTTCTCACCGATTTCCTTGAGTCCGGAGAGTATAACAAAAACAGAACCTTCCATACAACCATGTCTCCCTCTATGGATATTCTTATTTCCTCAAATCTCGAAAGACTTCTGTACGTTACTCTCGGATGCGAGAAAACCAAAAAATATATGGAGCTTCTTGCTAAGGACGGAAAATATAAGATCAGCTCCGAGGAATTTGATAAGATAAATGCGGATTTCCTTGGATATTACACCGACGAAAAGAATTGTGCAGAGACCATTAAGAGGGTATTTGAGAGTGAAAAAATACTCATTGATACTCACACTGCCGTGGCAGTAAATGCCGCAGAGAGATACA